>CAZMGX010000514.1:0-3440 GCA_964565915.1 uncultured Gemmatimonas sp.
AAGCAGGTTCGGGTCGGGACAGAGACTGCTCCAGACGCCGCGCTGGCTGGCCCGCACGGCGCCGTCCACGTTGCAGGGGACGTCCAGCATGTCGACGATCAACTGCACATGGACGTGCTCCCACCAATCCCCGTTGGAGGGTGCGGAACCGATGCGCGCAAAGACGGTGCCACGAGGAATGTGCTGTCCGATCTCCAGACCCTCGAGGGAATCCACCGTCAGATGGCCATACAGCGTGAAGAAGTCGACGGGTGCGGTACCGGTCGTCCGATGCCGCAAGACGATCACCGGTCCGTAGTCATGATGCCCGGTGGCGTTTTCGAAACCATGGACGACCCCATCCAGTGGCGCATGGAGCGGCGTCCCGGCAGCGGTCGACAGGTCGAGCCCGATGTGGATCGTGCGTGGTTCACCCGTGCGCGGGGCGTTCGGCCAATGGTAGATCAGACGCGCCTCACCGTATCCGCCGACGCCGACGGTGGCACCATGCGTCTCCAGTTCACGCCGTACGCGGGCGTCCAGCAAGGCCGGTGCATTGTCGGCAGCGTCACCGGCGATCAGGATGCTGCCAGCGCTGAAGTCGAGCGGCGCCACGGGCGTCGTGGACAGATCGACACCCAGCAACGGCGCCACCTCGGCGCGGTGCGCGCGCAGCCACTGCACGACGGCTGGCGACTGCAGCACCGGCTCCAGTCCGCAGGCCTCCCGGAACACATAGTGGGCGAAGCGCGGATGGATCGCTGCGAGCAGCGGCAGTACGCGGCGCACCGCCGGCTGACTGACACCGAGATACGCCTCATCCGGGCGCTGCGCGAGTTGGCGCGCCGCCATGCACACGCTGACGCACAAACGCATGCGCATGAGGCCGAATAGCGCCGCCAGCTCGTCATCCGTCAACGGGTGTACGGCGTGATAACCGCCCACGACGGCGGCGGCTGCCGCCAACGGATCATCGGCGCCAAGCGCGACGTAGGCCATCACAATGGCCGCCTCGTTGACCGTGTGTGACCACACCATGTCACCGAAGTCGACGATCCCCGATACGACCTGCTGCTCGACGTCGATCAGGATGTTGAAGTCGTTGCCATCGCCGTGGATGATACTGCGCCGCAGCGCAGGCAGCCGCGGCACGACGTCGCGGCGGTACTGCGCGAGCACGCCGGGGATCAGCGTCCGCAGCTCGTCGTCGCGAACGGAAGCCAAGCCGTTCGCCACCACGTCCTCCGCCAGCGCCAGATCCCAGTCCAGTCGCCGATGACACGCCGGATGATCGAACGCGGCCAGGTTGCGATCCAGTTTTGCGAATGCGCGACCGACGTCACGACGAAGCGCATCCGTGATCAGACGCACTTCGCTGAGCGGCTGGCCGTTCAGCGCGGTGATGACGCGCGCGAAATGTCCCTCGTGCTCGATGATCTCGGCGCCGTCCAGCGATCGGACGACCACCGGCGTCGACGTGCTGGACGCGAGTGTTCCCATGACCGCACATTCGGCCTCCAGCAGGCTTCGTGATTCCTGCCGGTTGGCAATCTTCAACACGAAGCGCCGGCCATCGGTGTGCGCCAGCATGATGTTCTGATCCCGATCGCTGGGCAGCGTGCTGCCGGTTACGGTCAGCCCATAACGCTCCGCCGCGATGCGCAGCCCGTCGGAGATGCTGAGATTGGGAACACCGGTCATCGATGTGCGGCGAAAGGCGTAGGCGTACCGAAACCGGCCGTCCGCAAGCAGTCGGCGGTGCGACACGCCCGGACGGTCGGCGTCGGTCAAGAACAAGCCTCCGCAATATGCAGCGCAGCAGGCCACTGATCATCCCCGTCTGCCAATTCGTCTTCAGTTGATCGGAGGCCGGCCCGTGCGATTCGCCCGCCGTGACCGTACGTTCTGCGTATGCAGACCATCCCCTACCCTCCGCGACCGCTGCGGCGACGCCACGCCGCTGCCCTGGGCCTGATCGCCGCCGTCCTGAGTACTCCGTCGATTTCAGCACAAGCACCCGCCGAACACGCACGCACACGCTGGGAGCGCAGCTGCCAGATCCGTCGTGACCAGTTCGACCTGATCCTGCCGGCCGCCATGCGCGACCATGGCGTCGACATGTGGATCGTGATGCAGAAGGAGAACCAGTTCGATCCGATGTACGACGACCTCGGGCGCGGTTACGTGGGCAGCGTCGGCTACTGGATTTTCACCGACCGTGGCGGTGATCGCATCGAGCGCGCCGCCATCGGGGTGTCCGGGTATCAGCTCGATCGGTGCGGCTACGACCTCGTGCGCGGATTCGCGCCGCTCAAACCGTTCATCGCCGAGCGGAATCCCAAGCGGATCGCGATCAACATGTCCGAGTCGATCGGCGCGGCGGACGGACTGTCCAAAACGAGTTACGATCGCTTGATCAAGGAGATCGGACCCGAGTTTGCGGCGCGGGTCGTGTCGGCCGAGCGCGTGGTGTCGGACTTCCGGAGTGGCTTCACGGCATCACGGCTGGTCGCCCTCGGCGAAGCGGGTGAGTTCTCGCGCCGTCTGGCCGATCGCGCCCTCTCGAACGAGGTGATCACACCGGGCGTGACGACGCTGGAAGACGTCTCCTGGTGGATGATGGACCAGCTGCAGCAACGCGGCCTCGGGTCGAGCTTCGAGATGCCGTCGGTCTACATCACCGGACCGCGCGGCATCGAAGCGACGTCGAATGAGCGCATCATTCAGCGCGGCGACCTGCTGATGATCGACTGGGGCGTGGGGTACCTGAACACGTGGACGGACGTCAAGCGCATCGCGTACGTGCTGAAAGACGGGCAGACGGCGGTGCCGGCCGGCCTGCAGACGGCGTTCGACAATGCGGTCAAGGTACGCGACATCATTCGGCGAACGATCAAGCCTGGACCGACCGCGGGGCAGATGATCGAGCAGCTTGGTGGCGAGATCACGAAGGCCGGCTACCGCATGCAGGGCACGTTCAACGAGACCAGCAACGACGGCAAGATCGAGGTGAACATCGGCTGCCATTCGGTGGGTGACCGTGGGCACGGCAGCGGTCCGTCCATCGCGTGGTTCAATCCCGGCCAGCACGGTTTCCCCATCAAGGCCTTCAATCCATTCTCCATCGAGCTGTTCGTCTGGACGCCGGTGCCCGAGTGGGGCGGTGCGAAGGCGCGCATTCCGCTGGAGGACGACGCGATCGTCACACACCGCGGCGTCGAATGGATATACCCGATCAACCCCGGCATCCGCCTCATCAAGTAGCGGGAACTGCGGGTTTCCACTGCGGGCCAACGGCGAACGGCGGCGACGGGTCAACTGCCAACGGCGGCGGGAGGTAGCTGGGCACTGCGGCCAAGGAAACTGCGGGGGACCTGCGGGAACCGCGCAGTGCGGGAACAGCGGGAAACCTCAGCAACCGCGGTTCCCGCGTCTTCCCGCCGTGCCCGTAGTGCGCGGTT
>CAZMGX010000515.1:0-3435 GCA_964565915.1 uncultured Gemmatimonas sp.
CGCGGGTGGCACCAGCAGCTACGTCCGCTTCGGCGTGGCGTCGGGGCGCAGCGCGCTGATCAGTCTCGCGTCGAACGGCACGGCCCTTCCCACGACCATGCGCACCGCCATCGTGCGTCTGCGGTAGCCCGTGGCGGGCAGTTCGAAACGTCCGTCGAACTGCCTGACGCGAATTGCTCCGGTGACGGCCGACGGCGCGATTCGCGTCAGGCTGTTTCAGTGGGCCGCTGACGCCCTCAGTTCCGCCGCTTGAGCCGGATCTCGTACAGCTTCGACCACTTCTTGCCGGTCACGAAGTAGCGATCGGCATCGGCATCGTACGCAATGCCGTTCATGACGTCTTCCGCGCCAGTACGATCGAGCGCCGGCAGGATGCCGGTCAGGTCGATCCATCCCGTCACCTTGCCGGTGGCGGGGTCAATCCGCGCGATCTGTTCGCTCTGCCACACGTTGGACCAGATCTCCCCCTTCACCCACTCGAGTTCGTTCAGCGATTTCACCGGGGTGCCGTTGTCCGTCACCTCGAGGCTCTTCTGCACCGCGAACGTCTTCGGGTCACGCCAAGCCAGTATCGATGACCCGTTGCTCATGATGAGCGAGGTGCCATCGGTCGTCAGACCCCAGCCTTCCCCCTCGTATGTGAACTCGCCGGTCGGCGCAAACGTCTTCCAGTCATACACGAACGCCTTGTTCGTCGTCCACGTGATCTGATAGAGCTTGTCGCCGAAGATCACGATGCCCTCGCCGAAGTGCGGCGGAGCCAGATCCCGCTGGCGGATTACACGCCCCGTTTTCAGATCGACCTCACGAATGTTGGAGGTGCCGACCTCGCCAGTGCTTTCGAACAGGCGACCCTCGTGCCAGAGCAACCCCTGCGTGAACGCCCCGGGATCGTGCGGGTGTTCGGTCACCACCTCGAACGTGTACGACGGCGTGCGCGTCGTTGTGGTCGAGTCGGTGACGGCGCCGTCAGCGCGGGGCGCGTCGGCACCGCAGGCACCAAACGCTCCCGCCGTCGCGATGAAGCCGACGGCGCCGAGCAAGACCGCCGCGGCGGCGGCACGGGAACGACGCAACGCACTCAGGATGGCCATGATTCGCTCGGGCGAAGTTCGACAGACGAACGAGGAAGTTACTGCGCGCCGCCCACCGACGGGACCACGGGCGGATTCGGTTCAGCCGGCATCGATTCGATCCACTCGCGAAGCTCGCGCAGCAAGGCGACCAGATCGGCCAGCTGGTGGTTGGCGTTGAGGCCGCTGGGACTCGGCAATACCCATAGCCGCGTCTCGCCGATCCGCTCAGCCTGTAAACCCAAGGTCGCCCTCGGACGGCCAAACGCGGAGCGGTACGCGCCGATGCCGAGGAAGGCGATGACCCCCGGCGCGTAGGCGTCGACAAGGCGTGTCAATCGCCGGCCACCGGCCAGGTACTCATCCGGCGACAGCTCCGCCGCTGTCGCCGTGGTGCGCTCGACCATGTTCGTGATGCCGATCCCGAGGGGCAGCAGAGCGGCCTCCTCCCACGGGGAGAACTGGTGCGGCGTAAACCCGGCGCCGTGAAGCGCCGGCCAGAAGCGATTGCCCGGACGGCCGAAATGATGCCCGATCGCCGCCGTGTAGAGACCGGGGTTGATCCCGCAGAACAACACGCGCAGCCCCGGCGCGATGATGTCGGGGACGGTCAGATGGACGGCCGCCGCCAGTTGCGCCTTCGTCGGCTTGCGCGGCCGCGTGTCGTCCGCGGCGGTTACCATCGATGGGTCATGACGACGGCGTCTTGCCCGCCGTCAGCTCGCGCTTGAGCGCGGAGAGCGTGTGCAACGCCTGCATCGGGGTCATGTGATCCGGCTCGAGTGCCGACACACTGTCGGCCAGCTTGGTGACCGCCGGATCCACCGCCGCCGTGTCACCGAAGAACCCCAACTGCGCCGCCGGTGAACCACCCGGCTTCACCATGCGTGGCCCACGTCGGGTCGCACTCTTCGGAGCGGCATGCGCCTCGGTGGTCAGGCGGGCGGCCATCTGCTCACCCTCACCTTCGAGCAACGCCAGCACTTCCTTGGCGCGAGTGATCACGGCCGCCGGCAGTCCCGCCAGACGACCCACCTCGATGCCGTAGCTGCGGTCGGCGGCGCCGGGAATCAGGCGATGCAGGAACAGCACCTGATCACCGACTTCACGCACCGCAACGGTGAAGTTGCGCACCGCCGGGAGTTCGTTGGCCAGCTGCGTGAGCTCATGATAGTGCGTGGCAAACACCGTCTTGCACCCGATGGCATCGTGCAGATGTTCGCTGACACTCCACGCAATCGACACGCCGTCATAGGTGCTCGTACCGCGTCCGATCTCGTCCAGCAACACCAGCGACCGCGCGGTGGCGGTATGCAGGATGGCACTCGTCTCGCTCATCTCGACCATGAACGTACTCTGGCCGCGCACCAGGTTGTCGCTGGCGCCGACGCGCGTGAACAGACGGTCCACGACCGGCAAGCGCGCACGCCGCGCCGGCACGTACGCACCGACCTGCGCCATCAGCTGAATGAGGCCGATCTGGCGCAGGATCGTGCTCTTGCCGGCCATGTTGGGACCGGTCAGCACGATCAGCCGCGCATCGCTGGTCAGCACGAGATCGTTCGGGATGAACTTCTCGCGCGCCATCATGCGCTCCACCACTGGATGTCGACCGCCCACGATCTCGAGATCGAACCCATCGTGCAGTTCGGGGCGCGCATACTGCTCCCGCTCGGCCACCTCGGCAAATGCCCCGAGCACGTCGATCGTCGCCACACGGCGTGCCACGGCCTGCCAACGAGCAATAGCCGTGCCGGCCTCGCGCCGCAGCGCTTCGAACAGCTCGCGCTCGCGCGTCTCGATGCGCTCCGCGGCGGTCAGCACCTTCTCTTCGTAATCCTTGAGCGCCGGCGTCACATAGCGCTCGGCCCCGGTCAACGTCTGGCGGCGTTGGTAGTCTTCGGGCACCAGATGTTTGTTCGCATTCGAAATCTCGAGGTAGTACCCGAAGACGCGGTTGAATCCGACCTTCAGCGACGCGATGCCCGTGCGCGCGCGTTCATCGGCCTGGATCGTCGCGATCGCATCCTTGCCGCCGTCGCGCAACGCGCGTAGCGCGTCCAGCTCGGCGTCGATGCCGGGGGCGATCGTGTCTTCTTCGCCGATGGCCAGCGGTGGCCGTTCGACCAGCATGCGGGTGAGACGTGCGGCACAGTCGGCCCCATCATCCCACTCGGCCAGCAGCTGTCCAAGCACACCGCCGTGCGCGGATCCCTGCGAGACATGATCCCGCACTTCCCGCGCCGCTTCCGCGACCTGCGGGAGTCGTGCCAGTGAATCACCAAGCGCGCGCAGTTCCCGCGGTGTCGCGCGGCCGGCCGCGGCCTTGCTGGCCAGTCGCTCGATGTCGCGCACGCCGTCG
>CAZMGX010000516.1:0-3423 GCA_964565915.1 uncultured Gemmatimonas sp.
GCGGGCCACCGGCCCCCGGGGGGCCCACGGCGCTGTTCCGCACGCACGCGCCAAGCAGCAGCGCCGCCAGGCCGCCGGTGACGGCGAGGCGGGCGTGTAACGGCAACGACGAAGTCACGCGCGAAGCACGGTCCGAAGAAATAATTGGCATGGAGTATGAGATGCTGTCTTGCACGCGGCTGCTTTCCGGCGTTAGGTTCGCCCCGTGGCTATCGAGACGTTAGTCGGAACGACGCTGGCCGGCTATACGATACGCGGAAAGGTCGGCGAAGGTGGGACGTCGACGGTCTTTCGTGCGGATCATCCAAAGCATGGTACCGTCGCCCTCAAGGTGCTTCGTGAGAAGCTGCAGCACGACAAGACCGCTGTCGCGCGTTTTTTGCGTGAGGCGCAGTTTGGCGCACGGGTAGAACACCCAAACATCATCCGTACCCTAGACTACGGACAGGAAGAGGGGCGGTACTATCTCGCGATCGAGTGGGCGGCCGGAGAAATCCTCGACAAGCACGCCGACAAGTCCGGACCGCTGCCGTGCAAGGAAGTGGCCGAAATCATGGCGCAGATCTGCAGCGCCGTACAGGCCGCCCACGATGTGAACATCGTGCACCGCGATCTCAAACCCGAGAACGTGATGTATGATCCGACCACCCATGTGGTCAAACTGCTCGATTTCGGCATCGCGGCCGACACCGAGGCCTCTCCCGACCAGCGGTTGACGCGCGCCGGCTTCTTCGTCGGGACGCTCATGTACGTGGCCCCGGAGGCCCTGTCGGGCGAACTCGTCGGTCCCACGGCCGACCAATATTCGTTGGCCACCATCGCGTACTACCTGCTCTCGGGGGTGCTTCCCTACACGGGCAAGTCGCCACGCGAGCTGTTCTCGCAGCTGCTCACCCAGCCGCCCATTTCGCTCAACAAGGCCAAACCGTCGCTGACGTTTCCGGCGTCGATCGAGGCCGTCGTCATGAAGGCGCTCTCGAAACAGCCCGGCGACCGGTATCCCTCGGTTCGCGCCTACTCCGACGCGTTCACCCTGGCGGCGCAGGACTGTGACAAGAGTGGCAACGCCACGCCGGCTGAAGAGCCCAAGGGTGGACTGATGGGAAAGATGCGAGGATTGTTCGGGCGCGGATGATCCCTCCCGGTCGTCTCTCCTTCACACAGACCTCGTGACCGATTCCACGCTGTCAAAACTCATCGCCCTGCTGGCCACGCGATCGGCCAAGCGGGGCGATTTTGTGCTGGCCTCCGGCCGTCGCTCCAATCTCTACGTCGATTGTCGCCTCACGGCGATGAGTCCCGACGGACAAATGCTGATTGGCCGAGCCGGGCTCGCAGCGCTGCGCGCCTCGGGATGGCCGGTCGATGCCGTCGGCGGCCTGACCCTCGGCGCCGATCCCATCGCCTATGCCATCGCGCACGCGAGTGCGTTAGCGGCCGAACGAGGTGACGGCGATATGGTTCGGGCCTTTACGGTCCGCAAGGAAGCGAAGCAGCACGGCACCGGCAAGTTGATTGAAGGACCCTTCCAGAGCGGCGATCGCGTGGTCGTCGTGGAAGACGTCATCACCACCGGCGGGTCCGCACTCAAGGCCGTGGAAGCGGTCCGCGCTGCGGGCGGTACCGTGCTGGGCGTGCTGGCGCTGGTTGACCGGGAAGAGGGCGGCCGGGAGGCCATCGAGGCTAAGGGGCTGCCGGTCCGAGCACTCGTGCCGGCGACGGCGCTCCTCGCCCAGATGGCCCCGTAGGACTCCGGAGCGGGCGCGCCCTCGGAGGTGGCGGCATGAGGGTCCGCTTGGAGGGTGCGCTCCCCTGATACGCAGGGGCCGCCTCACGCGTCAGACCAATACGCATGTCGACGCCCACCGCTCCTGCCGACGCCCGCTCCCTGTTCGAGGAAGAGCGCGCCAAAGACCTCGCCACGTTCCGGATAGCCGGCCGCCGCCGCTTCTGGAGCACGATCTTCATCGCGGGCGTCCTGATCGTGGGCCTGCGCCTGGGACTCGCGCAGGTCTCGCTGATCGCCGTCGTTTCCACGTTCTGTGCGGCGATCGGTCTCAACTGGGTCCTCTCCGCCATCGGCGTGCGCGAACAGACCTATCGATGGTGGTTGCGGTACGTCTTCGCGATTTTCGACACGCTGCTGATCAGCTGTGTGGTGCTGTTGTTCGGGTCGCCCGTGCTGGCGATCACCTACATCCTCGCCATCGTTCCCTACTCGTTCGATCGCGGGCCCTCGCTCGGCTACGTGACGACGGGCGCCTCCGTCGTCGGGTTCCTCGCCGCCAGCTACGGCTATGCGCAGATGCGACCGGCCGACGCCGCTGAGTGGCCGCAAGTCGCGCTCGCCGCAGTCATGTTGCTCGTGGTCTCGCAGCAGGTGATTCAGATGCCGTCTCGCCTCATCACGCGCATCCGTCGCACGCGGGAACGCATGGCCCAGGTGGAGCGCGGGGAACTCCGCGCGCGCGCCGATGCACGCCATGACGACGAGCTCGGGTTCCTCGAGCGCAGCTTCAATCGCATGCTCGACGAGCTGACATTGCTCATCGACACCGTTCAACATGAGGCCGAAGAACTGGCGGCCGTCGCGAGCCAGGTCCACGGAGCGGCCAGCGTGCTGCAGCGACGCGCCGGTGACGTGGCTTCCGACGCGCAGGCACTCAGTGAGGGACTGCAGCGGCAGCGCGACCTCGCCGCCGAGGGACTGCGGGCTGGCCAGCAGGCGCTGACGACGGCTGAATCCACCCGCAGCATGGCGGTGCGGACGGCCGGCGATGCACATGCCGTCGACAATGTCGCATCGGCCAGCCGCGAGGCCATTGAGCGTGCGGCGCATACGCTGGTTCGCGTCAGTGAAGACGTGGGGGCGTCGGCTGAACGGGTGCAGCGGCTGGCCCCGGCGTCCGATCGGGTCGGAGAGTTCGTGGCGACGGTCTCGCGTATCGCCCGTCAGACGAATCTACTGGCGCTCAACGCCGCCATCGAAGCGTCCCGCGCCGGCGAGGAGGGACTCGGCTTTGCCGTCGTGGCCGACGAGATCCGGAAGCTCGCTGGCGAAAGTGCGCAGGCCGCAAAGGTGATCGCGAACACCGTGCAGCGGGTGCGTGACGACATCAGTGAAGCCGTGCAGTCGATGGATACGACGGCGCGCGAAGTGACCGATGCCGGGACCATCGCGCGCGAGGCCACCAGTGCGCTGTCGACGATGGTCGACGGCATCACGCGGATCGCGCAGCACAGCGACGACGTCGCGGCGCTGGCCGACTCGCAGGCCACGCTGGCGGCCGGAGCCGTGTCCGCGTTTGATGCCCTCGACGCCGCAGCGCAGGGTGCCTCGGGCAGTGCCGGCAGTGCGGCCGACGCGGCCCGCGCGCAGCGCGCCAGCATCGAGGAACTCTCGCGCTGCGCCGCCCAGTTGTC
>CAZMGX010000517.1:0-3417 GCA_964565915.1 uncultured Gemmatimonas sp.
CGCGAATATCGCCAAGGTGAAGCAGGACCTGCTGCAGCATGACGTCGTGCTCGAAGAGTTCGGCGGAACCGTGCTGCACTCGGAGATCTCCGCGAAGAAGGGCACCGGCGTCGCCGAGTTGCTCGAGCAGATCATTCTGCAGGCGGATATCCTCGAGCTGAAGGCGAACCCGTCGCGTCGTGCCGTCGGGTCCGTGGTCGAGGCGCAGCTGGACCAGGGCAAGGGGCCGGTGGCCACGGTGCTCGTGCAGAACGGCACGCTCAAGGTGGGTGACGACTACATCTGCGGCATCTACTCCGGGCGCGTCCGGGCCATGCTCGACGAGCGCGGCAAGCAGGTGAAGGCCGCCGGGCCCGCGATCCCGGTGCAGATCCTCGGACTCACCGGCGTGCCCATGGCCGGTGACCAGCTGCTGGTGGTCGAGGATGCCGCCGCGGCGCGCGAGATCGCGCAGCGTCGTGAACGTCTCGATCGCGAGGCGAAGAGCCGTCGTACGACCCGAGGCGTGGTGTCGTTGGAAGATTTCATGTCGCATGCGGCGGCGGGACAGAAGCGCCAGTTGCGACTGGTGATCAAGGCCGATCAGGGCGGGCCGGCCGAAGCGCTGGCCGATGCGCTCGGCCAGCTCTCGAATCCGGAAGTCCAGGTCGAGATCATTCACCGCGGCGTGGGCGCCATCGCCGAAAGCGACATCCTGCTGGCCAAGGCATCGGGCGCCATCATCATCGGCTTCCACGTGCGCCCGGACAACAACGCACGCGCGGCGGCCGAGCGCGAGGGCGTCGACATCAAGCTGTATCGCATCATCTACGAGGCGGTCGCCGATGTGAAGGCGGCCCTCGAAGGGATGCTGCGTCCGGAAGAGCGCGAGGTGGTCTTCGGCGAAGCGGAAGTCCGCGAAACGTTCAAGGTGGCGCGGGTCGGTGTCATCGCCGGCTGCATCGTCCGCAGTGGCAACATCACCCGCAAGGGTCGCATGCGCGTCATTCGCGACGGCGTGGAGATCTACGACGGGACGATCGCGTCGCTGCGTCGCTTCAAGGACGACGTCAACGAAGTCAAGGAAGGCTACGAGTGCGGCATCGGCATCGAGAACTTCAACGACGTCAAGGTCGGTGACGTGTTCGAATGCTACCGGACCGAAGAGGTGGCCCGGACTCTCGATCAGGCTGCGAAGTCCTGAGGAGGCAGCATGGGCGAACCGCGGCGTCCTGACCGCGTCGCCGAAGCGATTCGCGAGCAAGTCGCGACCTTCCTCGCGGAAGGCGCGAAAGATCCGCGAATCCGCGGGTTCGTCACCGTCACGGCGGTCGACGTAACCCGCGACCTTCGGCATGCGACGGTCTTTGTCAGTGTCATGGGAGAGGCCGACGCCATCAAGGCGACCTTCGAAGGACTGGCCAGTGTCGCCACGCATCTGCGTTCGATGCTGGGCAAGACGTTGCGCCTGCGAAACGCCCCCGAGATTCACTTCAAGGCCGACGAGAGCATCGCTCGCGCCTCGCGCATCGAGCAGCTCCTTGCGCAGGTTCGCAATGAGCGGGAGTCGGGCCAGCCCGAGTGAACGTCCGGTGACGGGGCTGCTGTTCGTCGACAAGTCGGCGGGCATCACGTCGCACGATGTGGTCAGCGTGACACGGCGTGCGGCGCGCACGCGGCGGGTCGGTCACGCCGGCACGCTCGATCCGTTCGCGACGGGACTGCTCGTGGTCGCCGTTGGGTCGTGCACGCGACTGCTCCCGTATCTGGCGGGCGAGCCCAAGGTGTACGACGCAACCATCCGCTTCGGTGTCGCCACGGATACGGATGACTGCACCGGCCGTGTCATCCACACCGAGGCGGTGCCCTCGCTGGATCGGCCGCGCGTGACCGCGGCGATCGCCGGCCTGACAGGCGCCGTCATGCAGGTCCCGCCGTCGTACTCCGCCAAACATGTGGACGGGCACCGCGCGTACGATCTGGCACGACGCGGACGCGACGTGCCGCTGCCGCCCGTCTCCGTCGTGGTCCATGCGTGGGAGGTGCGCGTCATGGACGGTGCGCACCTTGAGGTCCGCATCACCTGCGGCGGCGGCACCTACGTGCGCGCATTGGCGCGCGACCTCGGCCGCGCCCTCGGCACCGTCGCGCACTGCGCGGCGCTCCGACGGATCGCCAGCGGCGCCGCCCAGGTCGACGCGGCCGTACCGATGAGCGCGCTCAGCCCGGGCGCCATCGCCGAGGGAGCCGTCGCCCTCATCTCGCCCCTCGCGCTCCTGACGAGCATGGCGCATGAGCCGCTTGATGCCACCGCCCTCGCGGCGTTGTCCCATGGGCGGGCCGTTCCGGCGACGCGCCCCGGCGAGCGCGCGGCCCTGCTGCACGAGGGCGTGATCGTCGGCATCGGGGATCGGGTCCGAGATGAACGCGGCGATCGGTGGCAGCCGCGGCTGGTGCTGACCGGGAATGCCGCGTGAGTCGCGATCTGCGCATTGAACACGGATTGCCCATCGGACCCGAGGGCGCCGTCGTCACGCTCGGCACGTTCGACGGGGTCCACCGCGGACATCAGGATGTGTTGCAGCGGCTTCATGCCCGGGCGGAGTCGACCGGGCGTCCGAGCATCGTCGTCACGTTCGATCCACACCCGTTGCAGGTCGTCAATCCCGCGGTCGCCCCGGCGTTGTTGACCACCCTCGCGGAGCGATTCGAGTGGTTCGTGCAAACCGGGGTCCGCTACGTCGTCGTGCTGCCGTTTACGCCGGCGCTGGCCGCTATGGATGCCGAGCAGTTTGTCGACGACATCCTGCTGACTCGCTTCGGCATGGCCGAGTTGCTCGTCGGTCACGACCATGGCTTCGGGCGGGGGCGCATGGGCGATACCGCGGCCCTGACGGCGCTGGGCGAAGCGCGGGGGTTCGGGGTGCGGGTGCTCGATCCCGTGAGCGGGACTGATGGTGCGCCGGTGTCGTCGAGTGCCATCCGGCGGCACGTCGCGGCCGGCGAACTGCTCGCCGCCTCGGCCGCGCTTGGCCGGCCCTATAGTGTCTCGGGACGCGTCGTCGGCGGCGAGGGCCGCGGACGGCTGCTGGGCTTCCGCACGCTCAACCTCGATCCGCCGCAGTCCCCAAAACTGTTGCCACCCGACGGGGTGTATGCGGTGCGGGTGCAGACACCAGGCGGCGAGCAGATCGGCATGCTGAACCTCGGCCCCCGTCCCACCTTCGCGGAGACCGCGCGTCGCCTCGAGGCGCACGTCTTCGACGCCAGTCAGGACTGGTACGGCGCGTTTGTACGGATCGATTTTGTCCATCGCCTGCGCGACGTCAGAGCATTCCCGGATGGTGCGGCACTGGCGGCGCAGCTCGCCGAGGACGAGCGGCAGGCGCGGTCCGTACTCCGTCATGCGCTCTGATCGCCGTTTCGGAATCACAGGAC
>CAZMGX010000518.1:0-2102 GCA_964565915.1 uncultured Gemmatimonas sp.
GAAGCCGGGGCCGCCGTCGCCCTCGCCACGGACCTCAATCCGGGGACGTCCCCATTGCAGTCGTTCCCGTTGATCCTGACGTTGGCCGTCAGTGAATTGCGGATGTCCGCGTCGGAGGCCTGGATCGCCGCGACCGTAAATGGCGCTGCGGCATTGGGTTTGGCGCAGACGACCGGGCAGTTGGCCCCGGGCTTTTCGGCTGATCTCGCCGTGCACGCCGTGGATGATTTTCGCGAGTTGCCTTACTGGTTCGGCGAGCGTCTCTGTCGAGTAGCGTGGGCCCGTGGGCGCGTCTGTCACCCGGCAGGGTAGGCACCGGAAGCCGGTACCGGCTTCCGACAGATCGCATCATGTGCCGCGCAAGGTGCGCCCCAAGGGCGGGCGCCGAATCCGATCACTGGAGTCAGCCTCGAGCGCATGTCCAACGCCGCGAAACACCGGAAGAAGGCGGCTGAATTCGAGCAGCTGAAGCAGGTCGATCGTGCCATCGCCATGTACATCAAGGCGATCGACGAGGCTGAGGCCGAGGGCGAGGAGGTCGACGTTGCCCTGCTGAACAAGGTCGGCGACCTCACCATGCGGCAGGGACGCATCGCGGACGCCGTCACGTACTACGAGCGGGCCGTCGAGCACTACGCGAGTGCGAGCCTGTTCAACAATGCCATCGCGCTCTGCAACAAGATCCTGCGCAATGCGCCGGGCCGCTCGAACGTGTACTTCACGCTGGGTCGGATTTGCGCGAAGAAAGGACTGCGCGGAGACGCCACGCGCAATTTCCTCGAGTACGCGACGCGGATGCAGCAGGAGGGACGCATCGACGAGGGCATGCGCGCGCTGGCCGAGGTCGCGCACCTCATGCCGGAATTGACCGAGGTTCGGCAGTTGGTCGAGGAACACGCCGCGCGGGTTGGGATCGAGTTGCCTCGGCGAACCACGCCGGCGATAGCCCAGGCATCGACCGCTGGCGCACCCCGTCGGGACAATCGGACGTCCGAGCTCATCTTCCTCGACATCGGAGAATCCGCCCGGTCGCGCAATACTCCCCCACTCGCGCCACGCGTCCCGACGCCGCCGTCGTCGAAGGCGACCACGAACGGCGTCAGCGCGCGCCCTACGCCCAGCGGCGGGCGCGGGACGGACCGACGGCCAGGTCAGGCGGGGCCCGAGTCACTCGACGCGTTTCTCCTGTTCGATCCGACGCGACCCGGCGCGGTGACGCCCGTTGGGGCACGTGCCATCACGCCGGTCGTCGCCTCGCCGTCCCTCGCGGCAAGTGCGCCGCTCGCCAGCACGCCGGAGGCAATCGAGCAGGGAGCTGATGTGCCTGAGGCTCCTGCGGTGTCGGACACGAGTGACGTCGGCTTGGCGTCCATCGCACTGGATCTCACGTCCGATGAGACGACCGCGGAGTCGCTCGCAGGGCCGGTCGCGGCCTCGACGCCGGCGCCGATGGGTGAATCGGTCGTCGGCGCCGTACTGGAGCTGGTGGTCGACGAGCCGTCGTTCGCGCAGGGGTCCGGAGAGACGGTTGGTGAACCGGTTGGTGAACCGGTTGATGAGCGGGTTGCAGAGTCGGTCGCGGAGCCGGTCGCCGAGTTGCGCCTCGAGCCGCCGGTTGAGCTGACGGTCGAGCCCATCGCGGGCCTCGTGGTGCATCCGGGGTCGGAGATAGCCGTCGAGCCCATCGCCGACCTGCTTGCGGAGCCGGAGGCGGTATCGGCCGTGGAAGCGGCCACGATCGCGGAGCCGAGTCTTGAGCTGGTCTCCAACCACCACGCGGATCCCTTACCCGAGGTGCACGACACGCCGCGCTTGGCAGCGCTCATTGTCAATGCGGAAAGTGAGGCATTCCCGGCGACCGCAGAAGATGAGCCCACGGTGGCCTCAGAATCCCCGTATGGTGAAACGTCGGCGCCCTCCCTCGACCTGCCGGTCGCGGTCGAGACGACCGGTTTGGTTGAGGGCCTCGAGATCGTCGGCGTCGGGCTCGCCACGGACGCACCAATCCTCGACGGATTGTTGGTCGACGACACGCTGATCCTCATCGACGACGAAACGTCGGGCAGCGCGAACCCATTGCTGGATATCGTGGCCGAAGCGCG
>CAZMGX010000518.1:2112-3408 GCA_964565915.1 uncultured Gemmatimonas sp.
GCGCGCTCGGATGAGGAAGGTCCCGGCCTGCCATCGGTACTCGCGACGATCGACGCCACGAATGTCGAAGCACTGCCGGATCTGCTCATCGAGGACTTCGATCATGTAGCGGATGATCCGAACGTCGCGATGGTGACAGGTGGTCGCTCTGGGACCCCGGCCTACGGGACCACGCTGCCGCGCTCACTGACGCCGATCGAGGTGACGCCGGTGACGGAGCTCGAGGAGGCGATCGCCGCCGGCGCGCTCGCCGCAGAGCTTGGGGCAGGCGACTTCGTGATGGAGGAGCGACGCCCGCCGTTCCGCCTCGATCCGCATGACTTCATTCTGCCCGGTGAGCTGCCGCCGTTGATGGTGGATGATGCGGCGGTGGCATCGGGTCTGCAGTCTGCCTCGTGGGTCCCCGGCGACAGCGCTGACGTCGAGCCGGTGTACGCCGAGGCTGCCTACGAGCAGGACGCGTCGACGGTCGCCGGAGAGGCGCCAGCCTCCGATGACAACGAGGCGGACTTCGAGCACGACGACACCATCTTCGCGGACGTCCGCGATCTCGGCCAGGTTGTGTTGGACGCGGGCGCGGGTTACGAGAACGAGGTCGTCGACGACGACCAGCCCGCGGACATCGCCCCAGTCGAGACGCCGCACGCCGAGCAGGCGTTGGCGCCGGTCGCGGACGAGCCGGCGACTCTCGACGACTCGGCGGACCTTCCGCCCGATCTCACGGAAGATCTCACGGAAGATCTCACGGAAGATCTCACGGAAGATCTCACGGCGGATCGCGCCGTGGCGACGACACCCTCGCTCCCGATCGCCGCAGTCGCGGCCGAAGCCAATGCCGTCGCGACGTCGCGCTGCGACGAGCTCGGCGCCGCCGTGGCCGCGTCGCCCAGTGACTGGGTCCTGCGGCGACGCCACGCGGAGGCGCTTTTCGAGGTCGGCTCGAGGGAGCGCGGGTTGGCCGAGTTGCAAGTGGCGCTCAGTGGGTTCGCACAGGGTGGTCACCTGGGCGTGGCGTCCGACATTGCGGATGAACTCGTCCGGATCAGTCCGGAACGTATCGCGTACCACCAGAAGCGGGTCGAACTTGCGGTTCGACTCAACGACCAACTGCGACTGAGGGGGGCGTACCTCGACCTCGCCGATGCCCTGCAGGCCGCGGGGGATGAGGCGCGGGCGCATGCGGTGTACGCGCGCGTCCTCGAGCTCGATCCGTGGGACCAGCGTGCACGAGCGGCCTTGGGCGCCGCCGCCCCGCCGCCGCCGCCGCCGACGGCATCACAAGAAGAGTACGTGGAC
>CAZMGX010000519.1:0-3407 GCA_964565915.1 uncultured Gemmatimonas sp.
TGTCGCGGTATCCGTGGCCGGGCAACGTCCGTGAACTGCGCAACGTGATCGAGCGGGCGGTGCTGATGTCGGTTGACGGTCGCATCGCGGCGCATGACCTGCCACTCAACGATGTGGTGGCGGGCGTCCCGCCATTCGATTCGGAGGGCGACACGACGACGCGTGCCTTGCCGACGTCGCCGCTCACGCTCGAAGCGCTGGAGCGACAGCACATCGCACACGTGCTCGAGTTGGCGCAGTGGCATCAGGGCCGCGCCGCCGAACTGCTCGACATTTCGCCCAAGACGCTGTACCGAAAAATCCGCGAATTCGGGTTCAAGCGGCCGTCCGGCCCGCGCTGACCGGTTCCCTGCGACCATCACCTGAGCATTCGTGAAGATTCTCGTCATTGAAGATGACCCGACCGTCGGTGAGTTCGTACGCCGCGGGCTCGAGGAGCAACGCTGGCAGACCGACCTCGTCGCGAACGGGATCGACGGCGAGCGGATGGCGCTCAGCCAGTCGTATGACCTCATCATCCTCGACATGCGACTGCCTGGACGGAATGGACTCGATGTGCTGCGCACCCTGCGCGCGCGCGGATTCGAGCGCCCCGTCCTGGTCCTGACGGCGCAGGACGCGGTCGACGCGAAAGTCGAGACGCTGCGCGCGGGCGCCGATGATTACGTCACGAAGCCGTTTGCGTTCGAGGAACTGCTCGCGCGCGCGGAAGCGCTGCTGCGGCGCCCGCGGGCGCTGGCATCGTCCACGCTGCGCGTGGGTGACCTCGAACTCGACCAGGGCACGCGCGAAGTGCGTCGTGGGGACGAATCCATCGAGTTGACGCCGAAGGAATTTTCGGTCCTCGAGTATCTCATGCGTCACGCCGGGCGGGTGATGAGTCGCACGCTGATCACCGAGTACGCGTGGGGCTACCACTTCGATCCCGGCACGAACATCGTCGATGTGGTCATCAATCACCTGCGCAAGAAGATCGACGCGAAGCACGACAAGAAGTTGATCACGACGGTGCGCGGCGTCGGCTACATGATCCGCGCGTAGCGCGGGACGGGGCGGCTCATGCGGTCCATTCGGACGCGGCTGACGTCGGCCTACGCCACCGCGATGATGGCGACGCTGGTGTTGTACTCGCTGGCGCTGCTGACCGTTCGGCGCATGACGCTGATGGACGAGCTGCGGCAGCGCGTCGAAGCCGAAGCGGATCAGGTCGTCAAGGCCGTGAACCTGGCGCGCTCATCCGGTACGGAGCCGGTGCGCGCCGAGGAGGATCGGCTGGCCGGTCCGCGCGTGTCCGTGCGCATGGGGCTGTTTCTCTCGCTGCTCGAGGGGTATGTCCTTGTGCAGGACAGCACGGGGTACGACATCTACGCGTCGCCCGCCGTGCAGGCGCTGTCGATCGAGTCGCGTGATCGCTTCAGCGAAGCCGCGCGTGAATGGGTGCCGAACGCGCGCGCGCGCACCCTGCGGTTGAGTGATGATGAGGTGCTCATGTCGGCGCGCGAGGTGCCGCTCAGCAAGGACGCCCGCTATCGCGTCGTGGCCGGCCTCAGCACCTCCCTCGTGGACTTCACGCCGCGTGAGCTGATCTCGACGATGGTCATCATCACTCCGCTGCTCCTGGGGGTGTCGATGATCTTCGCCTGGGGTATCGCCGGACGGTCCTTCCGCCCGATTGATCGGATGGTCGACCAGGTGCAGGCGATCTCGGACGGACGGTCGCTGCATCGACGATTGAGCATCGGCGCGGCCGGCCAGGAGTTGGCACGTTTGGCATCGACGCTGAACGAGATGATCGAACGCCTGGAAACCTCGTTCGGGGCGTTGCGCCGGTTCACCGCCGATGCGAGCCACGAACTCAAGACGCCGCTCGCCGTGATGCGCGCGGACCTCGAGCGCGCCATGTCGCCGACGTATTCCGCCAATGAACAGGCGGTAGCCCTCGAGGAGGCGCTGCAGCAGGTGACCCGGATGGCAGACCTGGTCGACTCCCTGCTCACCCTGGCCCGTGCGGATGAAGGTCGCTTCGATCTCTTTCGCGAGCCGGTACAACTCGGGCCGCTGGTGCGCGAGGTGGTGGAGACCGCGCGCCTGCTGGGTGAGGAGAGCGAGCTGGTCATCGATGCACCGTTCATCGATGAGGCCGAGGTGCTGGGCGACCTGACGCGGTTGCGTCAGCTCATGCTCAATCTCGTCACCAACGCGATCAAGTACACGCCGGCGCACGGGCGCGTGACCATTACGCTGCAACGCGGTGAGGGCGTCGTGACGTTGACCGTGGTGGATACCGGAATCGGCATTGCGGCCGCGGACTTGCCGTATGTGTTCGAGCGGTTCTGGCGCGCGGACCGGGTGCGCTCCCGCGCCTCGGAGCGCGGCGGATTCGGTTTGGGATTGGCGATCTGCCAGTGGATCGCGCAGGCACACGGCGGCCAACTGTCCGTCCAATCGCGATTGGGTCGCGGCAGCACGTTCATCGCGACGCTGCCGCTGGCCGGCGCGCCAGGGTCCGGGATGACCGGCGAGTATCCGGCGATCGAGCCCGTCGTCGACGCCATCGAAACGTCATGACAGCTTCATCGAAGGTTCAGCGGACCGACATTCGGCGTTAATGCGCCGTGGCGATACTCGGGGCAGGTGCAGGTGCGGCTCCACACGCAACCCGAGGTCGCCATGTTTCACCTCCTGCTCGAATCGAAGGCTGACACGCGTCTCCCGTTCGGCGGATCCCTCGTGTCCACGATGGCGCATGGCGCGCTCGTGACGGGGTTGGTCCTGCTGACGGCCCAGCGCCCGACGCGCGAGGCGCCGGCGCCAGAACCCCGCGCGTCGTTCATTCCCGTCGAGCCACCGAGGGTCGCGCCCAGCCCGACGCGGCCACTGGTGTCGTCATTGGCGGCGTCGACTCCCGCGCCACTCGGCGCTCCGGTGTTGCCGATCGTCGTCGACATCCCGATCGGTCTGCCCCCGGTGGACCTCACGGTCGCGCCGGGTTCGACGGCCGACTTCCTGCCGCGGGGCGTGGTCGGTGGGCGTCCGGACGGGATCGCCGGGGCGCCGCCCGGCCGTGGCAGCGCCTCGCCATTCACGGAATTGGAGGTGGACAAGCCGGTGGTCATGGCGCCCGGCATGGCCGCGCCTGCGTATCCCGCGTCACTGCGGGCAGCCGGCCTCAGCGGTAATGTCGTCGCCGAATTTGTGGTCGATACGCTTGGTCGCGTGGAGGACGGGACCTCTCGGATCGTCAGCGCCGACCACCCGTTGTTCGCGGCGTCGGTACGGGCCGTGCTGTCCGGGTACCGTTTTCTTCCAGCCGAAGCCGAGGGACGACGGGTCCGTCAGTTGGTGCGGCTGCCGTTCACGTTTTCCTTGAATCCGTGACCTCTGACGAAAAGGTCACGCGGATTAAT
>CAZMGX010000520.1:0-3401 GCA_964565915.1 uncultured Gemmatimonas sp.
GGGTCGACTGCGCGCTGTCGGTGAACGTCGAGACTTCGTCGATCCGCGTGATGCGCGACCCGTCGAGTGTCGCGCGCCAGGTCGAGCGCTCGTCGGCGTCCTGCCAGCTACCCTCACGTACGCCCGGCCCCACCAGCGAATCGGTGACCGCTGCCTGCAGGGACGCGCTATCGCGAGTCCCGGCGTCGGAGCCGGCGCAGGCGGCCAGCAGCAGGGTCACCAAGGGCGCAACCACCGTGCGGCGTACGAACGAGGCGTAGGGCATCAGGAAGACGGAAGCGGTTGACCGTAGTGGACGGCGACGGGCGAACCCTCGGCCGCAAATTGCGACATCGGTGGCGTACTCAGCGCCTCGGCGAAGTGTGCGCCGTACAATGTGCGCAGGTCCGCATCGATGGAGCAATCGCGGAGGGTGTACACGCTCCATCGAGGATGCTCGACCCGGTATTCGAGCGTCGCGCGACGCGGGCGGCGGGTGTAGCCCCAGTAGTGCTCGGCGATGAACTCCTCGGTCGAGCCGGAGGGCATTGGGCGCGCGGGACCTTCCGTGACCGCGCGGACGCCTTCCCATCGGCCGTCGCGCTGCCACTCGTAGTGCAGCGTGCGTGTGGGCGGTGTGGCGCGGCTGATGTCGCCGTCGGAAACTGGATGTTCGGGCGTCGCCCGAAAACGCATCGGTCGCGCCACATACGGCTCGCCGTAGAACGTACGCGCGACGAAGGCGATCGCCGCGCGCGGCACGAGCTCCTGCACGAAGGACACCCCTCGTCGCCAGACGCCATCGGGGCCACGACGACGCACGTAGAAGCGCAGGTTCACTTCGGGGAAGCGCACGTGGAAGGGGACAGGTACTCCCAGCACCCGCGTGTCGCGAAAGTCGAACGCGACCAGGCTTGCGACCGCGTGTCCCTGCCAGAGGTCCAACTCCGTGCCGTCGGCGACGTACGGCTGCAGCACCTCGGGCGGCATGTTCCAACTGACCATGATCAAGACGTGCCACGCCGCCGTGAGAAATCGCATGCCGCAAGATAGCGCGTGTCCGTTGGGAACTCCGTGTATTCGAGTCTACTGCTGGACTGAGGACTCGGGACCGGGGACTCGGGACTTTGGCCCAACTAATGGACCGTGGGAGGAAGGAGTTTGGAGTTGGGACTGTGGTAACAACGGGAGGACCATGGACCTGGGACCGTGGATTGCGGACCGAGGAGTGCGGACCGAGGACCTTCTTAGCACTCGGCTGGATCGGCGCGCGGGATACCGCCGCGCATTCCTCGTCCGATGTCCATAGTCCTCGGTCCCCGGTCCGAAGTCCTCCCGTTGCTACCGACGTCCCAACTCCAAACTCCTTCGTCCTTTGGTCCATTTGTTGGGCCAGCGTCCCGAGTCCCAAGTCCCGACTCCCCGGTCCAGCAGTTGGCTCCTACTGGCAGAGTCAGGACAGTCGGTGGCCCCTTTACTTCAGCGGCATCACGTCGGTGTGTGCACGATCTCGCGGACCTGCCGTATCGCGTCGACCCGATGCTGGACATCACGTGCTCGACCAAGCTCTGTGGTGAGCCCCGTGTCGTCGCCGTTCACGCCCAGTCGTAGCACGTCGAGTCGCAACGATTCCAAGGCAGCCATCGCGGTTTGCAGGCGAGCCTGCAGGGCGACGCGCGCCTCTCGTACGGCTTCGAGTGCGTTCAGTCGACCCGCTGAGTCGCGCACGAGGAGCGCGTCGGCCTCGCGTGCATCGAGTTGCTGGGCTTCAGCGCGCAGGCGGGTGATCTGCTGCGCGAGTCCGCGGGCGATCGCGTCGGCGTCGCCCATCGTGGCACGGTGGGCGGCGGGCAGGGCACCAACGGCCGACTCTACCGCGCGCACGAGCAGGACCTCGGTGGGTGCGTCTGCCAACGCCTGGAGGGGCGCGTTGGGCAGTGCGGACGCGTTTCGGGGGCTCAACCACTGCACGACGCGCCGGACCGTTGGGGCCAGCACTTTGCGATGAATCACGTCGCGTAGCCAGCGCCCGGAACGCGTCGCGTGCAACATTCCCTCGGCACCGCGCGCGATGAGCATCGGCGGCAGAAACACGGCCACGATCTGCACGATGTCCGACAGCACCTCGGGCAAGGCCGAGTCGGTGATGCTGCCTTGACCGAGCGCCAGCGCGGCACCCGCGGCGACCGTCACCCACGCGGCGGCCGCGCCGCGCCACCGTCCTTCGATGCTCGGTGGCGTCTGCGTGTCAGTCAGCGCGCGCGCGACGTCTTGACCGTCGTGCCCGGCGCGCAGCAGTGCGCGCGTGCCCAACATCGCTTCGATGCTGCGAAAGACGGCGGCCGCACCGAACATCAGCGTGGCGCCGGTCCCGACCGAGGTGACGACGGCATACCCGAGGGATCCGGAACGTTCTCCGATGGCCAGCAGTAGGCTGGAGACGCCGACGACACCGGTCCACCGCAACATGCTGCGCGCACCCGCCGCGTCGTCGTGAACGGCGCGAAACGCCGCCGGCAGTGGGGCGTCGCGCACATCGGGCTCGATCGCCGTGAGAAACTGACCGGCGTCAGCGAACCGCTGGTCCGGTTGCTTGGCCAGGCATCGATCAATGGCGCGGGCGAGTTCGAGCGGCATCGTCGGCACGACGCTGCGCACCGACGGGGCCGGTTGCACCGCGTGCTGCGCCACGAGAGCGACGGCCGAAGACCCATCGAATGGGAGGCGACCACTGGCCGCCAGGAAAAGGGTGACGCCAAGCGCATATAAATCGGCGCGGCCGTCGATCTCCTCGCCAAGTGCCTGTTCGGGCGCCATGTAGCGCGCGGTGCCCGCGACGGTGCCGGTCGGGGTGTGATGATCCGTCGCCTGCGCGATGCCGAAGTCGGCGATGACGAATCGTCCCGTCGAGACATCGATGAGCAGGTTCTCCGGCTTGATGTCGCGATGTACGACGCCGCGCTCGTGCGCGTAGGCCAGGGCCCAGCCGACTTCTCGCGCGAGCCGGCGTACCTCGTCGGGCGGCAAGGGGCCCGTGCGTCGCAGTCGATCGGCCAGCGTCTCACCACGCACGTAGGCCATGACGATCCACGCGAGATCGTCGGCTTCCTCGACGGCGTGAATGGGGACGATATGCGGGTGGAAACATTGCGCGGCGATGCGGGCTTCGCGCAGGAAACGCGCGCGCATTTCGGTGCGGGCCGCGAGATGTGGCGCGAGCACCTTGATGGCCACGGGCCGCTCGAGCGCGACATCACGCGCGAGATACACGATGCCCATGCCGCCGCGTCCGATCTCGCGCTCGAGCGAGAAGCGGCCGGCGACGAGCGCCTGCAATCGCAGGAACACCGGATCAATCATCAGAACGCGCCCAGAAGCGCTCAGAACTCGCGGCGCTTCATCTCCTTGAAGATCTCTTCCGC
>CAZMGX010000521.1:0-3398 GCA_964565915.1 uncultured Gemmatimonas sp.
AGAATCGACGCTGGACCAGCTCGACGTATCGTCGATCGGCGAGCACCGAAATGATGGACGCGTAGGTGGACGGACGGCCGATGCCAAGCCGTTCGAGCTCCTTGACCAACGACGCTTCGGAGAAACGCGGCGGTGGCTCGGTGAAGTGCTGTGTCGGCGTGATCGCCTTGACGGGCACGTTTTCGTTGAGCTCGAGGAACGGCAGGGCCTGCTCGTCTTCGAGGGCCTTGCCGTCGCCTTCCTCGCGCGCTTCACGATACAGCTTGAGGAAGCCGTCGAACTTGATGACCGAGCCCGTGGCGCGGAACAGGTACTGATGACCGCCGGCCGGGATGTCGAAGTCGACCGTCGTGGTGTCGAACACGGCGGGCGACATCTGCGAGGCCATGAAGCGCTTCCAGATCAGTTCGTACAGCTTGAACTGGTCGGCCGTCAGCTTCTTCGCGAGACGTTCGTCGGGCTTGCGCGTGGGGTCCGTGGGGCGCACGCCTTCGTGTGCGTCCTGCTGATTGGCCTTGGCGCTGGGATACAGCTGCGGCGCGGGCGCGAGATACTCGGCGCCATGCTCCTGCCGCAACCAGTCGCGTGCGGCGCCGGCGGCGGTCTCGGACACGCGCGACGAGTCGGTTCGCATGTAGGTGATGAGACCCACCGGGCCTTCATCACCACCCACGTCGATGCCTTCGTACAGGTCTTGCGCCAGGCGCATGGTGCGCTTGGAGCCGAAGCCCAGCTTCTTCGCGGCTTCCTGCTGCAGCGTGGACGTGGTGAAGGGCGCCGCGGGATTCTTGCGCCGTTCGCGGCGCTTGACCTCGGTGACGGTGAATTCTTTGCGACCCTTGAGGTCCTTGAGAATCCGTTCGGCGTCCGGGCCCGACGGCAACTCGGGCTTCTTGCCATCGACCTGGTGTAGCTTGGCGACAAATGCCTGCGCGCCCTTTTGCAGGTCGGCCGCGATCGTCCAGTACTCAACCGGCGTGAACGCCCGGATCTCGCGCTCGCGCTCGACAATGATGCGTAGCGCCACCGTCTGTACGCGGCCGGCGGACAGTCCCTTCTTCACGGTCTTCCACAACACCGGACTGGCCTTGTAGCCCACGAGGCGATCAAGCACGCGACGGGCCTGCTGCGCCTCGACCTTCTTGGTGTCGATGTCCATGGGCCTGGCCATCGATTCCTTGACCGCATCCTTCGTGATCTCGTGAAACATCACGCGCCGGATGGGCGCGGAGACGGCGTATCGCTTCGGTTGCGTGAGGTACTGCTCGACATGCCAACCGATCGCTTCCCCTTCGCGATCAGGGTCGGTAGCGATGAAGATTTCGCGCGCGCCCTTCGCGATCGTCTTGATGTCGGTGAGGATGTCCTCCTTTCCCTCGATCGTGACGTAGTCGGGCGCAAAACCGTGCTCGATGTCGATGCCCAGTTTCTTGGCGGGCAGGTCGCGCACGTGACCGACGGTCGCGCGGACCGTGTATCCGCGCCCCAAGTACTTGCCGATGTTCTTCGCCTTGGTCGGCGACTCGACGATGACGAGCGACGTGCCTCCGGCCGGAGCCGGTTCGTCGTCCTCGACCATCGCCGCGGCCACCGACGCGCGAGATCGTGCCCGCGTGCTGGCCGACTTTTTCGCCGCCGTCTTCGCGGACGTTTTGGCGGACGTTTTCGCGGATGTTTTGGCGAAGGTCTTTTTCGCGCTCGTCGTCGCCGTCTTTCCCGCGACCTTGCTGACGGCGCGGGATACGGTGCCGACGGCCGCCTTCACGGGGAGCTTCGACTTGGTCGCGGTCTTACTCGCGGTCTTGGCTGCGCTCTTGGTGGCGGTTTTCGTCGCGGTCTTGACGCCGGCCTGCTTGGCCGGTGCGCGCTTCGCGGTACTGCTCGAAACCTTCTTGGCTGTCATCAGTTCTCAGTGTACCTGCGTGCGTTCGCTGCCCGCGGATGCGTCATCGAATCCTGCTTCGTCGGCGAGCGCGCGAATTTCCGGCAGCCCAATCCGACCGTCCACATGCGTCAGCGCCCGTTCCACCAGATGCTCGAAATCGTGCATCCCGATTGCGCCTGATCCGCCCAGACGAACCAGGTATCCCCACGCCTCAGCCGTGAAGCGACCCCGTTCATGCGGGCCCTGCACGCGCAGCGGTGCCTCGCGGGCCAACACGGTGGCGTCCCAAACGGGCCCCACCGCAGTATCGCTATAAAGAAGAGAGAGAATCTCACCGATTTGGCGCCGGTCGTACCCTTGTGACGACAGGTACGCCTCGACCTCCACCACATCGGTGTCCGCCGCGAACCGTTCGCGGAGATCCTCCACCACTGGCATCCAACGATCGTCCATTTCCTAACCTAGTCCCGGGGTCAAGTTACGGGCAAGCGAGACCGTTAGATCTATAACCGATTGTGAATCAACAACTTCCACATCGATCTCCAGATCGGCCGTCTCATACAGTCCCGCTCGCTTGACCCAAAGTTCCTGCATTGCGGCCTCAGGGTCGGCGACTTTCAGCAACGGCCGGACCACCCGCGAGCGGGAAAGACGCCGAATGGCCGCCGCCGGGGAGATGCGAAGGTGAATGATACGCGCCGGTGGCCGAACGAGGTCCACGGCACCTGGAATCGTGATCCAGCCGCCGCCTGGCGCCAGCACCATCGGGGGTGCTGCGACGAGTTCGCGGGTCAGCGCCAGTTCCCGGTGGCGGAACGCCGGCTCGCCCTGCTCCGCGAACAGTCGCGCTACGGTCTTTCCCGAGCGACGTTCGATTTCGACATCGAAGTCCAGAAAGGGACGCCCGAGCACTTTGGCGGCGGCCCGCCCCACCGTCGACTTACCCGCCCCCGGGAGACCGACAAGAATCAGATGCCCGTCCGACTGGAGGCGTGACATCCGGCGCGCGTCAGTCGGGGGCGCGGTCACGGCCGGTTAACCGACCCGCTCATCGAGTCGGGTCAGGTACGCCTCGAGGTTGCGCGTGAGTTCGGCCAGCGAGTCTCCCCCGAACTTCTCCACCAGTGCGTCCGCAAGCACGAACGCCGCCATCGCCTCCGCGATGACCCCCATCGCCGGCACGGCGGTGACGTCACTGCGCTCGGCCACCGCGGCGGCCGACTGGCCGGTTGCGACGTCCACGGTTCCGAGCGGGCGCATGAGGGTGGAAATCGGCTTCATGGCCACTCGGATGACGAGCGCTTCGCCCGTGGTCATGCCGCCCTCGGTCCCACCGGCCCGATTCGTCCGTCGACGCACGTGTCCCGCGCGCGTGCGGCCGGGCGCGGGTTCCATTTCATCGTGTACCTCTGACCCGAGCCGTCGCGCCGTTTCGAATCCGAGGCCGATTTCGACGCCCTTGACGGCGGGAATGGAGAGCATCGCCTGTCCCAGGCGGCCGTCGATGCGCCGA
>CAZMGX010000522.1:0-3392 GCA_964565915.1 uncultured Gemmatimonas sp.
CGCTTCCGGCCACGCGCGCATAGAACACCTCGTCTTCGTTGCTCGCCGCGAACGTGCCCTTCGGATAGAAGTTGCAGGCGGTCACGTATCCAGCGATGCCGGGCAGTGAATCATTGACGTACCGCGTAAAGAGCATCGTCACGCGGCCATCCCCGTTCATCTCGTCGTTCATCGCCAGCGGGTCGCCGATCTGTCCGGCGAGCAAGGGGTGCTGCACCCGATCGAACTCTTCGCCGATCAGGCGATATTGCGCATCCATCGAGCCCGCGCGCGGGGCCGTGACATCTTCGAGCACCACGGACTTCGCACCGACATGAACGACGCGGGCGCGGACGGGCTGGCCACTCGCGCAGCTGCTGTACAACGCCGTCATCACGACCGTGTCGCCGAGAGTGGGCGCAACCCGTGCGGACGCGATGCCACCAGTCGTCGCCGTGGCCGGCAGCGCCCGCCACGTGTGCACGGGCGAGCCGAAGCGCGCGCGCAGCGCGCGCTGCGCGTCGAGATGCCTGGCGTGTCCGGCACGGCCCTGCTCTTCCTGTGCGTACTGCGCCAGCGCGACCGACAGTCGCGCCGAACCCGTTCTGGTCGCCGTCGCGGCGATCTGCGGCGTGGTGATCACCGGACTCGCCGCCCGCCCGGCGAGCGCGCCGGCGCCGGACCCGCGGAGCTCGAAACCAGAGGTCGCGGCCACGGACACACTCGTATTGATGACCGAGACGACATACTTCGCGCGCCCCGCACCCGGCGGAGCGACCAGTTCCGTGCACCGCACCGCGTCGGCGCTCACGATGTTGGCCGATGCGCCGCGCGACAACGCGATGCGCGTCGCACTGCGGAACGTCACCGCCCGCTCGCCCGTCGCCGCCGCAATCGTGACTTTCAACGGCTGCGGTCCGGCCGCCAGGCAACCGAACGTTGTCGGGAGGTCCGCCTCGATCCGCGTGCCCGTCACCTTGCGCACGGTAGCACGCACACCGGCCACCGTCAGGTCGACGGCTTCCGGCAGGAGCGCAAAGCCCAACCCCTCGATCACGACCGATGCACCCGGCACGAGCGTGTCCGGCAGAACACTCACGATCTCTGGGGGCGACGGATCGACGAGCACCGTCAAGCGCGCGGATGCGGTGTCGGCCGTACCGCGAATGACCGCCGTGCCCCGATTGCGCGCGACGAACACCCCGCCGGCGGCAATCAGCGCGTCACTCGCGTTTTCCAGGGCCCAGGTAGCCTGCGTCGGGACGGCGTTGCCGTAGCGATCCACCACGTTGCTGACGACCCGGACCGTGTCGCCGATGATGGTGACGCGCACGAAGTCCGACCCGAACTGAATGCGCGCCGGCCGGTCTGCGATGGCGTTCGCGCCGAAGATGACCGGAGCCAGCCCCGGCACGTAGGCCGTCAGATTCTGCAGCCCCGCGACGGTCCCCAGCGTCCACCGCACCGAGGCGATGCCGCGGCCATCCGTCGTCGTCTCCGCCGCGCTGACCATCCCGCCATTCGCCGCCACCCAACGAACCTTCGCGCCAGCGACGGGGGTACTGTCCGCGCCCGTCACCACCACGCGGATCGGCGCGTCCAGCGCGGTCCCCACGATCGCGCTGCCGGCGACGTTGCCAACCGGAGAGGCGTTGGACGGCGTAGCGGGCGCGACTGCATCAGTTCCGTTGCAGCCCTGCAACATTGCCACACCAGCCGCCATCACAGTGCTGGCACGAATCGCACGCCACATCGGCCGCGCGACCATGTAACTGACGGATTGGAAAGCGCTACGGGGCATGGAGGCCTGAGTCACGTGGAGGGAATAATCCTGCACACAACGTCCCTACTCGCAAGGCCTGTGCCGAACTCATCCATAATGGCGCATGTGGAAAACTGTCATTGGCGTGGATTCCGCCATTAACTTGCGCCCGACACCGTTCACTCCCCGACGACCGCCCTTCCACATGACCGGCCGATGACTGCCAGCGCCGAGACATCCCGTCCGCCCCTCACCATCCTGTCTGAAGAGGAAGAGCTCTTTCGGAACGCCGTGCTCGAGCTCGCCGAGGCCGAGGTGCGGCCGCGTATTCGCGCCATGGAAGACGACGGCAAGCTCGATCCGG
This sequence comes from uncultured Gemmatimonas sp., assembly GCA_964565915.1. Classification (GTDB taxonomy): domain Bacteria; phylum Gemmatimonadota; class Gemmatimonadetes; order Gemmatimonadales; family Gemmatimonadaceae; genus Gemmatimonas. The sequence goes on from CAZMGX010000522.1 coordinate 2,106, forward strand.
ATGTGACCGCCAAGTTCGTCGAGCTCGGCTTGATGGGCATCGAAGTACCTGAGGCGTTCGGTGGCGCGGAGGGCACCTTGATGATGGTGACGCTCGCAGTCGAAGCGCTCAGCACGGTGGACGCGGCCGCCGCCATTCAGGTGGACGTCCAGAATACGCTCGTCAACTATCCCATCGTGCGGTACGGCAACGCCGACCAGCATCAGCGGTTTCTGACGCGACTGACGAGTGGGGCGATCGGCGCCTATGCCCTCTCCGAACCCGGAAGCGGGTCCGATGCGTTTGCCCTCGCGACACAGGCGCAACGTGTCGAGGGCGGGTGGTCACTGACCGGCGCCAAGGCGTGGATCACCAACGGGGCGGAAGCCGACATCTTCGTGGTCTTCGCGAATGCCCGTCCCGACGCGGGCTACAAGGGTATCACCGCCTTCGTGGTCGAGCGCGGGACCGCAGGCTTCACCGTCGGTCGCAAGGAAGACAAGCTGGGCATTCGCGCGTCCAGCACCACCGCGCTGCATTTCGACGGGGTCGTCGTCCCGGACGCCAACGTCCTCGGAGAAATCGGTACGGGATACAAGATCGCCATCGAGACGTTGAATGAGGGCCGCATCGGGATCGGCGCCCAGATGATCGGCGTCGCCCAGGGAGCGCTCGACGCGACGATCGCACATCTCAAGGAGCGCAAACAGTTCGGCAAGTCGCTCGCGGAGTTCCAGGGAATCCAGTTTCAGGTGGCACAGGCCTCCACGGAACTCGAGGCCGCGCGGCTCATGGTATACAACGCCGCGCGCCTGAAGGACGCCGGACATGACATCGCTCGGCAGGGCGCCATGGCGAAGTTGTATGCGTCGCAAATGTGCGAGCGGGTGACATCGCTGTGTGTCGAACTCTTTGGCGGGTACGGGTACACGCGCGACTACCCCGTCGAGAAGTTCTATCGCGATGCCAAGATCGGCACGATCTACGAGGGCACGAGCAACATGCAGTTGCAGACGATCGCGAAAGCATTGCTGAAGCCCTAGGCTGACTCGCCAGTCGGCCTAGGAGAGCGCCATCGCAGCAGCTGGTGCGCGGATCCGCCACCGCGGCGCGAGGAGCGTGGCCCCAACTGAGATTCCGCTGACGAAGTGGTCAATCGACCACACATCGAACCACGCGATCTCCTTTGCACCGAACAGCGATCCGAACGACGGCAGGAGTCGCTGCAGCACCATGCAGTCGGTGAAGACGACGATGTGCGTGAACAACCACACGCCGACGAATGCGCGGGCGAATAGCGCGAGGCGC
>CAZMGX010000523.1:0-3354 GCA_964565915.1 uncultured Gemmatimonas sp.
GCCGACTTGAAGGTGAAGATCAATCCGATAAAGGCGAGCAGCACGATGTGGCCCGCCGTCATATTGGCAAAAAGTCGAATGGCGAGTGCGAACGGCTTGGTCAATTTGCCGATGAACTCGACTGGGGACATGATCAGGAACATGAGGACGCGAATCGGAAGCCCGAGGTCCTTGTTCCAGTAGAAGATCGTGCTGAGATATCCGAGGCCGTTGGCGCGGATGCCGGCCACTTCGACGACGATCGCGGTGATGATGGCCAGCGTGGCCGTCACCGACACGTTGCCGGTCGCCGTCGCGCCGTAGGGAATGAGCCCCAGCAGGTTGCAGCAGAGAATGAAGAAGAAGAGCGTCAGCGCGAACGGCACGAACTTCTCGCCGTGGTGCCCGACGTTGGGAAGGACCACTTCCTGACGAAGGTACAGGGCCATCGCTTCGATGCCGGCAGCGAATCCGCGGGGGCTGCCTCCGCTCGCGTGCTGCGAGCGGCTCTTCGAGGCCGCCGTGATCAGCAGCAGCGACGCGAGCGCGGCGGCGATCAGCATGAAGACGACGTGCTTCGTGGGCGAGAGGTCGAGTTCGAAACTGCCGATGTGAACGGGTGCCCACTTCGGGAGCTCGTATTCGATGGCACCGTGGCTGTTGAACCACGGAATCTCGAGGTGCCGGCCGTCGGTGATGTGCGGCGTGATGAAGTCTTCCGACGCGGCCTTCGCGGGCGCGTGCGCGGCCTCAGGCTGCGCTTCCGGCAACGGCGTCGCGACAACCGTCGCCGACTCGACCGGCGCCGTGCCCGGCGCAGGTTCCTGCGCGCGCAGCGACCGCGGCCCACTCCACAACACGGCGGCCGCCAGGAGCGCGGCAGGACCCATCAACTTGCGAAACGTACGACGCATGCCCTGCATCCGGATCAAGCGTTCAGAAAGATCGGCTCGATGACAGTCGAGACGAAGAAGAAGATCACCAGCGAGAGCAAAGCGGGCACCGGCGCCAGACCGAGCGCCTTGATGCCCAGAAACGCCCACGCGGCCACGACCGCGAACCGCAACACCACACCAAGCCCCCATCCTGCCATCACCTGCTGCCGGGCGACCAGCTTCGCCACGGCGAAGGTGATCAGCTGCACGGCGGCCGCCACCCACGCACTGATCGTCACCGCCCGTGCGCCGGCAGGGTCCGACCACACGAACTTCGCCAGCACCACCGCGATCACCGTGATCAGGACGGCCTGTGCGGCCGCGAACAAAGCGATCGCGCGCACCACCCCTGTTGGCGCCGGTGACTCACTCATGCACGCGACTCATGAACGCGCTTCACAAACCCGACTCACGGACGTGGCGGCGCATCGGGTGGATCCGTCTCCCCTCTCTCTGCCGCCTCGAACGTGCGCATGAACCGCCGGTAACTCATGTAAAAAGTGCCGCCGCCGCCGCCGAGCACGCCGATCAGCAACATGAGCGGCGAGCTGCCCCACCGTCCGTCCAGCCAGTTGCCGAGATAGCCGAACGCGATGAGGGCGACAAAGAACTGGGTGCCGAGCCCCGCCAACGCCCACGGTGATTGAGCCGCAGACCCACCTGCGCTCGTGACCGGTTTGTGCGGTTTCTCGACCATCGCGGCGGGAAGCTAGGCGCTTGTGAAATTTTTCGCAAGCGACCGAAAACCCTTGGACCGAACAAAAGCCGACGCCATTCCAGAATTTGAGAACCGATTAAACTGCCGATACTTAGCGTGTCACAAACTGCTTGACAGGCTCAGCCGCCGTTGATAACATAGCCACGTACCGAAATGTGACAGTTGATCGTCCAACTCCTTGCAGGGGGACTACGTGCGTCCTCCACATCGAGTCACGTTCGTAACCCGTTCCCATCGATGCTTCCGCGGATCCTCGCCCCGCTGCTCGTTGCTGCTGTGCTCGTCTTTGCGTGTGGTCCCCGCACGCCGAACGCCAGCGTCAGCGCTCGTCCCGCATCAGCGCGTCCGAAATCCGCCAGCCCGCAGGCCGTCACTTCCGTCGTCATGATCGACACCACCGGTGGCGACGTGCGATTTGCGATCGAAGTCTCCAACGGCACGCGCAAACAGGTCGAGATCGATTTCCCCGACGGTCGCACGCACGACTTCGTCGTGCGCGACACCACCGGCCAGGAAGTGTGGCGCTGGAGCGCGGGACGCATGTTCACGCAGGGCATGCAGAATCGTCTGCTCGAATCGCAAGATGCCGTCGTCTACGCCGAGCGTTGGCGGCCGACCGCACGAGGGCGCTTCACACTCGAGGCGCAACTGCACAGCGAGAACTATCCGGTGCGGCAGCGCGTCGAGTTCGCACTGCCATAGTTGTCGCCGGAGCGATCGCCGTAGCGCGGCGCAGGGCAACCACGTAGTAGTTTTATCCGGCGCGATTCTGCGCGGTTCCCTTCCCCCCGCCCTACGCCATCGTGAACGCACCTTCCGACGCGAGTGACATCGCGCTGCTCGAACGACTCGCCCAGGCGCGTCGTGAGCTTGCTGCCCAGATTGCCAAGCGCATCGTCGGGCAAACCCACGTCGTCGACGATCTCGTCGCGGCGCTGCTCGCCGGTGGACACGTCGTCCTCGTCGGTGTCCCGGGCCTCGCCAAGACCTTGCTCGTGCAGACGGTGTCGCGCGCGCTCGACCTCACGTACTCGCGTGTGCAATTCACGCCTGATCTCATGCCGAGTGACATCACCGGCACCGAGATCATGGAAGAAGAGTCGGGCACCGGCAAACGCGCGTTCCGTTTTGCGCCGGGCCCCGTGTTCGCGAACATGGTCCTTGCCGACGAAATCAATCGCGCCCCACCGAAGACGCAGGCCGCGTTGCTGCAGGCCATGCAGGAGCGCACGGTGACCGTGGCGGGCCGTACGTACGATCTGCCGAAGCCGTTCTTCGTGCTCGCGACGCAGAACCCGATCGAACAGGAAGGCACGTATCCGCTGCCGGAAGCGCAGCTCGATCGCTTCATGTTCGAGTTGCGCGTCGGCTTTCCCCCGCGCGAAGAAGAAGAGCTGATCGTCTTGTCGACGACCGGCGACAAGGAAGGCGACGTCCGCCCCGTCCTCGGCGCCGAAGAACTGTTGTCACTGCAGCGACTCGTCCGTCGCCTGCCGGCGCCGCCGAGTCTCGTGCAGTACGCGGTGCGCCTGGCGCGCAGCACGCGTCCCGATTCGGCGGAAGCGACGGCGCGCGTCAAGAAGTACGTGAGTTGGGGCGCCGGTCCGCGTGCGTCGCAGTATCTGGTGCTTGGCGCGAAGGCGCGTGCGGCGATGGACGGCCGGGCGATGCCCGATCTCGATGACGTGCGTCTGGTGGCACCCGCGGTGCTGCGTCACCGCA
>CAZMGX010000524.1:0-3344 GCA_964565915.1 uncultured Gemmatimonas sp.
GGCACCACCATCGGTGGTCTTGAAGAGCCCACGCTCACCGCCCGCCGAGAAGAGCGGCCCCTGGGAGGCGACATACACGACGTCGGAGTTGCGCGGATCGATGATGATCTTGCCCAGATGCTCCGAGGTCTCGAGCCCCATCCGCTTCCACGTCTTGCCCGCGTCGGTGGACTTGTACACGCCGTCCCCGAAGTGCGCGCTGCGCTGACTGTGGTTCTCACCCGTGCCAAGCCAAAGCACGTTCGAGTTCTTCGGATCGATCTCGATGCAGCACAGGTTATGGGTGCTTTGTTCGTCGAACAGCGGGGTGAACGACGCGCCCCGGTTGACGGTCTTCCACAGGCCGCCGAACGCCGTGGCGATATACCACGTGCTGGGGTTGTTCGGGTCGATCTTGATGTCCGCGATGCGGCCGGTGACCAGCCCGGGCCCGAGCGCGCGTACTCGCAGTCCCTGTAACAACTCGGCGGTGAGTGGCGGTGGTGGCGGCGCCGCACCGGCGGCCGCACCACGCGCCGCGCCGCGCTGCGCATACGAAAGTCCGGGAATCAGGCACACCAGCGCCAGTCCACGCCACCAGTGAGCCGCGTTTCGCAGAGCCATCATGTCATCGAGGGTTGAAAGGACCGGGGAGTTCGTGTGGTCCCGAAGGTCCACACCGTCGTGTTCGGTTGGTCACCGAATAATCACCCCTTGAACGCATTGCCGCAGTGCGTCGTTGTGCCCATTGTTCAGTGGGTTCCCTTTTGAAGCCGGTTGTTGATGCCGACCTCGCGCGCGTGGCTCGCTCCACGCACGGTACGACTGCATGCGGAGGTCGTCGGCCATGACCATTGACCGGTCGGGGGTTCGCAGGCGTCGCGTGGGTCCGGGGCAATCCCCATGACGTCTGCTGGCACCGGCGACAGCCCCGCGCACGCGTCAGCGCGGCGGCTCTGGGAGCGGGCGGCCGCGGTGTCGGCCGAGCGTGGCGACGTGTTCGCGACCACCGATCGTGTACTCGCCGATCTCGAGCACGGACTGCATCGCTGGATTGGCGCGGAAGGTTACGCCGCCTTGCTGCAGCGGGCCACCGCGCTGACCCTGCCAGCCCATCCGTCACTCGCGCGAATCGAGGATCTGGGCCTCCGTGCACCGCCGCGCCAGGAGACGGCGGTCACGGACGACGAGATACGCGCCGGCGTCGTGGCGCTGCTGGTGGCCTTGATGGATCTCCTGGGACGCATCATCGGCGTCGAAATGGCGATGCGATTGGTGGAACAGTTTGGTCGACCGAGCCCGCGCGGTATCGTGAGCACAGAGTCCGAGGTAGCACGCGATGAGTGAACAGTCTGTGCCCACCGCATCGTCAACCGTGACGCTGCCGCTCGAACTCCTGTCGACGGGTGTCCCAGGCCTGAATGACGTGTTGGGCGGCGGTCTCGCGGCGCTGTCCTTCAACCTGCTCGCCGGCGGTCCGGGGTCGGGCAAGACCACGCTGGCCATGCAGGTGTTGTTCGCGACCGCCACCGCGGAACGTCCAGGACTGTTCATCACCCTGCTTGGCGAAACGTCGCTGAAAATGCTGCGCTACCAGCAGCAGTTCTCGTTCTTCGATCGCGAGCGCGTCGGCGCCGATGTCCACTTCCTGAACCTCAGCGAAGAAGCGCTGAACGGGGACCTGGAGTCGGTCCTCGCGCGGATCATCAGCGAAGTCGATCGCCTGCAGCCCGGCATCGTGGTGGTCGACTCGTTCCGGTCGCTCATGCGCAACATCAATCCGGAAGAGCCTGACAGCTCACTCGAACGGTTCGTCCAGCGGTTGGCGCTGCACCTGACCTCGTGGGAGGTGATGAGCCTGCTGATCGGGGAATACCAGGAACAGGAACTGCGCAATCCGGTCTTTACCGTTGCTGACGGCATCCTGTGGCTGACGCAGGCCGTCGATCGCAACTCGGTCGTCCGCAAGCTGCAAGTAGTCAAGTCGCGTGGCGTCGCGCACATGCCCGGATTGCACACGCTCAAACTGACGTCGTCGGGTGTCGTGGTGTTCCCGCGGGTACCCAGCACAAGCGGACAAGAGCGGACGTTTTCGCGTCATCGGCTCTCCTCCGGCGTGGCCGGTCTCGACGGCTTGATGGGCGGCGGGATCCCGTCGGGCGATTCGGTCGTGCTCGCGGGTCCGACGGGTTCCGGCAAGACGACCTTTGCCCTGCACTTCGTCGCGGCCGGACTGCGTGAGGGCGAGCGGGCCGTCATTGCCATCTTCGAAGAACGACCCGAGGCCTACCTCGCGCGCGCGGCCTCGGTCGGACTCGACCTGCGCGACGCGATCGACGAGAACCGCCTGCGCATCATCTACTTGCGTCCGCTGGACCTGTCGGTCGACGAGACGTTGGCCGAAATCCGCGAGGCGGTTGGGCAGATCGGTGCCACGCGGGTCGTGATCGATTCGCTTTCGGGCTTCGAGATGGCGCTCGCCCCCACGTTCCGCGAAGACTTCCGCGAGTCGCTGTATCGGTTGATCGGCACCCTCACGAGCCTGGGCGTCACGATGTATTCCACCGTGGAAGTGGTCGAGAAGGAAGGCCTCCAGTTGACGGGCTATCGGGTCTCGTTCCTTACCGACGTGATCCTCAGCCTGCGGTATGTCGAGATCGAAGGCGCCCTGCGTCGCGCGCTCGTCGTCGTCAAGATGCGCGGCAGCCAGCACACACGGCACTTCTGGCTATTCGAGACGTCCGCCGCCGGCATTCTGATGCGCGGCACGCTGGGGGACTTTGATGGTATCCTGACGGGCGTCCCGACTCGCACACCGCGTCTGCGACGGACCAGCCATTCGGGGCTCACCGACGCGGAGATGCAGGTCCTCGAGTCCATTCGTCGGGCGTCCCGACTGCCGCGCGACGAAGTGCTGTCGCAGTCGGGACTGCAGGATGGCGACGTCGACCTCATCCTCGATCGGCTGGTGCAACTGCAGTATATCGTTCGCACGGAGGATGTCTACGAGTCGGTCGCCTCAGACGGACGTGCCTGATGGCGTCGGAGCGCGGGGCGACAGACGCCGGGTCGCCCACGCACGCGCTCTCCGCACGGGATGAGCGCCTCGCACACTTCGAGCGCCTCGTCGAACTGTCTCCGGACGGGATTCTGGTGCACGATGGCGAGCACATCACGGTGGTCAATGCGGCGTTCACCCGGCTCGCCGGGGCCACGCACCGCAGCCAGTTGGTGGGGCAGCGGGTCGACCTCGTCATGGCACCGCCACACCTCAAGGCGGTGCATGGTCAGTTGACCGGCGCGCTCCGTGACACGGAGTTGTCGCCGGCCGTGCGCGATACCGTACATCGCCTCGATGGCGGGGC
>CAZMGX010000525.1:0-3330 GCA_964565915.1 uncultured Gemmatimonas sp.
TCACGAGGTCGATGTGGGCCGGTATCCGCTCTTCGAGTATCCGCCGTACGATCTCGCGCTGGCCGTCCGCATGCACGAGGTGGTGCGCGATCACCAACTGGACGTCCTGCATTGCCACTACGCCATCCCGCATGCGACCAGCGCGTGGATCGCGCGCGAGATGCTGCGGGAAGGAGGCAGTGATGTGAAGGTCGTGACCACGCTGCACGGCACGGACATCACGATCGTCGGCCAGGAGCGCTCGTTCTATACCATTACGCGCTTCTCCATTGAAAAGTCGGACGCGGTCACGGCGGTCTCCGAGTATCTGCGTGACGAGACGTACCGCGCCTTCGGCTGCGTGGGCTGCAACGTGCGCGTGATCCACAACTTCATCGACCCGACGTTGTACGATCGCGGTCGACACACGTTTCCGATTCCAGCGGACGTGGTGGCCGGGCGGCGGGTGATCATGCACATCTCGAACTTCCGGGCCGTGAAGCGCGTGCGCGACGTGGTGCGGGTGTTCGCCCGAATCAACCAGACGATTCCGTCGCTGCTCGTGATGGTCGGCGACGGTCCCGAGCGCGTCGAAGCCGAAGCGGAAGCGCGGGAACTGGGCGTGTCCGACGCGGTGTTGTTTCTCGGCAAAATCGATGCGATCGCTCCGCTGCTGGCCGGTGCGGAGCTGTTCCTGCTGCCCAGCGACAAGGAGTCGTTCGGCCTGAGTGCGCTCGAGGCACTCGCCAGCGGGGTTCCCGTGGTCGGGTCGAATGCCGGTGGGTTGCCGGAGGTCGTGGTCGACCAGCAAACCGGGTTTCTGTGTGACGTTGGCGACGTCGAGGCCATGGCGACCGCTGGTGCTGCCGTGCTGGCGGATCGCCGGCGCTGGCAACTGATGAGTGATGCGGCGGCCGCAGATGCCCGTCGCCGATTCTCTGCGGAAGCCGTCGTGGCGCAATACGAAGCGCTCTATGAGGAGACCCTCGCCACCGCCGGCGCCGCCGTGCGTGGACCGCGTTCGTGACGCTATCTCAGGCCATCATTCTCGGGCTGGTCCAGGGGTTCGCGGAACTGCTGCCGATTTCGAGCTCGGCACACCTGGCGCTTGCGCCCTACTTCCTCGAGTTTCAGGATCCGGGACTGGCGTTCGACGTGGCGCTGCACGCCGGCACCTTGCTCGCGTTGATCTGGTACTTCCGGCGCGAGTGGATCGACATGATCGCGAGCACGTGGTCGATCGTCCGCACCCGACGGATCACGACGCTGCATGAGCGGCGCGCGCTCTACCTCGTGATCGCGACGATCCCGGCGGGGGTCGCGGGGCTGCTGCTCAACGATTATGCCGAGACCGCGTTTCGCTCACCGATACTGATCGCGTGCACCTTGTCGGTGATGGGCGTCGTCTTGTGGGCCGTGGATCGCTACAGTGCGCGCGCGCGCATGATCGAAGAGATCACCCTGCGTGATGCGATCCTGGTCGGCCTGGCCCAGGTCCTCGCACTGGTGCCAGGCGTGTCGCGCTCGGGCGCAACGATCACGGCCGGTCGCGCGCTCCACCTGGATCGGCCCAGCGCGGCGCGATTCAGTTTCCTCATGAGCATGCCGATCACGCTGGCCGCGGTAGTGCTCAAGCTCCCCGAGGTGGTGCAGAGTGAAGGTGTAACCCTGCCGCTGATTGCCGGTATCACCGCCGCGGCGGTCAGCAGCTGGCTGTCGATCACGGTGCTGCTGCGGTATGTGAGCAAACACAGCTTCGGCATCTTTGCTGCCTATCGACTCTTGTTGGCGGCGGCCGTGTTCATCACGCTGGCGCTGCGCGCGTGAGACGAACGACGGGTCGAGGCGAATCGATGCGCCGTCGATGCTGATGTCCGGCGACTGGACGGACCACGCCTCACTGCCATCACCAGAGGCCCTCGGGCTCGCGCGCCTGGTGCACCACCGGGAGGTGGCGTCCACCATGGACGAGGCGCACGCGCTGGCCTCCGCGGGCGCGCCGGCCGGCGTGCTTGTCGTCGCCGACCGACAAGTGCGCGGGCGGGGCCGAGGCGGGCAGCGCTGGGAGTCGGCGGCGGGTGAGGGGTTGTGGATGACCCTTGTTGAGCGCCCCAGCGACGAGGACGTCGTGGGGGTGTTGTCGCTGCGCATGGGATTGGCCCTTGCCGACGCCTTGGACGCCTTGGTCGACGGGCCGGTTTCGGTGAAGTGGCCCAACGATGTGTATCGTGGACAGGGCAAGTTGGCTGGCATTCTGATCGAGGCGCGGTGGCGCGATGCCATGGTCGATTGGGTCGCGATCGGGGTGGGGATCAATCGCCGCGTGCCGTCCTCCATGCCGCAGGCGGCGACGATTCGCGCGGACGTGTCACGTGCGGCACTGTTGACGGCGGTGGTGCCGGGGATGCGAGCGGCCGCGGCGCGACAAGGTCCGCTGTCTGGAGAAGAACTCCAGGAGTGGCACCGCCGCGATATGGCTCGGGGTCGTCGAATTCGGCTGCCGGTGGATGGTGTGGTCGCCGGCATTTCTGCAGATGGCGCACTGCTCGTCGAGCGCGGCTCGGCGACGGAGCCGGAGCCGGTTCGAGCGGGGTCGATGGTCTTTGCGGATGTGGACCACACGTCGTGATTCCATCGCGGAACATGAGCACAGGAGCAGCAATGCTGATCGTCTTTGACGTCGGGAACACCGAAACCACGATCGGCCTGTTTGACGGCGATGTGCTGATCTCGCACTGGCGCGTGACCACTGATCTTGCCCGAACGGCCGATGAACTTGGCCTGCTGATTCGTGGCGTGCTGGAGACCAGTGCCGTGCCGCGTGAGGCGATTCTGGGGGCCGCGATCGGTTCGGTCGTCCCGTCCGTCACGGCGCCGTTGGTGGGGGCGTGCGCGCGTTACCTGCAGGTGCAGCCGCTGGTGGTGGACGCCTCGACCGTGCTGCCGATTCGCATCGACGTGGACGAGCCGTTGACGGTCGGGGCCGATCGCCTGATCAACACCCTCGCCGCCAGTCGACTGTACGGCTGTGACACGATCTGCGTCGATCTGGGCACCGCCACGACCTTCGACTGCATCACGGCGGATGGCGTGTTTCTCGGCGGCGTCATCATGCCGGGGGTGCGCACATCAGCGGACACGCTGACTCGTCGGACGGCGAAGCTGCCGGCGACGGAGCTACGTGCGCCGACGCACGTCATCGGTCGTCGGACCGAGGATTGCATTCGCGCGGGGGTACTGTACGGGGCCGCCGACGCGATCGACGGCATCGTGCGCCGGATCAAGGGCGAGTGGCCGCGACCGGAGGTGCCGTTGGTTGTTGCGACGGGCGGGCTGGCGACGGTCGTGCAG
>CAZMGX010000526.1:0-3303 GCA_964565915.1 uncultured Gemmatimonas sp.
ATCGCACCCCGTCCGAATACACCACCTCGAGCCTCCGGCCGCTGGACGACACCACGTCTCCCGGGTTCCGCACGTAGCCGAGGATCTGACCGTTGGCTGCGTTGCGTACCATGGCCATCGGATAGGCGGCCTTGTTCCAGCGCACCCGGACTCGCCCACCACCGGCCGCGTCCAGCGCCGATTGCGGGTCCGGCATCGCCAACGTCGAGGTGGCGCGCCCCGAGCGCCGGAGGCCGGCGGTCACGGCGGCGGCGCTGCTGCGCGTCGCCGCCATCAGCGGGCTGCGCAGGTCACGAACGCGCACGTTGGACAACGCTTGTTCCAGCAACGGGGTCCAGGGCACGACCACGGCAAACTGGCGTTCTTCGTGCGTCGTGACGTGATCGACGCGATCGGCGGAAATCGGCAGCGTCAGCAACACGTTGCCGTCGGCATCGAGCGCTTCCACGGCGTGCGTCGCGCGCGCGGCCGCGGCCTTCGGTGGCGCCTTGACGCGGAACGCCGGCTCGAGCGTGACACGGCCGTCGGTGATGCGACCCCACACCAGCAAGCCTTCGCCTTCACCCGATGCCTCCGCCACGAAGCCGGAGGTCTGGCGATAGGTCATGACCCGTGTCCAGTTGTAGTCCGAGATCCACGTCGGGTTGCAGTATCCCATCAGGTCCTTGGCCGTGGTCGCGACCAGCGCATTACTCGTGCTGTTCCAACCCGATGAGCCGATGTTGCCGCCCGCATACGGATACGAGGGATCCGGGCCGGCCACGCCGCCACACGGTGCATGCGGACGACCGAAGTTGTGTCCCCATTCATGCGCTGCCACGCCGTCGCCGCTGGGCAGGTAGTCCCAGCCCACGGCTGCGCGCCCGGGGACGTAGCCATAGCCGGCGATGCCACTGCCGTACGCGACCTTCACGACACCGTAGTAGTGCGTCGTGGATGGCGCGCCGTCCGTGCTGCGGAGCGTGTTCATCTCGCTCAGCACGGTCAGCCAACGATTGTTGGAGTCGTTGGACACCAGCGTGTCGGCACTCGACGTGAAGGTGTCGCGGACGGTCGCATTGACGTTGAGGATGGGCCACATCAACCGCGTGGACACGAGGTACGAGTTCATGTTCGCCGTGGTCACGTTGCCGGTGCGTGAGCCGACCTTCACCGGCACGAAGCGCACGTTGAAATCGGGCACGGTGTTCACCGTGAGTGACTGCGGCGTGCCGTTCGTCGGCCAGCTGTTGTTCGATTCGTTGTCCTCGGTGACCGTATTCGTCGGATCGACGTCGACCAGGATGCGCATGGCTGGGCGCACGTTGGCGCCGGCAATCGCACCATTCCACGATGACGCCAGCGAGCCTTCGTTGATGGTCGTGGGGACGCCACCGATCGGTGCCGTCAACGTGAGCGTCTGCAGCAGCGTCGCGCCATCGTAGATGCGAGCCCGCACGGTGGGGGTCACCGTGTTCGCGCGATCGGCACGGGCAAATACGCGAAGCAGGGCATCCCGGCCAGCCACGAGGGCGACGGAGCCATCGTACTTCTGTGTCGCCTGCGTCACGTACGCGCCATCGATCACGAGGTCGATGAGCGACGGCAGGCCGGTATAGGTGACCGTCGCGTTGCTCTGCACGCCATTGCTGATGGTGACGTTCTGGCTCGTCGGTGCCGGCGTGTAGTTGGTGCCGCCAGAGCTCACGGCGGCTGCCGTCAACGTGTAGCTGCCCACGGCGAGACCAGCCAAGGTGGTGCTGCCCGTGATGTTCGTGGCCGGTCCCACACCCGACAAGGTGACCGCCGCGTTCACACCACCCGGCAACCCGGCAACCGTCACCTGCAAGCTTCCCGCGGTCGCGATCGCCGCGTATGTCACTGTCGCCGATGACTGGGCACCATTACTGATCGTGAGATTCTGGCTCGCCGGTGTCGGGGCGTAGCTGGTTCCGCCTGAGCTCACGTTCGCCGCGGTCAGCGTGTAGGCACCGACAGCAAGGCCGTTCAGCGTGGTGCTGCCGGTGATGCTCGTGGTAGGACCGGCGCCGGACAAAGTCAGCGCCGCGTTGGTGCCGTTGGGTAACCCGTTCACCGTGACCTGCAGTCCTCCGGACGCGGCCACGTAGCGCATGTCGACGGAATCTCGGCCACCGATGGCCACGACACGATTGACTGTCGCTGGCGAGACCGCATACGACAGCCCACCGGCGCTGAACGGGGCGGCCACGATCGTGTACGGTCCGGCGGCCGTCGGCGTGAAGACGGTGGACGTGGTGACCGTGCGATCGAAGCCATACGGCCCGGTCACCCGAACCGAACCGTTCGCACCGCCCGGAACATTGCTGATCGACACGACGAGCGTTCCCGACACGGCGGCATAGGCGACGGTCGCCGGTGCGGCAATGAGTGACGCTGCGACGGTGATTTGCTGCGACGATACGGCGGGCCGATAGGCAAAGCCGGTGCGCACGACTGAGTCCGCCGTGACCGTGTACGTTCCTGGGGACAGGTCCGTCAGCGTGGTGGTGGCTGTCAGCGCCCGCGAGAAGCCGCCGGGACCTGTGACCTGGATACTGCCCGTCGCTCCCTGCGGGAGGCCCGTGACGGCCACCGCCAGCGCGCCGGTGGTCAGCGTGTACGCGACCGGCACCAGCAGCGTATCACCGGCACTCAACGTTGTATCGCGCGAGGTGGGACTCGGGACATATGTGAATCCTCCCGACTGCACGGGTTCAGCCGTCATGCGCCAGCGCCCGGACGCGGCCGGCGCGATGCGGGTGGACCCACCGATTGGTACGACAGTGCCGGACGGGCTGGTCAGCGTGATCGCTGACGCGACACCAGGTAGACCCGTCACGGTCACATCGACAACCGACGGCGCGAGTCCATAGGTGACCGAGGCGGTGGTCGCCACAGCGGACGCGCTGACCAGCACGGTCTGGGAGGCGACTGCGGCGCGCTGGGTTCCTTCAGCCGTGCGAATGTCTCTCGCCAGCACCGTGTACTGGCCCGGCACCAGCGTGCGCAGGACGGTTGATCCCGTCACCACGCGGGAGAAACTCGGCCCCGTGACGAGAATGTCTGCGTTGGTGCCCACGTTCAACCCGAGCACGCCCAGCTCGATGGCGCCGGTGACGGGCGTCCAGATGACCCGTGCGGACCCGCGAGACCGGGCCGGAACGTTGACGGTCGCGGAGGCCGGCTGCGGTTCATATACGACGCCCTCGAACGTGACCGTGGTGGCACTCACGGTCCAGGTTCCAGCATCGAGTCCCTCGAGGGTTTCGGTGCGCGACGCGAGCTTCGTGATGGTGCCGCGAC
>CAZMGX010000527.1:0-3297 GCA_964565915.1 uncultured Gemmatimonas sp.
GCAAGGGGTCAATTCCTCATGTCGCCAAGGGGTCAATTCCTGATGTCGCTTGACAATTTTCGACGAAGTTTTCCGCGCCGTTCACACCGTGCGCTTTTGGCACGGCACCGGCGAATCGTCAGGCCCAGGTGGCTGGGCGTGACGGCATTTCAGATGATCAGATTAGTACGGACGTCTCATCGTACACGAACCGAAGTGCCCCGGCCGCTTCGAGCTCCGTCAGCGCCGGCCCGAGAACGTCTTCGGGGAAACTGCCACGGCGCACCACGTGGTTTGCCGTGCGATCGACCACGCGCAGGTTCTCGGATCCGGCAACCACGGCCAAGTACTCGCCAGAGTCGCCACGCACGGGGAAGTGCAGGGGCCGCAGGATGCGGAAGCAGATGCGCGCCGCACGTTGCGATGGCGATCGAGGCGCGGGAAACGCAAGCACACGCGTTTCCGACTTCATGCGGCCGCTCCGTCAATGGCCGGTTCCGGCGCCATGAGTGAGTCATACGCGTGAACCAGTCGCGGCACCTGCGCGCGTGCCCAATCGAAGGCTGCGGCGAAGACGGCGAAGTCATCCTGACTGATGTGCATATCGACTTCGATGGTCTTATCGCCAAGCCGCCCGCTCGACAGATTCTTTTGGACCATCTTGATGGACACGATCGCGCCGGGATCAACGAACGGATTATGCACGGCGGCGGTCACCCAAAGTACGCGACCGCTGCAGTCGTCTTCGTTGGGGAGGGCAAAGGTGGCGGTGGTTTCGATCTGGACTTCGGTTTCGCCCGTGATCGGACTCTGGTGCATTGACACTCCGGGTGGAGGGTGGGTGCTACGGGTCTCTGTACGGTGAACGACGGGGATGGTCGAGCACGGAGCGCGCGTCGAGCATCCGTTGGAGACTGCGTTGATTCTCCTGCGCCTGTTCCAGCATGCGATCGATGTTGTCCAGGATCTCTTTCGCACTGCGTGTGTCCCTGCGTTCGTCGCTGGCAAGTCCCGCGGCCTGCCACGCTTGCACAACAACTTCGCACGTTCTCGCGTCGCCGAGATCGTTGCGTGCATCGGCGAGCAGGACTGAGAGGCTTCGTTCCAGTGATGCTGCCATCGCGGCGCGCATGCCGTCTTCAAAGTCCCTGTGGAACTGAGCGACTGATGGCGCTGCCTTCGGCGGCGTCGGAAACATCAGGACGTCGACCCGGGCAGCTGCCTTCCCGCGCCTGACACGTTGCGTGGACTTCACAGCCGTGGGAAACGGCAGGATTCTGGCCCCTCCTGAACGAGGGGCGTCGGCCTGAGGTGGTGGCGGCGTCGGGCGCGCATCGAGCGGTGCGCCGTTCGGTGCAATGACGCCGCCGGCTTCCCATTGGCGGACCAGCGCGCGCGCCGCGCGAGTCGGGAACCCGTACTTCCGCAGCAAGGGAAAATTGGGAGCGTGTTGCAGCACGGCGAGCGTGTGACTCCGAGACGCGTCCCATAGTGTCAAGATCGTGCCGACCTCGGCGAGAATCGGCGTCGTGATCGGCTGCAGGACATCAAAAATCGAGATGCGGTCAGGTGGGGTGATGGTGCCACTCACTGCACCGCGGCGCCGTGTCGTGGTATGCGATCGCGTGGCACTCATGATGACGACTCCGGTGTATGTGCATCGTTGCTGACCATCGGAGACTCACGAAGCTCGGTCGGTGAGGCGGCCGCTTCGGCGCGCTGCGCGAGATCGAACAGCACGTCATAGAACCGTTCGAGATCCGCGGGCGCGATGGGGCCCGCCGGCTCGACAATGGTCTGAATTCGGGCGCGCTTCTTGGGACGTGGGCTCATTCCACTGAACCGTCGAGCATGGGGCTCGCGAGGTTCTCGGGTCGAGCCGCCGCAGCCGGCGTGATCGTCTGATCGGAAGTGCGCTGAATGACGGCCATCTTCATGATCGTCGGGGTGTGGGAGAGCCTGCGGGCGAACAGGAGGAGGTGCGCCGATCTCTCGGGTCTACGCGGAACCGTGAGCAAACTCGCGACCGCGTGTCAGGAGGTCACTCGGAGACGAACGCCTTTCCCATCGGCGCTGGCCTTCACCTTTGGAACGCGAGGCGTCGACGCGCCGCGCTCCAGCGCATCGGCGATGATGCCGCCCACGCGATCGGCGGTATCGTGCCTGGCATCTCGGGAGAGGTGAGCGTATCGCTCGGTGGTGCGCGACTGCTTGTGACCCAGTAGCGACGCGATGACGAGGAGGGACGCACCGTTGGATGCCGCGACGGCACCAACGCTGTGCCGGAGGTCGTGTGCCATCACACGTTCCGCCTTGTCCGCCGCATTGAGTCCGGCGTCGTGCCGTACCGCGTCCCAAAGGCGCACGGGCTTGCCGATGTGCTTCATGGGGTCCGTCGCGCGTGGAAACACCCACGGGGTCCCGTCGGTATGGTGCTCGACGAGCTGCTCGAGCAGGTCGCACGCCGGCTGCGACAGTGGCCGAGAGGTGGCGCCTCCCTTGGTCGTCCGGTGTAGCACGACGCGTTGCTCAAGGTCGACGTCCGACCATCGCGTGGCGACCACTTCGGCCAATCGCCATCCGGTGAACAACATCAATCGCAGGGCGGCGACGGCGTAGCGGTCCGCCGGGTGCAATCGTGGGGCTTTCGGCTCCGTACCATCATCCGGCTTCTTGTACGGTCCGCGCAGCGGGTGCTTCGGGTCCTTCCCATACTTCGCGCGCCGGGCCAAGGACCCTTTACCAACCTTCCGCCGCATGGCCGGCGATGGGGGAAGCCCGACCGATTCCGCGTCGGCGAGGGCGCGGCCAAGGCGCAGCATCTCGTCGTGCGTCAGGAAACGCTGGCGCGCGATCTCGGGATAGCGATCAATGCCGAAGCAGGGGTTGGAGCGAGGTGGCCGTGCCCCTTCGACCTCAGCCCACGCCATGAAGACGCTGAGCGCCGCGACCGTGCGATTGGCGGCCGTCGGGGTCGTCTTCATCCGATCATGCAATGCGGCCACGTTTCGACGCTCGACGTCGGCCACCTTCATCCGGCCAATCGCTGGCAAGATGTAGAGGCGCATGGCCGTCTCGTAGTTCCGATGCGAGGTCGCCGCTCGTTTGGCCTTCACCGATGCCAGCCAGCGCGGGGCAAGCTCTGCGACCGTCACCTGGGCACGTTCGGCCGCCATCGACTGCCGACGGCTGGCCGACGGGTCAGTCCCGTGAGCGATCTGTGACCGCAGCGATTCGGCCAGTCTCCGGGCCTCGGCCAATGACAGATCGGCGGCATCGCCGATCGTATACCGCTGCGGCTTGCCCTGACGTCCGGAG
>CAZMGX010000528.1:0-3292 GCA_964565915.1 uncultured Gemmatimonas sp.
ACTTCGACTCGCGGCGCTTCTCGTCGCTCTCGTGCCATCCGGCCAGCTGGTGGGGCAGGCGGCCGGGGCCACCGGCGGGGCCGCCCGGCCGGCACCCGCCCGTCCGTTGCCCGCCCGTGTGGCGGTCGCCCTTCCGGCGATGGCCGCGCCGTTTGACAGCAACGCGCTCGGTGCCATGCGGTGGCGTGAGATCGGGCCCTACCGCGGTGGTCGGTCCGTCGCAGCCGCGGGTTCGGTGGCCAGACCGCGCGAGTATTGGATGGGGACCGTGGGCGGCGGTGTCTTCAAGACCGTCGACGGGGGACTCAGCTGGACTCCGATGTCGGACGCGTACTTCGGCGGCACCATCGGCGCGATCGCGGTGGCGCCGTCGAACCCGGACATCGTGTACGTCGGCGGCGGTGAGTTTCCGATTCGCGGCAACGTCTCGCACGGCGATGGGATGTGGAAGACCGCCGATGGCGGCAAGACGTGGACGAACATCGGGCTGAACGACACGCGGCAGATCGCGAAGGTGCGCGTGCATCCGACGAATCCCGAGCTGGTGTATGTCGCGGCGCAGGGTCACGTGTGGGGCCCGAACACTGAGCGGGGCATCTTCCGCTCCACCAACGGCGGCAAGTCGTGGACCAAGGTGCTCTTCCGTGGCGACTCGACTGGCGCTGCGGATCTGGCGATGGATCCGACCAACCCCAACGTCCTGTACGCCGGCTTCTGGCAGGCGCATCGCAAGCCTTGGATGCTGGTGTCCGGCGGCAAGGGCTCCGGGATGTTCAAGTCGGTCGACGGTGGCGACACATGGACGGAACTGACGCGCAATGCGGGGCTGCCGGCCGGCCTGTGGGGCAACATCGGCATCAGTGTGAGCGGCGCGAATCCGCGTCGCGTGTACGCCATCATCGAAGCCAACGAGGGCGGCGTGTTCCGCTCGGACGACGCCGGTGCCACGTGGACACGCGTGAACGAAGAGCGCAAACTGCGTCAACGCGCGTGGTACTACTCGAAGATCTACGCCGATCCGAAGAACGCCGACGTGGTCTACGCCAGCAACGTGCAGTTCCAGGTCTCGCGGGATGGCGGGAAGACCTTCAGCAACATCAGCGCGCCGCACGGTGATTCACACGATCTCTGGATCGCGCCTGACGATCCGAATCGCATGGCGGAGGCGAACGACGGCGGTGTGAACATCTCCACCGACGGCGCGCGGTCATGGAGTGAGCAGGACTATGCCACGGCGCAGTTCTACCACGTGTCCACGACCAATCACTTTCCGTACAAGGTTTGTGGAGCGCAGCAGGACAACTCGACGCTGTGCGGACCGTCGCGCGCACCCGGCGGCATTCTGCGCGCGCAGTGGCAGGACGCGGGAGGCGGCGAGTCGGGCTTCGTCACGGCGCTGCCCAACAAGCCGGACGTCGTCTTCGCCGGCAGCTATGGCGGCTTGCTGACGCGAAAGGACATGGTCACGGGTCTCGCCCGCAACGTGAACCCGTGGCCACTCAATCCGATGGGTCACTCGGCTATCGATGCGAAGTACCGCATGCAGTGGACCTTCCCGATCGTCGTCAGCCCGCATGATCCGAAGACGCTGTACGTCGGCTCGAGCGTGCTGTTCAAGACCACCGACGAAGGGGAGAGCTACACGGCCATCAGCCCGGACCTTTCGCGCAATGATCCGCGCACGCTGGGGCCGTCGGGCGGACCGATCACCCTCGATCAGACGAGTGTCGAATACTTCGGGACCGTATTCGCGGTCGCTGAATCACCGATTGCGCGCGGCGTGATCTGGGCCGGCACCGACGATGGTCTTGTGCAGATCACGCGTGATGCCGGAAAGACCTGGACCAACATCACGCCGCCGACCCTCAAGGAACGCGAGTGGGCGCGTATCTCCAGCATCGAGGCGTCGCGCTTCAATGCCGGGACCGCGTACGTGGCGGCGAACCGGTTCCAGATGGACGATCAGGAGCCCTACCTCTTCCGCACCAACGATTACGGTCGTACCTGGACGCGCATCGACGGCAGCGGTCGTACGACCGGCATTCCGGCCACGGAGTTCACGCGGGTGTTGCGTGAAGATGAAGAGCGCAAGGGACTGCTGTTCGCGGGCACCGAGCGCGGCGTCTATGCCTCGATCGATGACGGCGACACGTGGTTCTCGCTGCGCCGGAACATGCCCATCGTGCCCATTCACGACCTGGCGGTGAAAGAGGGTGATCTGGTGGCGGCCACGCACGGTCGCTCCTTCTACATCCTCGACGATCTGAGCGTGCTGCGACAGCTCACGTCTGAGGCCCTCGGCAAGCGCGCGCACCTCTTCACCCCGCGGCCGTCGTATCGCGTGACGTGGGCGGGCGGGTTCGGCGAAGGTGGTGCCGGGAATTCGCCGATCGGCGAGAATCCACCGACGGGTGTGATCGTGAACTACTGGCTCAAGGAAGCGGTGAAGAAGGTGACGCTGGAGTTTCGGGATTCGACCGGACGCACCATTCGCAGCTTCACCAGCGACACCACGATCTCGGCAACGGCGACGGCGACGGGCGCCCCGATGCAGCAAGCGGCGACGGCGCGCGGTGGCAGCTTTGAGCCCATGGCATCAAATCGCACGGGGCTCAACACGTTCGCCTGGAACCTGCGGGAGAGTGACGCCACGCGTTTCGACGGCATGATCTTCTGGGGCGCCGGCACCACCGGCCCTCTCGTGCTGCCGGGGAACTATACCGTACGGTTGTTGCTGGATGGCGCGGTGGTGCAGGACGCGAAGTTCCTGGTGAAGAAGGACCCGCGCAGCAGCGCGACGCCGGCGGACCTGGTGGCGCAGTACAAGCTGCTGATGCAGATCCGCGATCGCACCACGGATGCCAACGATGCCGTGCGGACGGTACGCAGTGTGCGTGCCCAAGTCGTTTCGCGCTCGAAGCAGGTGGGTGCGGACTCGGCGCAGTATGCCATGCTCATCAAGGCGCTCGACACGCGCATCAGCGAGCTGGAGGCGAAGATCTACCAGGTGAAGAACCAAAGCGGTCAGGATCCGCTCAACTATCCGATTCGCGTGAACAACCAGATTGCGGCGCTGGCCGGTGTCGTCGGCAGCACCGAGGCGCGGCCCACGCGTCAGAGTCTGGTGGTGTTCGACACGCTGACGCGCGAGCTGGAGGTGTATCTCACCGATTTGCGCCAAGCCTGGAAGGACATGCTGCCGCCGATCGACGAGATCCTGAAGAAGCACGGGCATCCCGCCGTCGAAGTGAAACCCAGCGACGTCAGGGCGGCGGGCCCCCGGGCCGAAGAC
>CAZMGX010000529.1:0-3285 GCA_964565915.1 uncultured Gemmatimonas sp.
TCCTGGTGGTGCCGCGTGCGTTGCGCGTGCGATTGCTGCGCGCCCGTGAATCGCAGGTGGCCGAGCAGACCAGTTCGGGGCCGTATCTCGATGCGCTCGATGCGTTGCCCCCGGTCGCTGCGCGGCTTGAGCTGGTCGGAAGTGCCCTGTTCCAGATTGCGTTGATGTGGCTGCTCGACCTCAACTGGACGGGGTGGATGGCGTGTTACGCGGCGTTCGGGCTCAACTGGAGTTCGCTGCAATACGCGGACCATGCGTTCTCGCCGCTCGACAATCAGAACGGCGCGTGGAACCTGCGCGTCAATCCCGTCGTCCGTGTGTTGTTCCTCAACTATCACTTCCACCTGGCGCATCACCAGCACCCGAAAGCCGCCTGGATTCATCTTCCCGCACTGGTCGACCCAAGCCAACCCCGCCCGCGCTTTCTCGCCGTGTGGTGGTCGATGTGGCGTGGTCCGCGGCCGTATCCCGGCACCAGCGACGTACCTGACCCGGTAATGAGCGGGGGCGCCGCAACAGCCGATCTGGCCCGGTGATCGTACCGCCAATCGTACCGCCAATGGTGGCGTGGCCCGAACGGGCGGAACGTGCGTGGCTTGCTGCATTGAGTGTGGGCTTTCTCGCAGTTTTTGTGGTGCTGTTCTGGGGGAGTGAATGGCTCGCGACGTTGGTACCATGGCGCCTGCAGGTCGACCTGCCGTGGGAGCGACAGCTGCCGTTTGTACCGTGGACGGTGTGGATCTACCTGTCGATGGACGTACTGCTGCTGCTCGCGCCGCTGGTGCTGCGCACGCGGCGTGAACTGCTCCCGCTGTGGCTCGTGCTGGTGGGCGAGACGGTGGTGGCGGCGGTGTGCTTCGTGTTGCTGCCGGTCACGCCGCACTTTGCACCCTTCGTGGCACCCGATGGTGTGACGGGCGTGGCGTTTGCCTTCGCCGATACGATCAACCTGACGGGCAATCTGCTGCCGTCGCTGCACGTGGCGTACGCATTGACCGCCGGGCTGGCGTTCTCACACGCTGCGCGCCAGCAAGGGCGCGGATTGGTGGTGCAGGGCAGCTGGATCGTGTGGGCCCTCGCGATTGCGGTCAGCACGGTGTTGCTGCGTCAGCACCACGTGCTCGACGTGGCCGGTGGCCTCGTATTGGGCGCGGGAGGATGGTTCCTGGTCGGGCGTTGGGCGCGTTCAACGAGTGTGTTGGAAGTGTTCGACGTGGAGTGGTTGTGCCTCGAGAATCAGTGGCGCTTTGCTCGTAGGCACCGGCGGTACGCCACGATCGGGTTGGCGCTCGCGGCGGCGAGTCTGCCTCGGTGGCGGACCAATCGTTTGCTGCGCACGGGGTTCTGCGCGCTGCAGGCCATCGACGACCTGCTTGACGGCGACAGGCCATGCACAGGCGAACCGCTCGACGTCGTCCACGCGCTGCGTGCGCAGATCGAGACGCGGGAGTTTTCGGGCGATCCACTGTCGCGCCTCGTTGCCGCGTTTGTTGCGGATCTCGAGGCGGTCGGTGGCCAAGCGGCCGTCGGCGATGCGGTACGATTGATAGAGGTGATGGAGCGCGATCGTCGCCGTCAACTGGCTGGTGAGTTGATGGACGGTGACACGTTGCGCGCGCATCATCGCGAGACCTTCACGTTGAGCTTGGATCTGATGCTGCTGGCGGGGCGCTGTGATCTGCGCGCGAATGATGTCCCTGAGCTTGTTGACGCGCTCGGGTGGTGCTCGACCGTGCGAGATCTTGACGAAGATCTCGCGAAGGGGCTGGTGAACATTCCGAGTGAGGTAGTCGCGAGCGTACCCTCGACGGTGCCGTGCTCGTGGCCAACACTCGCGGATGATGCCCACGTGCGCGCGTGGCTCGCTGCCGAGGGGGAACAGGCAAGAGGATGGCTGGCTGCGACTGATCAGCGCCTGTCTGGTTTCGCGGATCGCCGTGGTGCCGGCGTGCTGCGGCGATTCGCAGGCTCGATGCAGCGTTACCTGCCCGCCTGACGGGGCTCGGCGCAACTACGACCATGCCGCATGCGTTCGAGCTGCGTCTACCTCGGCACTTGCACCAGACCGATGGCGATTTCCAGCATAGGCGACTGCAAGAAGAAGATCTAAACTTGATGGCTCATTCGTACGTACCTCGCCAGACGCGTACCGAAGCGACCACGGCTAGTGCACGGTCACGCTGATCGCAGGGCTCGTGTACTCCTGCTGAATGAAGACAACCCGGCCCACCAGTCGATACGACCCGGGCGCGACCGGAATCGCGGTGCGGTCGTCTCCACGCGCGGTGCCAGCCCACTGGTCGGTGATCGCGATGCTCTCGCCGGTCCGCAGCATCCGCGGTGGATAGGCCGGCAGGGTGCAGAACCGATCCGGCAACTGCACCTCGCGATCGGCACCGTCGAACACGCGATACAGCGGGCTGCACCGAAGACTTCGGGGATCGGGCATCGCGATCGAACCACGTCCGCGATTGGTGATCGTCACGGTCACCGCCGCGGGCTCGGAAGGGCTCAGCCGCTCACGATCCGCTGTGATGGTGACCTGCAACTGCGCTGCCGCCTCGGTGGGGTGGCCATTGCACCCGAGCAGGGCGAGTGGCGCGCCGAGGCAGATAACGACACGTCGGAAACTAGTCAGTTTGGTCATACCCGAATGAACATCGGGTGTTTAGTCAGGGTCACATGATGATCAAGAAACGGGGCCAACGGAGCGGCCGATGTGCTCGACCGCCCCGCTGAGCACCGTTCATCCCGATGGCGGCAGTCTACCGGATCGGCGGCAACGCACGCCCGGGCGTCCAAGGGGCACCCTGCGCTTCCGCCGCCTGCTCTAGTCGCGGCAGGTCGGTTTCCACGAAGGCCTTGAGTGCCGCGTGGATGGCCGGGAATCGCTCGCGTACGATCTCGAGCTGACGCTTCTGTGTACCCGTCGGCTCGGTGAGGCCGCCCACGCCCGCCGCGGTGTTCATGCGGCCAAGCAGCGACGTCTCGGTAGGCTCGGAGTAGCGCCCCGGCGTGTTGTCACCGTTCAGCTGCTCACGGATACCGCGCAACTTCACCGACGCCGCACGAACATCGGCGTCAAGTGTCGTGCTGCGTGTGATCTGATCGACCGCGCGCTGCAGCGCGTCGACCCGCGTGCTGGTCTCCGCGATCAGCGCGTTTGCCGCCAGCACGACACGCTGCAGCGCCTGTGCATCACGCATGTACGTGACGGCGCGCTCACGCTCGGCGACGGTGACCGGATGGTTGGGCAGGAGAGTGACGTCGAACGGCGCCGGCTGC
>CAZMGX010000530.1:0-3275 GCA_964565915.1 uncultured Gemmatimonas sp.
AGGTGATCGGCTTCTTCGGGGCGCAAAGGTTGCCGACCTTCTGGTCGGAGCATTCCAGACGCCAGCGGGCGATGTAGCGACGTGGCAGGACGCGCTGTTCGGCCGAACCGAAGTCCGTCTTGGTTTCGCCGAAGTAGCCGACGCGCGCGTCGAGGAAGCGTGGCATCATCGGGACGTCAGGAAGGCGAACGATGGAGAAGGTGTAGGCCTCCGTCGTGGCGCCGGCCGGACCGCCGAGGTTGAGGCCGGGGATGGCGGGCAGGCCTCCTGCGCCGGCGCGCGTAAACGTCTGCGTCGCCGTGACGTTCACGTTGCGCGAGAACGCGGAGAACTTCTCGATGAACGACCGCGTCGCGTCGACGGTGACGCGCTGTCCGCCACCGGCGAACTCCTGGATGCCGCCGGTGAACATGCGGGTGACCTCGATCACGGCCGCGCTGTCCTTGCCATAGGCTTCAACGTTGAGCGCGGCGATGATCGGATAGAACTCGATCAGCGACATGGCCCGCCGCGTGGAGAGCGACGAATCGCTGGCGACGTTGTTGAAGTTGATGTCGCGCACGAACACGCGATTTTCCCGACGTTCGAAGCGGATGACACGGTCCGGACCGAGCGTTCCGTTGATGCCAATGCCGGCGGGCGTACCGGCCAGCACGGTCGTGACCACGAAGTCCTTGCCGACCTCGGACGTCGGGATCTCGAAATACAGGCGCGATCCGATCTGGTGCACATCGAAGACGCCCTTCTTGCTCTTGGCCCGCGCCGTGATGACCTGGGCATACGGACGCGGATTGGGATCGGCTCCACCAGCGCCAAGGGCGCCGGCCAGCGCACCGAGGTTGGGGGCACCGCCGCCAGCGGGCGGCTGGTTCGGGGTTGGTGCGCCTGGGGTAGCGCCGTTGCCTGCCGCCGGACGCGTCGGCGCAGGAGTTGGTGTCGTTGCAGGCTTTTTGGCGGGTCGGCAGGCAGAAACCGTGAGGCCGGCGACGACGAACGTGAGGAGGCGGAGGCGCATCAGGCGTATTGGGAAAGAAGGAACCCGAATCACAGGAACACCGCAGGAGTCTACCGCAGCGGCCCATGACTCGGGAAGTAACACCCGCGCCCTTTGTCGGCGAGGTCTGCACCAAACAGCAGAATTCCTCGGTGTCCCGTTTCAGAAGCCGCGCGAAACACCCAAACGCAGCATCCGCGGTTCCACGGGATGGAAATGCACATCGGAGACGCCAGCGCCCGACTCGCCGGCCACGCGAGACGTGTAGTAGTACTGGACGTCACTGGTGCGCGCGTTGCCGGCATTCAGCAGGCTGGCGATGAGTCGCGTGCCGCGCACCGAGGCTCCGACACTGAGGTTGAGCAGCGTGGTCGGTGTGCCACGCACGCTGTTGTCTTCGGTGAGCGCGCTGGCGCCGAAGTGCCGAATCCGAGCGACGGCGTGCAGACCGCGCCGTGGTTCCCACGTGGCGCCAGCGGTCACGACGCGTTCGAGCGCACCGGGAATGCGGTCACCGGCGAGGCCCGCGTCGGTGAAACGAGCACGCGTGAGCGAGACGTCGGAGTCGAGGGTGAGCGCAGACGTCGGCCTGACGTAGTTGGCCATCGTGACGCCGACGCGCCGACTGCGGCCTTGGGGTTCCGTCGTGCCGGCGTCGCCGACGAACAGCAGCTCGCTGTCCAGGTCGAGCGTCCACAGCGATGCCGTGGTGCGCAGCCACTCGCTGCGCGACGCGCGGACGCCGACTTCGATCGCACGTGATCGCACGAGGGGATCCACCGGCTCGGCTGCGTCACCGCTGACCGGGTCGAAGCGAATGGTGGTGCCGCGCGCGTCGTTGCTGTGGAAGCCAAGTCCCCCGCCCACATAGATCTCCATCCCTGCGCGCGGCGTCACGATGAGCGAGGCCTTGGGGCTGCCGATGGTGGCCGATCGGGAGCCGCTGTTGCGGACATCGTTGCTGACGACGTCGAACGCGTATGCGTCCTGTCGCATTCCCAGCACCGTACGCACCCGCGAACTCCATCGCGACTCGAGACTGGCATACCCACCCGCGCTTGCCTGTTCGATGCCGTCCCGGCGGACCGTATCGCGATGGACGCGTTGTGCACTGCTATACAAGCCGACGGCGATGTCATCGCCGCGCAGCTGCACACCCGTCCGCAACAGGTGTGTGAACCCGCCGAGGGTGCCGGCGCGCGTCACCTCGATGTTGACACCCCCGATCGTGCGCTGGTCGGTTTGGTTGATCTGGTCACCACCAACGTCGTTGTCGAGGAAGTACGTGAAGTTCGAATACAGATCCAGCGTATGTCGCACCACATAGGCGTCAACCGTCAGGCGACCGTGTTGCTGGGCGCGCGTCCACGCGAGGGACAGACTCTGCCGCTGCGCGTCGCCACCGAGCGTCGGATCGATCTGCCCGAAGCGTCCGATCGTTCCCGCGACTACCGCGCGCTGTGGAATCTGATCAGTGGCATTCCAGCGGTTCGTATACCCAAGTGCCAGGAGCGAGACCTCATTCTTGGTACCGCGCCAGGTCCAACGCGCCATGCCGCTGTACTTGCCGAGGCGTTGTGGCTGCTCCCACGGACCGTCGTAGCGCTTGCCTTCACCGCCGATGAGCCACTGACTGTTGCCGACAGCGCCGCCGACGCCCAGCACCGTCCGTCGGAAGCCGAATGCGCCGCTTTCCAAGAGCGCCATCGGCGTCTTCAGTGCCCGTGTGAGCTGCAATGTCGCGCCGCCGGCGCTGCCGAAGTCACCAATCTCCGCGTACATCGGCCCCAGTTTGTATTCGAGATGGTCGATGAACTCGGGAATGAGTGGATTCAGGTCCGTGTATCCATGCCCGTGTCCATGCGTGGGCAGGTTGAGGGGCATCGACTCCAGGCGTGTCTGGAAGTCCGTGCCATGATCGAGGTTGAACCCGCGCACGACCATCTGGTTGGCTTTGCCGTCGCCACTGTGCTGCGTCAGGATCATGCCCGGCACTGCCTCGAGAATCTCCCCCTCCCGCTGCAGCGGGCGTAGTCGCAGATCGAGTCGCCCCACGCGTCCCTGCGAGGCCGACGACGCGATGCCGATGAGGTCATCCACCTTGCCGCGTACCTGTACGGTTCGCAGGGTGGTCCGTCGTGTCGAGTCTGCGCGAGTGGAGTCGGCACGGGTCGAATCGACCGGCGGGCGAGCCTGAGCGAACGCGATGGGTGTGCTGACACTCATCAGCAGGATCGTCATGATCGTCGCGGCGGCGAATCGGCGGGGCAGTCGGCAGGAC
>CAZMGX010000531.1:0-3261 GCA_964565915.1 uncultured Gemmatimonas sp.
GTGGAGTCACCCGCTGACGGCGTTGATGGTCCAATGCGCCTGCAGGAAGTCCGGCGCCTTCCTGCAACGGTGTTCGACCTCGGGCGCATCGATGCGGCCGCCTTTGGACCGAAGGGCACCCGCTGGTTGCTCGATGGCGCCGGCCCGAATGGTGCCGCGATTCACGTCTTCAATGCTGATGGCAAGCCCTTCGCACGCGCTGGTCGCGAAGGCGCCGGTCCGGGCGAGTATCACGCGCCCCTTCGGATCTTCCGTCTTGCCGATGGCTCGATGCTGGTCAAGGAGATGTCGACGACGCGCGCCGTCCGCTTCGGTGCGGACGGTCAAGCGCTGGCCACCATGGAACTGCCACCAGCGGTGGCCACGGGTTGGGTCGTGACTCCCGACACGATCGGCGGATGGTTCATCACCGCGGGCTTCGAGGCGAATACCCCCACGCGCATCGGTCGCTTCGGATGGGTGCACTTCAACGGGAATGGCCTGGTGGACGATACGATCCATCCACCGCGGCATCTGTTGCTCGAACCGACGCCGGATGGCATCGCGCCGGGACGGATCAAGACAGTTGGGCAAGATGGCGCGGCGTTGACCACCGTACCCGGTCCCAACCGACTCTACCGTTACGGCCGCGATGGACGGGTGGTCGTGATGCAATGGCCCGGCCTTCCACCCACCTATCAGGCCCAGGAGCGAGTGGATATCCAGGTCGTCGAAGACCGCATGAGCAAACTGCTTGGCAAGGCGCCCGCGCCACTGCCGGAACACAAGGAGCCATCGCATCGAATCCTGACGGACAGCGCCCTATGGATCTGGGCGCAGCTGGCCAGCGAAGGCGTCCGCATTCCGGACGACGAGTTGCCCAAAGACGAGATGGGCCTCACGCTCCGCTGGCGCGATCGTGAGCGCTGGGCGGCGTTCGACCGTGATCATGTGTTGCGCTTCATTGTGGATCTTCCGCCGAACGTCACGATCGTCGACCGGGCCGGCTATCGCCTCCTCGGCGTCGAAACCGACGACGACGGGATGCAGTCGCTCGTCGAATGGCGCATCCTCCCCGAGCGATCCGCGAGCCGATGACCCACTCGCGACGCGGCCTCAGTCGGTCAGCGTGAACGTTCCCAGCGCCTGAACGGCACCATTCATCTGCAGCTCCACACGATGCTTGCCGGCATAGTGCGTGCGTGTGCTCAGCTGGGCCAGAGAGATGGTCTTCCGCACGGAGACCTCCTGACCCGCTGCCACGTCGACCACCGCCAGCTTGAACACCTTGGGACTGGTGCCGCCATTCGCCTTCACGAAATGCACAATCAGGTCTACGATCACGCGCTGCGCTCGGCGCGCATCATTGCGCAGCGTGCACTCCACGACGACGCGCCCGCCGATGGCCGGTCGTTTGGGAGCGATCAAGTGCTTCGTCACCTGCAGTGTCGACGCCGCGCCGTAGCCGAGGGCTTTCAGTGCGGCCGGATCGCCGCGCTTCACCGCCGACCGCAAGGCATGCTGCACCACCCACCGCCGATCCGGCGAGGCGTCCTTCAGCCACTCGCTGGCCGTCCGCACCAGCGTCGTCGGATGATCCTTGCCGATGTCATTCAGGTTGTTCGCGACCGACCGTCGCACATACAACGCCGGGTCATCGCGCAGCTTCTCGAGCAGAGCGAGCACGGGCGTCGGGTCCTGTTGAAACGCGCGGAGGCGCGGGGCCCACGGCAAGCGTGGCCGAGTGCCCTCCGATACGAGTCGTCGCACATGGTCACTGGGATCGCGCGTCCACTCGTGGAGTCGCTCCAGCGTCGCCTGCTGATGGTGTTCCAGATACGGCCGGATCGCAAACTCCCCCGTGAACCGTTGTGTCAACGCGTGGAGGGCGCGCATGGCATCGTCAAAATGTGCAAGGCCGAAGGCTCGCACGAACTCGGTATGCGGCAGGTAGTAGAATGACGCCATGCCACCATCCGGTGAACGCTCGTCCGGCAGCGTAGCCAGCAGGATATCGACGGCCGCCGGAAAGTGCGGCGGCAAGTGCGCGGAGAGCACGCGACCGAGGTGCCGACCCCGATCGAGCAGCTCGAGATCGTCGTAGCCACGCAGCGCATCCCGCAGAAAAGCGTCCCGCTTGAAGGTGGGGAACGCCCGGGTAATTTCGTCTGACAACCGGCGCGGGATCGCTGCGCCAAACTGAGTTTTGAGAGGTTCGGCCATGCTGGAATCTGCATCGAAGTACCCGTTGCCACATCGCACGACGAGGCGGGCGTTCCTCGTTTGTTGTGGAGCCATCGCGGCCGTGCTGCTCACCTTCGGGGACGCCGCGGCGCAGGGTCGCCCGCAATGGCTGGCGGCGTGGGGCGCTTCACACAACCTTCGCGAGGTAATCCCCGGGCTGTCCAACAGCACGGTGCGCATGATCGTGCGGCCGACGGTCTCGGGTTCTGCCCTTCGTGTGAAACTCGAGAACACGATGGGGCTCGCGACGGTACGGTTCGCGCGGGCGTATGTCGGTGTGCTCGATTCGGCGGCCGCAGTGGTTGCCGGCAGCAGTGTTGCGGTCACCTTTGCGGGCTCCCCTGCCCTGTCGCTCGCGCCCGGTGACGGCGTCTGGAGTGATCCCATCGCGTTCCCCGTGCGGGCCTTCCAGCGCCTCGCTGTCAGCCTCGATGTCGAGAGCGCGACGGACGCAAGCACACACTCGCTCGGCCTGACCAGTACGTTCCTGCGCGAGGGACACCACGCCTCGCGTACAACCGGCGACGGATTCCGACAGGTGCCGACACGCGCCACCGGTACATCCGTCGATGCGTATCCGGTCTACTGGCTGGCCGCGGTCGACGTGCAGACCGCCGACGCCGACGGCGCGATCTTGGGCTTCGGTGACTCCATCACGGATGGGCGGTGCAGCACCACCCTCGATGGCGTGGTGCGCCCCGACCTCTATCAGCGATGGACCGATCTCGTCGCCGAGCGACTGGCGGCGCTGCCCCGTGCGCAACGCCGAGCCGTCGCGAATGCCGCAATCGCCGGCAATCGCATCATCGCGGGTGGCAACGGGCCGACGGCCCTCGATCGCCTCGCGCGGGATGTCTTGCCGCGGGCCGGCGTGTCACACGTGGTGTTCTTCGCCGGCACCAATGACCTCGCGGGTGGCGCAACCGCCGAGCAGGTCATTGATGGCACCAAACGCATCATTACGCAGGTGCAGGCGAGTGGAAAGCGCATCATCGGCGTAACCATCGTCCCGCGCGGTCGACCCGATTCGGTGCGTGG
>CAZMGX010000532.1:0-3260 GCA_964565915.1 uncultured Gemmatimonas sp.
TTCTTCGCGAGGAAGGGCCCGAGCGGCTGGTATTCCCATGCCTGGATGTCACGCGCCGACCAGTCGTTCAGGATGCAGACGCCGAACAGATGTTCGTCGGCGGCCGCCAAGGGAATCGTCTCCCCCATCGGGTTGCCCCGACCGACAAAGACGCCCAGTTCCAGCTCGTAGTCCAATGATCGTGAGGGACCGACCGCCGGCGTGTCGTCATTCGGCCCCTTGCGTTGCCCTGACGGGCGACGGATCGGTGTACCGGACAGCACGATGGACGACGCACGACCGTGATACCCGATGGGCACCCACTTGTAGTTGGGCAGCAGTGGATTGTCCGGCCGAAACATGGCACCGACATTCGTCGCGTGGTGCACGGACGCATAGAAGTCGGTGTAGTCGCCGATCTCGACGGGCATGAACAACTCGGCGCTGGCCTGCGGGATCAGCGCGTATTCCGCCGTCTGTCGCAGATGCACTGGCGTTTGCTCGGCCAGCAGCGTCGAGAGCGCCTCACGGAGTGCACGCCGGGCGTCGGCGCCGCGCGCCATCAACGCGTTGAGCGTGGGAGACGCGCACGACAATGCGGCGGAGCGAGCGTCGTCCGAGGCAGCATCCAGCAGGCCAGCGGCGAGACACGCGGCGATGTCGAGAATCGCGTCGCCGATGGCAACGCCGACGCGCGGGGCTTCCCGTGAGCCGGCGCGGCGGAACACGCCGAACGGCAAGTTCTGAATCGGAAAGTCGGCGCCGGTGACGTTGGCCGACGCGACCCAACTGCGCAACGAGGGATCCGTCGTCTGATCGTGCGCGATACTGGTCATGTCGGGCGAGCGGTCATGGGCTAGAGCCAGCCCATCGCGCGGATCTCGTCGACGGGTTCGGTGAACGAGCACGAGCCGAAGCTCACCATCACCCGATCCCGCACGCGCTGCAGGACCGCGCGATCGAAGGTGATCGCTTGCGACGGTCCTTGCCACGTGATCCCGAACTCGCCAATCGTCAGGTGTTCGGCGTCGGACTCCTGCAGCAGCGCTTCGGCGTCGGCGGGGGCGCCATCCTGCGCCAACAGGGCCGCTGCCAGAAAGACGTTGAGGAACCCGTACATCATGCCGCTCGGAGCGTCCGGGGCGTACGTCAACCGGTAGGCGCCGCGCAACGGATGATGCAAGCCCGCGGTGGCCTTCGCGACCACCCCGTACTTGATGCAGTTCGCAAGAAACGCGACAAGAGCGGCCGGTGCCGGGAATGCGTCGGCGGTCACGCCGCCCGCGCGCAATTTGGCGCGGCGTCCGCGTGCGCCGAGCATCGGGATGAGCGTCTCGACGGCCGCACTCGACGTGAGTGGTATTTCCACGAACGTGATCAGGTCCCGTGGTACGGTGCCATCGAGCCGGGCGAGTTCGTCGGCCGTGGACACACGGGCTTCGAACGAGTCAACGAGCGCACCGCACTCCTCGAAGCAGACACGATGCCGCTCGTTGAAGCCGGCGATCCGTTCGAGGTCGGCCGCCACGTCACCGCTCGAGACGGCGGTCAGTCGCCAGGGGATCGCGCCGGCATCGCGCGGCAGCAGCGGTTCGGCGAGGCGGGAGAATTCGTCGAGCGCGGCAGCTGGACAGACGAAGCGCCCGAGCATCCAACCGGCGCCCGATGCGCGATAGTGTGCGTAGTTGCGGACCGCAGCGGGCATGGCCATCGCCGCCGGAGGATAGACTCCGGCGTAGTCTACGATGCCTTCCAGCAGGATCCGCGACGCGTGTTCGGTGAGGGGAGGGAGACGAACGGGCATGATGACGTCGAACTCAGAGGCCCTCGAAATCGAGGGCGAGATCCAGGGCAGGCGCTGAATGCGTGAGCGCACCGATCGAGATGCGATCGACGCCGGCTTCCGCGATGCGTCGAACGGTCTCGAGTGCGACGCCGCCGGACGCTTCGGTGACCACCTTGCCGCGGCAGCGCGCCACCGCCTCGCGCAGCATGTCGATCGGCATGTTGTCCAGCAACACCCAGTCCGCGCCCGCCGCGATCGCCAGGTCGACCTGCGCGAGCGTGTCACACTCGACTTCGATTGGCGTATCTGGCGCGGCAATGGCGCGTGCGCGGGTGACGGCCGCCGCCATGTCACCGCCGATTGCCGCGAGGTGATTGTCCTTGATCAGCACTCCGCTGCGCAGATCCAGGCGATGGTTCGTGCCGCCGCCGGCACGCACGGCGTACTTCTGCAGGGCACGCCAGCCCGGCAGCGTCTTGCGCGTATCGAGGATCTTTGCGGTCGTCCCCTGCACCAGCGACACGAATGCCGAGGTCAGCGTCGCGATCCCCGAGAGGTGTTGCAGGTAGTTGAGCGCCACGCGTTCGGCCGACAGGATGCCGCGCGCGTTACCCGTCAGGTGCATCACGGGCGACCCCGCCGCGACCCGAGTCCCGTCTTCGGCGTCGATGCGGAGTGTGATGTTGGCGTCCATCTGTCGGAACGC
Organism: uncultured Gemmatimonas sp.; assembly: GCA_964565915.1. Lineage (GTDB taxonomy): Bacteria > Gemmatimonadota > Gemmatimonadetes > Gemmatimonadales > Gemmatimonadaceae > Gemmatimonas. The sequence goes on from CAZMGX010000532.1 coordinate 2,472, forward strand.
CTCCACCGCGAACGGTACGCCCGCAATCACCCCATCGCGCCGCGCCACCAGCGTGGCCCGCACATGCCGCGTGCTGACGACGGTGGCGAGCGTCGACACGTCATTCTGGGCCTGATCTTCCTCGAGGGCCGCGCGGACGTGGGCGCGCAGCGCTTCGGCCGACAGCGGGAACCCCAGCCCACCCGCATCCGGCGCCCGCACGGCGGGTGAGTCGAGCGGCGTGATCGTACGCGGCCGGACCACCTCCCACGCCCGCGGGGGCGTGGGGCGCAGTGGCGGGTGGTAATCACTCATTCACCAGGATCCTCGGGACCGAATGGGCTCGGGGTGTTGCCGCCGCCGATCGAGACCATCCGCTCAATGGCGGTACGGGCCCGGGCGGCGACCGCCGGCGGCACCGTGATGCGATGTTGCAGGTGCAACAGGGCGTCCCGGACCTTGGGCAGAGTCGTCACCTTCATGTACGCGCACTGCGCCCGATCGTTGGCGGCGATGAAATGTTTGCTCGGGTTCTCCCGCCGCAGCCGGTGCAGGATGCCGATCTCCGTGGCCACGATGAACGTGTCGTTGTCCGTCTGGGAGGGCCGGCGGATCATCCCCTCGGTCGAGAGGATGTGGACCCCCTCCCCGTCGATCGCGCCCGCCGAGACCGCATCAACCACCGGGGTGGCGCATCCGCACTCCGGATGGATGAGGAACTCCGCTCCCGGATGTTGCGAGCGCGTGAGGTTGATATGCTCGGGGTCGATGCCCGCGTGCACGTGGCACTCGCCCATCCACACGTGACTG
>CAZMGX010000533.1:0-3257 GCA_964565915.1 uncultured Gemmatimonas sp.
GGGGCGAAAATCACTGGAGGCGATCCCCGTCGCGAGATAGCCCAGCTTGCTGACCAGCTTCGAGCCGAAGCGAACGCCATCCTGCCCGCCGCCCGTCTGTCGGAGGTCGACCAGGTTCATCTCCGCTTCGACCAGTTGTGCGCCAAGGTCCCCCGAGGCTTTGCGGATCGCGGCATCGTCAACGGTGCGCGCGACCGCCTCCAACTGAACACGGACCGATTCAACGCGACGCACGGCATCGGCCGCGGTATTGAGCTGCGTGCGCAGCGCGAGCAGCGCGGCCGTCTGCGCCGCGATATCACCTTCCGTGCCGCCGGAGTTCGGATCCTTGCGTACTTCCACCTTCTGCGACTGCGTGACCGTCCCCGCTCGGAGCGTGAGAGTGTAGGTGCCGGGCGGCGCCAGGATGCTGAGCTGGCTCGTGCCGGGCGCCACTCGGCCTTCCGGTCCCGGCACGATGTGCGCGGCGTACATCGGGCTCGTCTGCAGACGGAACTCGCTGCTGGGATCGTACCGCAGGTCCCAATGCACCCGATTGAGACCCGCGCTATTGGTACCACGCATCGTCCGCACCACGGTGCCCGCCGCATCGGCGATCGTCATCGTGACGCCACCAGTGACCGGCGCCTTGAGGAGGTACGTGAGTGAGGCGCCGTACGCGGGGTTTTGCCCCACGGTGGGATCGTCGTAGGTGGTTGAGGTCGGGGTGATTGGCCGGAAGCGGTACGCCGCCCGCGGCGCGAAGAAGTGTACCGGCTGAGCCAACGTCGCCGCCGTCAGTTCACGCAGCGGGGTGATGTCGTCCATGATCCAGAAGCCACGGCCATACGTCGAGATGACAAGGTCGCTGAAATGCTCCTGCACGACGATGCCGGAGACGGGCGCATGCGGCAGGTTGTTCTGCAGCGGTTGCCACGTGTCGCCATCGTCGAACGACACAAAAATCGCACTTTCGGTGCCAAGGTAGAGCAGTCCTTTGCGCACCGGATCTTCCTGGATCACCTTCGCATAGCTGATCATGTTGCGCGGCAGCCCGACAGTGATCGACTTCCAGGTCTTTCCCCAGTCGGTCGTGCGGTACACGAACGGATCGCGGTTGTTTTCCTGATGGAAGTCGACGGTGAGATAGGTCGTGCCCGCGACATGCCGTGACGGCACGACACTGCGCAGCGATCCCCACGCCGGCAGGTTCGGGATGTTCTTCGTGAGATTGGTCCAGGTGGCGCCGTCGTCCCGTGACAGCTGCAGCTGTCCGTCATTGGTACCGGCCCAGATCTCACCCTTGGTTTTCGGCGACTCCTGCAGGCCGTACACGACGCCTGAGTACTCCACGCCGATGTTGTCCGGCGTCAGACCGCCGGAGCTCTGCTGACGACTCTTGTCGTTCAACGTGAGGTCCGGGCTGATCACCTCCCAGCTCTGCCCGCCATTGCGGGTGCGGTGCACGTGCTGGCTGCCCGTGTAGATCGTATTGTGATCGTGCGGCGAGATGTGCAGTGGTGCATCCCACACGAAGCGATACTTGTGATCGGCGGGAGCCCCGTTCAGCTGCTGCGGCCACACTTCGACGTTGCGAAACTGGCGCCGATCCTCCTCGAATCGCACCACGATGCCGCCCACCATGCCGGACCCCGAGGCAGTCGACCAGATCAGCTTGGAGTTGGTCGGATCCGGTGTGGCCCACCCGCTCTCGCCACCCCCCACCGAGTGCCACATGCCGCGCGGGATGATGCCGTTGTTGGCGGACGCGGCACCACCACCGCCGAAGATGCGGCTGTTGCTGGGCCCGCGATACGACGGCTCATCCTGCTTGTTGCCCAGCACGTTGTACGGAATCTCATTGTCGACGGTCACGTGGTAGATCTGCGCATTCGTCAGCCGCTGGCGAAACCACGTCTTGCCGCGATTGGTCGAGATCGACAACCCCTGATCGTGCGCGACGATCATGCGAGCGCCGTTCGTCGGATCGATCCACATGTCGTGGTGATCACCACCGGGCGCTTCGTTGCGCGCCAGCGTGGTCAGTGTGCGTCCGCCATCGATCGACTTGGCGAACGACGCCGTCAGGAAATACAGCTCGTTCTCGTTGTCTGGGTTGACGACACTGCGCGAGTAATAGTGCGCCCGCCCCATCACGTTCCGATCGCGGTTGATCAACTGCCAGTTCTCGCCGCCGTCGTCGGAGCGCCACAACTGCCCGCTTTCGGTTGCCTCACCGTTCCAGGGCACCCCGTCGCCGGTCTCGATGAGCGCGAAGATGCGGTCCGGATTCGATGGCGCGATGGCGAGCGCCACCTTGCCGACGGGCTTGGTGGGCAGGCCCTTGCCCGTCAGTCGCTTCCACGTCACCCCACCGTCGCGCGTCATGAACAGGCCACTGCCCGGCCCGCCGCTCTCCCGGCCCCAGGTGTGAATCTCGATCTGCCACATGCCGGCGAACATCACGCGAGGATTTCGCGGGTCCATCGCCAGGTCGGAGCACCCCGTCTTTTCGTCGACGAACAACGTCTTGGTCCACGTGGCTCCGCCGTCCGTCGAGCGAAACACGCCACGCTCCGGCTGCGGACCGTATGCGGTACCCAACGCACATGCGAGCACGATGTTCGGATCTGCGGGATGGATGACCATACGCGCGATGCGTCCGGTCTTCTCCAGTCCCATCAGATTCCAGCTCTTGCCGGCATCGAGCGATTTGTAGACGCCCTGTCCGATCGAAATGTGGCTCCGGATATGTGCCTCACCGGTTCCCGCCCAGACTACATTCGGGTCGCTCTTGGCGACGGCCAGCGAGCCGATGGACTGCACCGGTTGATCATCGAAGATCGCGGCCCAGTTCACACCGCCGTCCGTCGTCTTGTAGATGCCGCCCGACGCCGCGCCCACGTAGTACGTCGACGGGTCCCCCGGAATTCCGGTGGCCGATGTGAAGCGATTGCCCTCGGGACCGATGTAGCGCCACGGAAGCGAGGCGTACACGTCGGGAGCGACCGTTGGGGCCGGCGGCACTGTCGCGGTACTGCGCGTCGCGGCCTGTGCGTGGAGCGAAAGCGGGAGAAGCGCGACCGCGCCGGCATACACCGCCACGCTGGTCAATCGATGGCGACTCGCGAATGTGCGGGGCATACGGACAACTCCAACGGTGGAGGGTGAACGCGGCCTACTTGATGACCTGACGCGCCTTCATGTCATACCGGTCGCCGGCCTGCAACGTCAGATAGGGCTTTTCACCAGCCGGTCGCGGATGCGTCGTATCGTGA
>CAZMGX010000534.1:0-3227 GCA_964565915.1 uncultured Gemmatimonas sp.
TGACGCGCGAAGAGCCGTATCTCAAGCACCACCTCGATGCGACGCGCAAAGCGTGGGGCATCGACCAAGTGGAAGTGCGTGACATCGGCGGCGAGGCCAATCTCACACTGGCATCGCTGCGCGAGAACTCCGCCACCATCGACAACGTGCGCCTGTGGGATCGCGAACCCCTGCTGCGCACCTTCGGTCAGCTGCAGGAGATCCGCACGTACTACGACTTCATCAACGTCGACGACGATCGCTACTGGATCGACGGACGCTATCGCCAGGTGTTGCTGGCGCCGCGCGAACTGAATGCGGCATCGCTGCCGACGCGCACGTTCATCAACGAGCACCTGACGTTCACACACGGGATGGGACTCACGCTCAGCCCCGTGAATCAGGTCACAACGGAAGGACTGCCGGTGTTGTTCGTGAAGGACCTGCCGCCATCGACCACTGGCAACCTGCGTGTCACCCGGCCGCAGATCTACTACGGCGAACTCACCGACCAGTTCGTGTTCGTGAACACGAAGCAGAAGGAGTTCGACTATCCGGCCGGCGACGAAAACATCTATCGCTCGTATGACGGCAAGGGTGGCGTTCCCGTCGGTGGCGTGATTCGTCGGGCGATTCTCGCAGCGCACTTCGGGTCGTCCAAGATCCTGCTGTCCGGCGACATCGACGCCGAGAGCCGCGTGCTCTACAACCGCAACATCGTGGAGCGTGCGCAGAAGGCCTTTCCGTTCCTGCGCCTCGATCGCGACCCCTACATGGTGATCGCCGAGAACGGCTCGCTGCATTGGATCATGGATGCGTACACGGTCACGAGCCGTTATCCGTATGCGTTTCGTGCGGCTGATGGAACCTCGTACATCCGCAACAGCGTCAAGATCATCATCGATGCCCACGACGGCACCGTCAAACCGTACATCTCCGAGCCGACGGACCCATTGATTCAGGCGTGGGCGAAGATCTATCCCGGTGTGTTTCTGCCCCTGGACAGCATGCCGAAGGACCTGCGGGCGCACCTGCGTTATCCGGATGATCTGTTCCGCGCGCAGACGGCGCGGTATGTCACGTACCACATGGATACCCCGGCGACCTTCTACAATCGCGAAGACGAATGGCAGATTCCCGTCGTCTCGCGGAACGATCAGTCGGTGCCCTTCATGCGGCACATCGTGATGCGGCTGCCCGACGAACCGACGGCCGAGTTCATCTACATGGCACCGTTTACGCCGCGCGGCAAAGACAACCTGGCGGCGTGGATGGTGGCCCGGAACGACGGCGAGCACTACGGTAAGCTGCGGGTCTACCGGTTCCCACGGCAAAGCCTCGTGTTTGGCCCGCGGCAGATCGAAAACCGCATCAATCAGGACACGGACATTGCGCGGCAGGTCTCGCTGTGGGATCAGCGCGGGTCGCAGGTGATTCGCGGCGACCTGCTGGTTATTCCGATCGACGAGGCGCTGCTGTACGTTCAGCCCATGTATCTCCAGGCGGAAGGCGGCATGATCCCGGAGCTGAAGCGCGTAGTCGTCGCGTACCAGAATCAGGTGATCATGCGCGAAACGCTCGATGCGGCGCTGTCCGACCTGTTCGGGGGGCGCGTCGACGCCGGGTCGCCGACTGTCGTGGCAGCCACCGCGACCACCGATAGTGTAACGCCGCGTCCGCCGTCAGCCGCCTCCGGTGGTTCCGACGCGGCTACTCGTGCTATGATCCGCGAAGCACAGCAACACTACCAGGCGGCCCTCGAGGCGCAGCGCCAAGGTGACTGGGCGCGCTACGGCGAAGAGATCCGCCAGCTTGGTACGCTCCTCGAGCGGCTGGGGCGCCCGCAGTGACGTCGTTTCTGTGGGGCTGCCTGCTGCTGGGCGGCGGGATCGTCGTGTTGCAGTTCGGCGCCTCGCTGCTGGGTATGGACCACGACGCACCACACGGTGAATTCGGCCATGGGGCGGTCAGCGAAGGGTTGCAGCTGTTCAGCCTGCGTGCTCTCTCGGCTGGCGTTGCCTTCTTCGGTCTGGGCGGGTTGTCGGCGCTACGGCTCGGCCTTCCGTCGGTGCTGGCCGTAGCCATTGGCGCCGCCGCCGGCGCGGCAGCGGCCGTCGGTGTGGCCGCGGTGATGCGCGGCATGCAGAAACTGGAAGGAGACCAGACCTTCCGATTGGCGACGGCCGTGGGTCACGTTGGGGAAGTGTATCTGGGGATTCCCGGGGCGCGAAGCGGCGTCGGCAAGATCCACATCACGCTGCAGGAACGCTTGATGGAACTGGAAGCGGTGACGCCGGAGGGGGAGATTCCCACCGGGACACGCGTGCTGGTGATTGACACCATTGCGCCCGCGACGGTGATTGTTGTTCCACAACCCCGAATTCTCGAGGACGGAGAGAGTGATGCCTGATATGCCCAGCCTGTTGCTGCAAAGTGCCGCCGTGAACGACCTGCTCAACAGCATTCCGCTCACGCTGATCGGGCCCGCCTTGGGGATGGCCGTCGTTGCGGGTTTGGCGTTTCTGTTCGTGACGCGGTACAAGCGCTGCCCGGCCAATCGGGTGCTGGTGATTTCGGGACGGGTTGGTGGAGAAGGCGCGGCCCGGTGCATTTCGGGCGGCGGTTCGTTCGTCTGGCCGGTCATTCAGGAATACGCGTACCTCTCGCTGGAACCGATCCAGATCGACATTCCGCTCAAGGACGCGCTGTCGCTCGAGAACATCCGTGTGGCGGTGCCCAGCGTGTTCACGGTCGCCATCGGCACCGAGGAGTCCGTGCGGCAGAACGCCGCGATCCGTCTGATGGGGCTGACGCACGACATGATCAAGCGGCAGGCGCAGGACATCATCTTCGGTCAGCTGCGCCAGGTGATTGCCTCCATGCGGATCGAGGAGATCAATCGCGATCGCGAAGGGTTCCTGCATCGCATTCAGACGTCGCTCGAACCCGAGCTGCGCAAGATCGGCCTCGTGCTGATCAACGTGAATATCACGGACCTGAAAGACGACTCGGGTTACATCGAGGCGATCGGCAAGAAGGCCGCCGCGATGGCCGTGCAGCAGGCGCGCGGTGACGTGGCCGATCAGGAAAAGTTGGGCGAAGTGCGCGTCGCGGACGCCGAGCGGGATCGGGCGGTGCTCGTGGCCAACGCGCAGAAGATCCGCGAAATCGGCATGCGCGAAGCCGAGCGCGACAAGCTGGTGCGTGTCGCCGAGGTCGACAAGGAACAGAAGATCGGCGAGCAGAAG
>CAZMGX010000535.1:0-2286 GCA_964565915.1 uncultured Gemmatimonas sp.
TGAAGCTCTTGCCGATGCCGCCCTTGCCGTAGATCGCGATGATCTGCGTTTCCTTGGTCACCGGTCCGGTGTGCACCGTGTCCGGCGCGGACGCCGCTTCGTCGCGCACCCGCGCATGGAGCTGATGCAGGGCGCCGTTGGCCGCGCCGCTTCCGTTCTCACTCATGCCGCTGTTCTCCAGTCGAGGATCATCTTGACGCAGTGGGGATCACCGAATGCCGTGGCATAGGCATCGGCGGCGCGAGCGGCCGGTTCGCGATGGGTAATGAGCCCGTCGAGGTCCAGCACGCCGCGGTTGGCGAAATCAGCGATTGCCAGCAGGTCGGCCTCCTTCCACTGCGCGGCGATGCGAAAGCGCGCCTCGCGGAGGAAGGCCGGTGGGAATGTGAACGATACCGGCTGGCTGTAGAATCCGCCCAGGCAGATCTCGCCGCCGGGCGCGAGTCGGGCGATCAGCGTGTCGAGGAGCCCGTCGGCTCCGCTCACATCGCAGATGGTCCGGTAGTCCCGACGCGGATCGTCATCGGGATGCACCACGGAATAGCCGCGCGCCCCGTCGCGCCGTATCGGATTGGTCTCCCACACGGTGGGCGTGTGGTGACCCGAGTTCGGGCTCATGTCCTGATACAGCACGACGAGGCGCGCGATCAATCGACCGAGAGCCCCATGACCGACGATCAGCTGAGGCAACTGGTCCAGATGATTGGCCGGATCGGCACCGAGGCAGTGATGCGCGGTGGCGGCGAGCGCAAAGAGTGTCCCGCGGTCGTCCAGAGCCGGCTCGAGGACGATCGTCTTCGAGCCGTTCACGACCACGTGGGACGCCTGGCCACCAAACAGTCCGCGGGCATCCACGAACCCGCGCGAGCCGGCGACGTACACCAATTGGCCAACGGTGCGATGCGACGCGGGACCGGCCTCGATGATCTGACCCACCCCCTCGTAACCGGGGACCAGCGGATACCCAAGACCCGGAAAGGGCGGCATCCGGCCCGTATATAGCAGCTTTTCGGTGCCGGTACTGATACCGGACCAGCGCATCGCGACCAGCACGTCCGCATCCGTCGCGGCGACCAGACTCAGCGTACGGACGGAAAGGTGTTCTGGCTGCTCAAAGACGACGGCGAGGGTATCCACAGGGTGTAACGTGTGATTGACACCAAGGGCTGTCAATATTCGATGAGTGAATTCATCGGAATTGACGGCAGATTCGCAAAGGTCAGGGGAAACCGAACCGTTTTGGGCGGTCGCCGACTTGGAGGACCTAGACTTCCGCGACGATCAGGCCGGTCTGAATGGGAAACCGCGTGGCGATTTCCCGACTCTTGCGGAAGCCGGCCGTCTGCAGCATCGCGTGCAGTTCCGACGCCCGACGAGCTCGGCCCTTGCCCATCGCCATGAGGTAGAAGGAGAAATAGGCGTCGCCCACGGTTTCGGCACCGCGGGCCCCGGCCATCGCCTCCGCAATCAGCAACACCCCGCCGCTGGGCAGCGCCGCACGGACCCGCTGCAGCAGGCGGAGGACGGACGCGTCATCATGGTCCAGCAGGACGCGCACCAGTGAGCAGACATCGGCGCCGGTCGGCAGTGGGTCCGCGTGGAAGTTCCCGCCCTCGCAGCGTGCGCGATCACCCAGCCCCGCCCGCTCGAGTCGCGCCCGAGCCCGCGCCGACACGGCCGGCAAATCGAAGAGGCGCAACTGCAGGTGCTTGTGCCGCTCGCCGACCAGCGTCAGGAACGCGCCCTCGCCGCCGCCGACATCCAACAGGCATTCGTGCCTGGACAAGTCGTACGCATCCAGCACTTCGTGGGCGACGGGCGGCAGGGTGGCTGCCATGATCTCCGAGTAGGCGGCAACCCGCGTGTCATCGATGGACTGCGGGCGAGGCGCGTCTGCGTAGGACCAGTAGCGCGACAATTCCGTCCGAAAATCGGCGCCTTGCCGCAGCAGGGCGACGGGATCGGCCAGATCCTGGTAGGCCAGCCGGTGATGTCGCACCAAGGCCAGCACTCCCGTATTGCCGACCAGTGGGGCGCTCAGTGGGCCGATGGCGTAGCGACCGTATCGCCGTTTGACCAACAGGCGCAGCGAAACGGCCGCGTTGAGCAGGCGTTCCGTACTCGACGCCGACAGCCGGGTGTGCGCGGCGATCTCGTCGATCGTCCGTGCGCCGCCCGCGAGATATTCAAACAGCTCCAGTTCGACGCAGGCCAGCAGCGTCTGCGTGTACACGAATCCCGAGACGATGTCGAAGACCGCGCGCGACCGGCGCATGGTAATCGGTC
>CAZMGX010000535.1:2296-3212 GCA_964565915.1 uncultured Gemmatimonas sp.
GTGAGCGGAAATCGCGCGCTCCACCGCTGGAACTCGTCAGTGGCCACGAGGGTGTTCCAGCGGTCGCGGATCCGCTCGTACCACGTCGGTGGGGGCGTCGTATCGCCGCGGGGCACTGACGAAGCGGCGGATGCGGTCGCCGCGGGGGCGGTTGCGGCAACAGACGCAGACGCGGGCGTGGCTGACCGAGGCCGTTCGTGCACGACTGACGCGGGCACGATCGGAGCCGACGGAGCCGGGAGGGCCTGATCGGGAGGAATCACCGGGCGACGATACCCAACTGGCGCGGGAGTGTCAAGAAATGTGTACACTACAGTCGTATCCCACTTGCGACGGGTTGACCGCACTCCTAACGTGGCCAATCGGGTTGGCCCTCCGGCTCGCCAAGACTCGCGACCTCTACTTGTACCCATGCGTCCGGTTTTCCCGTTCAGTGCGATCGTCGGTCAGGAGGAGATGAAGCTGGCCCTGCTGCTCGTGTCGGTCGACCCGACGATCGGCGGGGTGATGGTGTTCGGCGACCGCGGGACGGGAAAGTCCACGGCTGTTCGGGCGCTCACCAGCTTGCTGCCTCCCATGAAGGTCGTGAGCGGCTGCCGGTACGGCTGTGACCCGTCGGCGAACGGCGCCCGCTGTGACGAGTGCCGGGCGCGCACCGAAAGCGGACAGACACTGCGGACGACATCGGCGGCCGTCCCGATGGTCGACCTGCCCTTAGGGGCCACCGAAGATCGTCTGGTCGGTGCGCTGGACCTGGAGCGCGCGCTGACCACCGGCGAGAAAGCCTTCGAGCCTGGTCTGCTCGCACGCGCCCATCGCGGGTTCCTTTATGTCGACGAAGTCAACCTGCTCGAAGATCATCTCGTCGACTTGCTGCTGGATGCGGCGGCGACCGGAGAGAACGTCGTCGAGCGGG
>CAZMGX010000536.1:0-1511 GCA_964565915.1 uncultured Gemmatimonas sp.
CAGAGGTTCCACGTCGGTCCCATCGCCGCACCCCAGACACACAACATCGTGCCAAGGACCACGAAGAAGATCGTCGTGACACCAAAAAAGCCCACGTAGAACGGACCGAACCAGAAATCAAACAGATCTCCGCCGATCAGTGTCCCTCCGCGGACACGGTACTTCCTTTCGAAGCTCAGCATCGCCATGGGCGATTTCTCCGGACGGGCAGACGAAGAAGACTACCTGGCGTCGGCCGGGGATGGCGTCGCACCGACACGTGCGAACCGCCATCCCGGCGACGACGCGCGACGATTTACCGACCTGGCGGGAGCGGCGACATTTCTGCCGCGGCCGCCGGAGCCGATGCCCCGACGGGCGCCTGCGCTGCTGTGAGCGTTCCGTTCTCGATCCACGAGTAACGCTGTGAGCTGAGCAGGATAAAGTGAATGACGAACGCGAGCACGGCGAGGAAGCCAACCATGGCTACCATCACGCGACGCGGGTCATACATCAGCCAAATGCGATGCATGGCGTCTCCCTAACGGGTTGCGGCTGGCGGCGAAGCGTACTTCGCGATGGTCGAGCCTGGATAATTCACCACCCGAAATGCAAAGAGGTGAATCACCAGCACGGTGCCGGCGATGAACGAGCCGACGACGGAGAGAATGATGTGGGGATCGAGCCCCACCCAAACGCGGTGCATACCTTACTCCTGTGAGCGAGTGTGAAGTGGAATGACGTGGTGGCTCAAAGCCACGGACGCCAGCCCCACGCCAGCAGGTGGGCGCCGACCGCCGTAAGCACGAACACGGCCGTGCCCATGATGAAGAAGCCGTTGAAACGACGGGCATCTTCCTCGGTCATTCCGCCTTTGTCTGACATCGAGACCTCCAAGACCTTCGAAGCTACCGCGCTCGTCCCGCGCGGCTGGGATGCCATCTCCTGGTGGAGCGGCGTATGCTCTGTGCTGCGCTGTAAACTGGACCTTACAGTGCAGGGCGTCAAGAATTATTTACGCATTTCGACGCCTTTCCCACATTCTTTTTTCGCCACACACCCAAAACACCACTTTCCGACGCGGAAGCGTCTATTCCAGATATTGACATCACCGAAATCCCGGCGGATTGGCCCGGACGGCAACACTCCCGCTTCGTCGAGCACCACGGTCTGCGCTGGCACATCCAGCAGCGTGGCCACGGGCCCGTCCTCCTCCTGGTTCACGGGACCGGAGGCTCGACTCACTCGTGGGAGGGCTGTGCCGAGTCGCTGGCCACCACGCACACCGTGGTCGCCATCGACCTCCCGGGACATGGCTTCACCACGCAAGCCCGGTCGGCCGCCGGGCCCAACGGCGATCAGGCGCTCGCCCTGACGGGCATGGCCGCCGCACTCGGCGGACTGCTCCGCGCCCTCGAGCTCTTCCCCACGCTCGCCGCAGGTCATTCGGCCGGCGTGCCGGTTCTCATCCAGCTCGCGCTGGATGGACACATCAAGCCCGCGCGCATCGTGGGCTTCAATCCCGCGCTGGT
>CAZMGX010000536.1:1521-3209 GCA_964565915.1 uncultured Gemmatimonas sp.
GTCTGGAGGTCTCGGCACACGCCGCTGCAGTCCGTGGTCCCGCCGCCGCAGCTCTACGTCTCGCTGCTTGCGCCCGTGCTTGGAGCGATCGTCGAGACCGACGCCGTCGCGCAGAGCGGCGCGTGGCTCGCGCGCGCGACGGGGCTGGTCGACCTGATGCTCGGCAGCTCCGGCAGCAGGCTGACGGCAGAACAACTCTCGCGGTATCGCTGGCTCTGCGAGCGACCGGAGCACGTGCACGCCGCACTCACCATGATGTCACGCTGGGATCTGCCACAGCTGCTGCGCGATGCGCACGCGCTTCGGGTGCCGCTGGACCTGATCGGTGGCACGCGCGATCGCTGGGTGCCGGCGCCGGCGCTCGCCCGCGTGGTGGAGAGAATGCCGATGGCCCGCTTCGACACGGTCGACGCGGGCCATCTGATTCCGGATGAACGGCCGGACGCCGTGATTGCACGACTGCGGGGGAACAGCCACCGCGATACATGATATGGGATACCGGACATCCGATATCAGATCTCGCGTATCACATATCCGATATCGTGGTTCAGCTTTTTGTCCTCATGCCGCACGCCTCACGTCGTCGCCCCCGCCAACCCGCGCCGACTCGCCAGCACATGGTCGCGCGTGACGATCGTATCACCCAGCTCGCGCGCATCCTTCTCGGCCAGATCACGCAACCGCTTCGCCGCCGAGATACGAATCAGCACCGGGTACTGATCGACCGTCTCATCCAGCGCGGCCTTCGCATCGTCTTCCCACGGCAACTCCTTGTGCAGGCGTGACGGCGTGGCGTCGATCTTGTCCATGTCCGTGCCCAACGGCAGGATGTGGAACAACATGTCGAACAGCGCGTTGCACACTTCCTGCACGAGATACGTTGCGCCGGAATACCCCATGAACGGCGTACCGGTATGCCGGCGGATGATCGCCCCCGGGAAACTCGCCGGGATGTACATCGACCGTGCACCCATCTCGGCCAGATACATCCGCTCGTTGTAACTGCCGAACATGATGAGCGGCGGCGTGGCCCGAATGGCCTCGCGCACGGCGGCATTGTCAGGCTTCACGCCGGGACGTCGCGAGAACGCGAACGAGCAGGGCAGCCCCATCTCCATCTCAAGAAAATGCTTGACGCCGCGCGCGTAGGTCTCGTTGGCCACGATCGCAAAATTCGCCGTGCCGAAAAAGTCCTGCGTCACGCTGCGCCACAGATCCCACAACGGTTTGATCGTGGTGTGCTTCTCTTTCTCGATGAACGGCTCGGGGTCGAGACCCAGCATCTCGCCCAGCGTACGCAAAAACTTGGTCGTGCTGTGCAAGCCGATCGGTGCCTGCAGATACGGGCGATCGAGCGCCTCACACAACATGCGCCCGAACTCGCGGTACATACACACGTTCACGTCGGCATCAACCAGGCGCGGCACTTCTTCCAGGTGGCTGCCCAAGGGGAACACCATGTTCACCTCGGCGCCGATGCCTTCCACCAGCCGGCGGATCTCCGCCAGATCACTCGGCGAGTTGAAGTAGCCGTAGATGGTGCCTACGATGTTCACGCGCGGCTTGGCACCCGGCGCCCGTTCCTTCGGCTTGGGAGCAATGCCCTTCTTTAGGCCGTATTCGGTCCACAGCCAGTACAACGCACGTTCCGCGGCCTGCCACTGATCTTCATCGATGGTGCGCGGCAG
>CAZMGX010000537.1:0-3207 GCA_964565915.1 uncultured Gemmatimonas sp.
TCGAAGTCGTTGATCAGATGGGCATTCGCTGCAAACCGATGGAGACCAGCTACTTCCTCGGGCGCGAACGGCTCATTCCCACGCCCAATCGCCCGGATGAAGCCTTCCCGATGGCGCGGTGGCGCAAGGTGCTGTTCGCCATCATGACGCGAAACGCGCGCAGTGCGACGGAATTCTTCGCCATTCCGCCGAACCGCGTCGTCGAGCTGGGGACGCAGATCGAGTTCTGAGCGTCTCGTCCCAAGAGATTGGGGATGCGTGGGCGTTGGTCGCCGCACGCTCCTGTTGGAGTGGCGAACCATGAGGTAATTCATGGGGACGATCCGACGCCGACGCCGGTGTCGCGGTCGCTGTGTCCGGCCAAATGCCGGGTCAGTCCGCCACTTGCCTCGAATGTCCCAGCTTCCGCCGACGAATCGTTTCGACGCGACGCCAGACTTCCGTCCGCTTGCACCCGAGCAGGCGGCCATGCTCGAGGCCAGCCCGAACCCCGTGCTGGTGCTCGACCAGCAACTGCGAATCCGCTATGTCAACACCGCCGCCGCCGCATACGGTGCGGTCGACCCGTCGACACTGATCGGTCAGTATGTCTGGGGTCGCTACCCGGAGCTGCGCGACTCCATCTTCGCGCGGGCGTACGAGTCGGTGCTGCAGGATGGCCGTCCCATTGCCTTCGAGGAGCATCAGGCTGACCGCGGTCGCTGGCGCGCCGTCTACGCGTACCCGGCCGATGGCGGTGTGGTCGCAGTGCTCGAAGACATCACCGAACGTCGGCTGGCAGAGCGGGCGATTGCCGCCAGTGAAGAGGCGCTCGCGCGTGCGCAATCGTTGGCTGCGATCGGCAGTTGGTCGCTGAAGCGGCCCAACGACATGCAACTGTCGGCCGAGGCCTATCGGGTGCTGGGATTGGAACGCAGTACGCAGCCGTTGGACATGGAATCGATCCGCGCACGCATGCCTGCGGCACAACGTGCGCAGGTGCTCGAGATGCTGACCAGCCCCGATCATGTCGGCGACATCCGGTTGACGACACCCTTTCGGCGCTTCGATGATCGCATGGTGTATCTCGACCTGCTGGTCCGCGTCATGCACACGGAGGACGGTGTGCCGGTGCACCTCTATGGCACGATTCAGGACGTCACCGATCGCGTCGTCGCCAGCGAGGCCCTTCGTCGTTCGGAGAAGACGCTGCGCCTCGCGCAGGAGGCGGCCAACATCGGCAGCTTCGATCGTGACCTGCGGACCCGCGAGACGTTCTGGTCGGAGCAGCTGATGCGCATCGTCGGCCTCGACCCGTCGACCGTCGATCCAACACGGGTCGGTCGGGACCCGGCATTGGATTTTGTGCACCCTGACGACCGTCCCATCGTGCAGGCGGCGTTCCGGCGCGCCATCGAGACCGGCGAGAAGCAGGTCGTCCGCAATCGCATCGTCCGAACGGATGGCGTCGTGCGACACCTGCTCGGCAGTGCGATGCTTGTCCGTGACGAGCAGGGCGCGCCGGCACGTGTCGTGGGCACCGCACTCGACGTGACCGAGCAGGTGGAGGATG
The DNA here is from genome assembly GCA_964565915.1 of uncultured Gemmatimonas sp. Lineage (GTDB taxonomy): Bacteria > Gemmatimonadota > Gemmatimonadetes > Gemmatimonadales > Gemmatimonadaceae > Gemmatimonas. The sequence goes on from CAZMGX010000537.1 coordinate 1,553, forward strand.
AGGCCGAGCGCCAACGCCTCGAATCGCAGATTCAGCAAGCGCAGAAGCTCGAGTCACTCGGCATCCTCGCCGGAGGCATCGCGCACGACTTCAACAATCTGCTCGTCGGCATTCTGGGCAACTCGTCACTGGCGCTGCTTGATCTCGATCCGAACCATGAGGCCTACGGCAGCATCTCCGCCATCGAACGCGCCGCTCAACGCGCCGCTGAACTGACACGCCAGCTGTTGGCGTATGCCGGCAAGGGGCGGTTCGTCGTCGAGGCGATCGATGCCTCCGCCGCCGTCCACGAGATGTCCGCATTGCTGCGAACGGCCACCGGCGTGAACGCGTCGATGCAGTTGGACCTGGCGACGGACCTGCCGGCGATCGAAGTCGACGCTACACAGTTCCGTCAGGTGATCATGAACCTGATTACCAATGCCGCCGATGCGCTGGGCGAGCACGGCGGCCTGATCACGCTGCGCACGCGTGCTCGGTACGTCGGCGAGGAGTACCTCGCGACCTGTGTGCCCGGCACCAACGCCACCGCCGGCCATTTCGTGATGATCGAGGTCAGCGACACCGGGTCGGGCATGGACGCGGTGACGGTGGCACGGATCTTCGACCCGTTCTTCAGCACGAAGTTCACGGGGCGCGGACTCGGCCTCGCGGCGACACTCGGGATCATGCGCTCACACCGCGGCGCGATCCGCGTCTACAGCGAGGTCGGCAAAGGCACGTCGTTCAACCTGATGTTCCCGGCCAGCGCCAGTGCGCCGCGACCGTCCCCCGCTGTTCGGCAGACCGCGTGGCGCGCCGAGGGTGAAGTGCTCATCATCGACGATGAACCCAGCGTACTGGCCGTGACGTCAGCCCTGCTGACCCGCAAGGGCTTCAAGACGACGGCGGTCGACAACGGCCAGCGGGCGATCGACGTGTTCGCGGCCGATCCAGCGCGATTCTCGCTCGTCGTGCTCGATCTCACGATGCCAGGCATGGATGGTCAGGCAACGTTCCGCGCGTTGCGTGAACTGCGCGGCGATGTGCGCGTGCTGCTGATGAGCGGATACAACGAGCAGGAAGTGACCCGGTTGTTCGTCGGGCGCGGGCTCGCCGGCTTCCTGCAGAAGCCGTTTCGCGCGGACGAACTCTACGATCGTGTCATGACCACGATGGGCATCGGCCGGGCCGATGCCTGAGACCGACGGCCGGCGCGCTCAGGGTACCGAATGACGAACGGTCCCCTCGCGGGGACCGTTCATTGAAACGAACTGCGGTGCGGAAGCCGTCAGTCACCGGCGACCGGCACCGGGCCACCACCCATGCCATGTGAGACGTCGCGCGCCTCGCTGAGCCGCGACTTCCGGCTGCGCAGGCCATCGAGATACGTGTAGACCACCGGGGTGACGTACAGCGTGACCAACTGCGAGAACGCGAGGCCGCCAACGACCGCAAGACCCAGCGGCTGACGCGATTCAGCGCCGGCGCCAACGCCGACCGCGATCGGCAGCGTACCCATCAGCGCCGCGGCGGTCGTCATCATGATCGGCCGGAAACGTACACGCGCCGCCTCGACGATCGCCGCCGCCGGGGACATCCCGTGCTCACGCTCGGCCTCGATGGCGAAGTCGATCATCATGATCGCGTTCTTCTTCACGAGACCGATCAGCATG
>CAZMGX010000538.1:0-3203 GCA_964565915.1 uncultured Gemmatimonas sp.
CAGCAACTCCGGCAACTCACTGGAAATGAGCAGCACCGCCGCTCCTTCGGATGCACGCTGATCGATCCACGAATGCAACTCCGCCTTGGCGCCCACGTCGACGCCACGTGTGGGTTCGTCCAGGATCAGCAGGTCACTTCCCGCGGTCAGCCACTTGGACAGCACCACCTTCTGCTGGTTGCCACCCGACAGTGACGACACTGCCACCTCGCTGCCCGCACGTAGCGCCACGCGCGCAAAGCTCTGCGCCACCGCCGTCGACTCCGCCCGGCGTGTGATCCAGCCGCCGCGCGCAAAGCGCCGCAGTGTCGGCAACGTGGCATTCTCGCGAGTGCGCATGCCCAACACGAGGCCCTGACGCTTTCGGTCTTCCGGCACAAACCCCATGCCACAGCGCATCGCGTCACGCGGGTTCTTCACCTTCGCCGGTCGGCCACGCACGGACACGGACCCAGTCACCGCCGGGTCCAGCCCAAAGATGGCCCGCGCAATCTCCGAGCGACCCGCACCGACCAAGCCAGCGAGTCCCACGACCTCGCCCGCATGCACCGCAAACGAAACGTCGGTGAAGTGTCCAGGCGACGTCAGGTGCTCGACACGCAGGCACTCCTCACCACGCGGCGCGGCGGCATGGACGGCAAAGTACTCCCCGAGTTCGCGGCCGATCATCTGTCGCACCAGCGACGCCTCTGTCACCTCGGCGATCGGTTGCGTCGCTACGTGCTGTCCATCGCGCAGCACGGTGATCGTGTCACACAACATGAAGATCTCGCCCATGCGATGGGACACAAACAGCTGGGTCACGCCGCGCGCCCGCAGCGAGTTCATCATCGCATACAGTCGCTGCGCTTCGGCGTCACCAAGACTGCTGGTTGGTTCGTCGAAGATGATGACCTTCGCCCCCTCCCCCACAGCCGCCGCGATCTGCACCAACTGCTGCTCGGCCACACTCAAGGACCCCATCGTGCGGCCGGGATCGATCGCAGCACCGGCGGCGTCCAGCAGCGCCATCGCACGTCGCCGCAGGGACTGGGTGTCCACGAACCCGAATCGTGACGGAATCGACCGCAAGCAGAGGTTGTCGCCGACGGTCAGGTTGTCGCAGAACGCCAGCTCCTGATGGACCATCGCCACGCCCGCGGCCAGTGCATCACGCGGCGACGCAAAATTGACTGGTTTTCCATCGATCTCGATCGTCCCGCCGTCGGCGCGATGCAAGCCGGCGAGGATCTTGCCCAGGGTGCTCTTGCCCGCGCCGTTCTCGCCGCAGATCGCGTGGCACGAACCCGCGGCGACGTCGAATGACACGTCCTGCAACGCCACCATGCCCGGAAAGCGCTTGGTGATGCTGCGGAAACGGACGCGGGGGGTAGACACGATGCGAACGACTTACTTGGGCAACGCGAGGTACTTCGGATCGATATCGGAGAAGCCCCACGCCTTCAGCTGACGCGACCACTCGCCCAGGTTGTCCTTGGAGACACGCACCAGTTCCATGTTGACCTTGGGCGTCGCCGGCTTCTTGAGGTACACGTGGTCGAAGATCGTGTTGACCGACACGTAACCCCAGCTGTACACCGGCTGCGCGAACAACACCGGCGCCAATCCCGCCTCGACATACGCCAGTTCGGCCGGCAACGCGTCGATGGCGACGATCTTCACCTTGGCCGGATCCAGGTCGGTCAGCAGCGACCGCGTGAACAGCGCCCATCCGCCGATCATCGCAAATCCGTTCACTTCCGGATAGGCGTTCTTGATGCGCAGCACTTCTGCGGCGGCATCCTGCGGGGTCTCGGCGTGGTAGAACGCATTGACGATGGTGATGCCGGGATACTTCGGCGCCGTCTCCCGCACGCCGCGCACGCGGGCCTGCAGGTTGAGCGCGTTCTGGTTGCCGGCGATGATCGCGACCTTGCCCTTACCGCCCATCTGCGAGGCCAGTTCGTCCATGATCTGGACGCCCATCGCCACGTCGTCGCCACCATAGAACGAGAAGCGCTTCGAGTCCGGGACGTCGCTGTCGAACGTCATCACCGGCACACCCCGGTCGACTGCCTCGTTCACGGCGCCACGCACCTTGGCGGCGTCGCTGGCCGACAGCAGTATGGCGTTGGCGCCGGAGTTCACGGCCTCGGAGATGCGCTGCGCCTGAATGGCTCCGTCTTCGTTGGGCGGCGTGAGCCAGTCGATCTTGACGGTCATGTTGTGCGTCTTCGACAATTCGGCCGCCGCGTCTTCGGCGCCCTTGCGTCCGGACAGAAACACCGGGTTGGTCGAACTCTTCGCGATCATCGCGATGGTGAACGTCTTGCCGGCACCCGTCGCGGCACCCGCCGCCGCCGTGGTATCAGTGCCGCCCTCCTTGGTGCCTCCGCAGGCGGCGAGAGCAAGTACGCCGAGTGTCGGAACCACGAACCGGACGAATCGAGATGACGACCATGTGTGCATTGCAGCTCCAGTGAGAGGCGGGGGCGGTGCTAGCGTCGAAGGGCAAACTTTTCCGACACACGCTTGAACCCGCGCTGGTCGAGCACGACCGCGACGATGAGGGCGGTGCCGATGATGATCCACTCGTAGTTCTGGTCCAGGCGCAGGGTGCGAATACCCTGACGCATCATGACGATAAGCAGGGCGCCCAGCATGGCGCTGATGGCGCTGCCCTTGCCGCCCGACAGCGACGCGCCGCCGACCACCGCCGAGGCGATGACGTAGAGTTCGTAACCGTTTGCGTCGGAGGAGGTGGCCGACCCGTAGAACGCCGCTCCAAGAAAGGCGGCCACACCAGCCAGCAGCCCCGACACGACGAACACACCCAGCGTGATCCGCTGTACGTTGAGCCCCGAAAATCGACTCGCCTCGGGGTTGCCGCCGATGGCGAAGATGTGCCGTCCCCACACCGTGCGGGAGAGATACAAGCCGCCAAGGATGGTCACGGCGAGCATGCTGAGGAGTGGCACCGGGTACAGAGCCGTACCCATTCCGAGTGGGGCCTTAGCCACCGCCGTAAGCGATTGCGGGACGAGAATACTCTCGGCGCGACTGCTGACGAATGCGACACCGCGCAGGATCCACATGGTGCCGAGCGTGATGATGAACGGGTGCACACCGAGTCCGATCACCATGACGCCGTTGGCGAGACCGCACAGCAGACTCACGGTCAGACACGTGCCAAGGCCTGCCAACACGGTCACGAACGGATCCAT
>CAZMGX010000539.1:0-3202 GCA_964565915.1 uncultured Gemmatimonas sp.
GTCGGCGATCGTGAACGGGACGTCGAGGATACGCGCCAAAGTCTGCGCCAGCAGGGTCTTGCCGACGCCGGTCGGACCGATGAGCAGGATGTTCGACTTGTCGAGCTCGACGTCGTCTTCGCGGGCCGAACTGGCGGCATTGATTCGCTTGTAGTGGTTGTAGACCGCCACCGACAGCGCTTTCTTCGCCTGCTCCTGCCCGATCACGTACTGGTCGAGGATGCCCTTGATCTCGCGGGGGGTGGGAACCTGCGTGATCGCCTCGGCGACCTCGCGCTCCTCATCCTCCGCCAGAATTTCGTTGCAGAGCGCGATGCACTCATTGCAGATATAGACCGACGGCCCAGAGATGAACTTCCGGACAGAGTCTTTGGATTTTCCGCAGAAAGAGCACCGCAGGTGCTTGTCGTGGGACATGTCGATCCAAGCAGAGAGGCAACGGGCGCGCCGGGTGGGCTGCCCCTAAGGTAGTTAACCCAAAAACCGCGGGAACGGCAACTGGATTGCGGGAACGACGACCACCGGAGAGGGAGCCGCCGGTACGGGTGCGGAATACCCTCTCGCCGGCGCAACGGCGGCGGTCAGGGACCCCCCGGCTGCGACCGCCTCATGAGAGGACGATCTTCACCGCGCCGACGGCACGTCCGCCGCGGGACGAACTGCTGTAGTTTCGCGTGCGGCCGTGTCATCTTGGAGCGGCACCGCCGGCGATGCCTCGCGCCTCTCGGGGTCCCACCGCGAATCCTGCAGTGTGACGATCCTTCAACCTGCAGTCCATGTCACTCGCCGATCTTTTCCACACGTTCCTGATCGTGCACGTCACCACCGGTGCGGTGGGACTGGTACTCTTCTGGGTACCCGTCATCGGTCGCAAGGGTGCGGTGAACCATCGACGGTTCGGGAAGGCGTTCAGCTATCTCATGCTGATCACCGCCTCCATGGCGATTGGCATGGGGACCTGCACCATCCTCGACCCCGTGGCGACCCATCCCAAGCTCACCCAGCCGGCGGCATGGATACAGGGGATCTTCGGCTGGATGATGCTATACCTGGCCATTCTCACGATCAGTCTCGTCTGGCACGGCCTGGTGACGGTCCGGAACAAGCGGCAACACGAAGCCAATCGGGCATGGCCCAATGTGTCCCTCAACCTCCTCGTCATCGCCGCTGCCCTGTACTGCGCCTATCGCGGTTGGCTCATCAACGAGGTCCTGATGATGGGGATCGCGGTCGTCGGCGTGGCGTCCGGGATTACGAACCTGGTGTTCATCTTCCGTGATGTGCCATCGAAACTCGCGTACCAACTCGAACACGTGAAAGCGGCGGTGGGCGCGGGCATCTCGGTTTACACGGCGTTCATGGCGTTCGGCTTTGTCCGATTCATGCCGTCCAATGCCCTGAACCCGAAGATGTGGTCGATTCCCCTGATCGTCGGACTCGCGCTGATCATTTTCCATCAAACCCGCATTCGTCTGTCGCAGCGTGCGGCCGGCAGCCGCACGCGTGTCGTCGATGCGGCGCAAGTCTGACATGGATCAACACGGCGGCCGGGGCCCCAGCGTGACCGTGCCGCGGGCGCCTGATGCGGCGACGCTCTACCGACCGCCGGCGCCCAAGCCCCGCGCCCCGGTACCGTCGCTCATGCGGGTCGTTTGGCGTGGCGAAAAGGACCTGCTCAGTCTCCTGCCCGACCTCGCGTACGAAGCCCTGCTGAGCCCACTCGGCTATTCGCGCCGCGGCATCGTGCTGATCAACGATCCGGCGCTCGTGGCGGAGGTCATGAACGACGCGCAGGATCAGTTCCCCAAGAACGATCTCTTCGTCGGCGCACTGGAGGGGCTGGTCGGCAATTCGATGTTCGTGACCAGCGGGGATACCTGGCGGCGCCAACGACGGATGGTCGATCCGGCGTTCTCGCATATCCGCATCAACCGCGCGTTCGAGTTCATGCAGGGGGCGGTGGATGACTATGAGGATCGGCTGGACGCCCTCAGTGCCTCAGGCGAGACGTTCTCGCTGGATGCCGCGATGAGTCACCTGACGGCCGACGTGATCACGCGGACCATCTTTTCGACACCGCTGGCTTCGCAAACATCGCGCGAAGTGTTCGAGGATTTCTCCGCGTTCGAGCGGCGCGTGGCGAGCATCGATGTTCGGCGCTTGTTGATGGACAAGGCGTGGGCGCCGATCCCGCAGCCCGACGATGTGCAGCGCGCCTGCCAGCGGATTCGCCAGCACCTTGGCGCGATGCTGGACACCCGCCTGGCGACGGACGGCCTCGACGACATTGCCGGCGCCGTGATCGAAGCGCGCGATGCCGATACGGGGCAGGGGTTCACGCGCGAGGAAATCATCGATCAACTCGGCGTGTTCTTTCTCGCCGGACATGAAACGACCGCCAGTTCGCTCACCTGGGCGTTCTTCATCCTGTCGCAACGACCGGAGGTCGTCGCCCGCATGCGTGCGGAAGTGGATCAGGTGGTCGGCGACGGCCCGGTCCTGCTGGAACACACAAAGAAGCTGACGTACGTGCGCAACATGTTCCGTGAGACGCTGCGGCTGTATCCGCCCATCACGTTCATCCCGCGGGTCGCCCTGCGCGATACGACGATCGGCGGCCGCCGTGTGAAGCGCGGCACCATGCTCATGATCGCGCCATGGGCCATGCACCGGCACCTGAAGTTGTGGAAGAATCCGGACCGCTTCGACCCCGATCGTTTCCTGCCGGAGCGCGAGCACGAACTGACGCCGGGCGCCTATATCCCGTTCGGACTCGGTCCGCGCATTTGCGTCGGCGCCGCCTTCGCGACGATCGAGACGGCACTCATTCTCGCGCGTCTGGTCCGCCGCTTCGACTTCGAGTCGTTGTCGCCGGAGACGGTCCGCCCCTTTGCGCGACTGACGACACGCCCCGCCGTGGAGATAATGGTTAGAGTAAGGAGAAGTCAGTAGTGAGCAGGGAGCAACAGAGAATAACGAGTAGTGAGTAGGGAGTAGCGAGTAGGGGGTAACGAGAAGGGCGCAACGGAAAGGGAGTAGAGAGTCCGATGGACTCCCTACTCCCTTCTCACTACTCGTTACTCCCTACTCGTTACTCTCTGTTGCTCACCTGCTCTCTACTCGCTACTCCCCGTCTCACTACTCCCCGAGGTTACTTGGCGGCGACCAGCTCGGCCTGATGCGAGATCACGTTGTCAACGAG
>CAZMGX010000540.1:0-3190 GCA_964565915.1 uncultured Gemmatimonas sp.
CCGCCTGAAGTGAACGCGCCAAAGGTCACGGTGCTCACGGACCTGCAACTGGTGTCCGTCACCGATGCGATTCGGCAGGAGCGCGGGATTGCGTCGGCGGCGGGCGCGCTGGTTTACAAGGTCTCGGATCGCATCAGTGACGCGATCGGCCTGCAAGTGGGTGACGTCATCATCCAAGTCGGGCGCTCCAGAGTCGGGAGTGCCGAAGCCGCCTCGCGCGCCATTGAACGTGATGGCGGAAACGGGCCAGTCGTACTGGTGTTCGAACGCGGGCGCCAGCTGCTGCAGACATCATTCACCCTCCGTTGAGTCGCGGCGTGCCCCCTCGACGCCCGATCGATTTCCGAACCGCCTTCTCATCGCCGTGACCGACACCGACTCCTCGATCTACAGTTCGCCGCTTGCCGAGCGCTACGCGTCGCGCGCCATGCTCACGCTGTGGGGCCCCTCGACGCGCTATGGCCTGTGGCGGCGCCTGTGGTTGGCACTTGCCGAAGCGCAGCAGGCCCTGGGGATCGAGATCCCGGATGCCGCGCTGGAGGATATGCGCGCGCACCTCGACGACATCGACTTCGCGACCGTTGCGGCGTACGAGCGTCGCTTTCGCCACGATGTGATGGCGCATGTGCACGCGTTCGGGGACGTCGCGCCGGCGGCCCGCAAGTTCATCCATCTGGGCGCGACAAGCTGCTATGTCACCGACAACGCGGAGCTGATCCTGATGCGCCGTGGCCTGTCGCTGCTGCGCGAAAAGCTGCTGGATGCCTTGGCGGCACTCGACGGCTTTGCGCGTACCTGGAAGGACGTCCCTGCCCTTGGCTACACGCACTTGCAGCCGGCGCAGCTGACTACCGTCGGCAAACGGGCGACGCTGTGGATGCAGGACATCCTGCTCGATCTGGACGACTTGGAGACGCGCATTGCACGCCTGCCGTTTCGCGGTGTCAAAGGCACCACGGGGACGCAGGCCAGCTTCCTGACGCTGTTCAATGGCGACCATGCGCGCGTCCGCGAACTCGATCGCCTGGTGACGACGCGCATGGGGTTCACGACCTCGATTCCGGTCTCGGGCCAGACGTACACGCGCAAGGTGGATGCGCAGGTCTTGGACGTCGTGGCGGGCATTGCGGCGACCGCGTCGAAGTTCTCCGGCGACATTCGCCTGTTGCAGGCCTTTGGGGAAATCGAGGAGCCCTTCGAGTCACAGCAGATCGGATCCTCGGCGATGGCGTACAAGCGCAATCCGATGCGTTCGGAGCGGATTGCCTCCCTCGCGCGTTTCGTACTTTCGCTGGAGCCCAACGCCAATCAGACGCACGCCGTGCAGTATTTCGAACGGACGCTCGATGACTCGGCGAATCGACGTCTCGTGATCCCGGAGTCCTTCCTGGCGACGGATGCGCTGCTCGTGTTGTTCCAGAACGTCGTGCGCGGCCTGGAGGTGCATCCGGCACGGATCGCGCGTCGAGTGGCGGAGGAGCTGCCGTTCATGGCCACGGAAGAGTTGATCGTGCGCTTCGTGCGCGCGGGCGGCGATCGGCAGGAGGCACACGAGATCATCCGCGGCCACAGCATTGCGGCGGCGCGGGCCGTGAAGGACGGCGCACCACACAACGACATGCTGGAGCGGCTCGCGGCCGATCCGGCATTCGGGTTGCCGCTGGATGACCTGCGGGCCGCCGCCGACGCGCAGCGCTTCGTCGGGCGGGCGCCGGAACAGGTGATCGAGTTCTGTGACGAAGTGGTTGCGCCGTGGCTCGCGCGTGAGCGCGCCGGTGCCGAACTGGACGAGGTGCGCGTATGACACAGGCGGTAACGTCGACAGCCTTGCCGTTGCCGATGGTGCGGCGTGGCAAGGTGCGGGACGTGTACGCCGTCGATGCCGACCGACTCCTGCTGGTCACGACGGACCGCATCAGTGCCTTCGACGTCGTCATGCACGAAGCGATCCCGTACAAGGGCGTCGTGCTGACGCAACTCACCGCGTGGTGGCTGACGCAACTCGCGGGGTTGGTTGAACATCACCTGTTGAGCGCCGACACCGACGAGATCCTGCGCGAGGTGCCGGCACTCGACGCGCATCGTGACGCGATCGCAGGCCGCGCGATGTTGTGTGTGGCTGCGGAAGTGGTGCCGATCGAGTGTGTCATTCGTGGCTACATCACCGGGTCGGCCTGGAAGGAGTACCGCTCACACGGGACGCTGGCTGGAGAGCCGCTGCGCGCGGGCTTGCGTGAGAGCGACCGACTGGATCCGCCGATCTTCAGCCCGGCCACCAAGGCGGAGACCGGACATGATGAGAACATCACCGTGCGGCAGGTGCGAGAGGCGGTTGGGGCCGAGACGGCGGCGGCGCTGGAGGATCTGGCGCGACGCATCTACGAGTTCGGTCGCGCGACCGCCGAGCCCCGCGGCATCATCGTGGCGGACACGAAGTTCGAGTTCGGCTGGCGCAACGATCGACTCTTGCTGATCGATGAAGTCCTGACGCCCGACAGCTCGCGGTTCTGGCCGGCGGATGGATACGCTCCCGGTGGACCGCAGCCCAGTTTCGACAAACAGCCGCTGCGGGATTGGCTGGATGCCGAACGACGCGCCGGCCGTTGGAATGGTGAGGCGCCGCCTCCAACCCTTCCACCCGAGGTCATCCTCGCGACCAGCCGTCGCTATCGTGATGCCTATCATCGGTTGACAGGTCACCCGTTGGACGTCGGCGCGCTCGGCGTTCCCGGGGGCGAGGAGTAAGTGGCGTCGCGTGCTGGATATCCATATCTCATCGGGGCGATCTTGGTCGCCGCCATCACCTTCGCGGCGGCCCTGCGGTTTCGATCCTGGCCGATGTGGCTGACGGCCTTCGGGCTCACCGTGCTGACGCTGGCCGTGGCGTGGATGGTGCGCGCTTCCTACGTGGTCGCGCCGTGAGTATCGAGCGCCCGGAGCGCATCCGTCGGATTCGTCCCAGTGCCGCCGTGGCCCTGCCCAACGGCTTCACGCTCGCCAACCTGTTTTTCGGCATCTTCGCGGTGGTCGCGGCGTCCCGCGGAGAGTTTGATGCGGCGGCCCGGTACATCGTCTTCGGGGCCATTGCCGACACATTGGATGGCCGGATCGCACGGGCGACGAAGTCCGGATCACGGTTCGGCGAAGAGCTCGATTCGCTGGTCGATGCGATTTCGTTCGGCACGGCACC
>CAZMGX010000541.1:0-3184 GCA_964565915.1 uncultured Gemmatimonas sp.
CGGCCTCGAAGGCGGACGCGAGCACACGCTCGAGGAAATCGGCTCCATGCTCGGCGTCACGCGCGAGCGCGTGCGCCAGCTGCGCGACCGGGCGCTCAAGCGGCTTCGTGAAGGCGACGTGGGCCGGGCCCTGTCCAGCTTCGCCGCGTAAACGGCGCGCGGACTCGTAAAGGCGCGAACGCGCCGCCCAGGGTCGCTGGGCAAGCAGCATCGGGCGCGAGGCCCGGGGAGGAGCGGTGCGGCACGAGCAACTCGGCCGCATCACACCCCTCGGGCCTCGCGCCGTTTCCGGGAGCTGGGCGCGGAGCTGGGCGGAACCCTCCGCACACCTATCCACGCCCTGCGTCCCGTATCATATTCGTGATATCATGATCGAGCTGAAGAACGTCTACAAAGCGTTTGGCCCGAAAAAGGTGCTCGAGGGGTTCTCCCTCGTCGTGCCCGAGGGCGAGACGATGGTCATCATCGGGTTCTCGGGCACCGGGAAGTCGGTGGCGATCAAACACATCGTCGGACTGCTCGAGCCGGATGCCGGTGAGGTGTGGGTGGATGGACAGCGCGTCGATCAGCTCTCGCGCAAGGATCTCTACCAGCTGCGCCGGAAGATCGGGTACGTCTTCCAGTTCGCGGCCTTGTTCGACTCCATGACCGTCGGCGAAAACGTCGCAATGGGTCTGCGCAAGCAGGGCGAGCTGACCGAGAAGGAGATCATGGTGCGTGTCGATGAGGCGCTCGACCTCGTCGACCTGCCGGGCGTCAATGCGCGCATGCCCGCCGAACTCTCCGGCGGCATGCGCCAGCGCGTCGGCATCGCGCGCGCCATTGCGTTGCAACCCAAGTACATCCTGTATGACGAACCGACGACGGGTCTCGATCCGGTAACGTCGGCGACGATCGATGCGTTGATGGTGCGCATGCGCGAGCAGCTGCACGTGACCGGCATCGTCATCACCCACGACATGCGGAGTGCCTACACGGTCGGCACGCGCATCGCGATGTTGTACGAGGGCACGGTGCGCGCGGTCGGTACGATCGAGGAGGTCCAGCACAGCACCGATCCCATCGTCCGGCAATTCATCGAGGGGCGCGCGACGCTGGAAGGCACCGCCCGTCTCGTCGGCACGTGAGCGAGCGACGGCCGTGAGTCCGGACGATCCGGAAGCGAAAGACGGGCCCGACGTGGGCGCCGAGGTCCTGCCGGACACCTGCGTCGAACACGCGCCGGGCACGGTCGCCCGCCCGCACCGTCGTTCGGGCCGCGCGAAACTCGAAACGTCCGCGGGCGGGGTCGTCTATCGCGTGCACGACGGTCAGCCGCTGTTTCTGCTGATCCGCGACAGCTATCGCAACTGGGGATTCCCGAAGGGCCATCTCGAGGAAAACGAAAAGCCGGACGCGGCGGCGCTGCGCGAAGTCCGTGAGGAAACCGGACTCGACTCCATCGAACTCGACGGCGAGATCGAGACCATCGACTGGTTCTTCCGCTTTCGCGGCCGACTGGTCCACAAGGTCTGTCATTTCTACCTGATGCACACCCGTTCCGCGCACACGAAACCGCAGCGGGCGGAGGGCATCACGGCGTGCCGTTGGGCCTCGTTCGATGAAGCCTCCCGTCTCGTGTCGTACGCCAACGCGCGCGATGTCCTGTCGCGGGCCAACGCGATGGTACGGGGCGAGGCCCAGTCTGACGCGCCGTTGCGGACCACGACGGCGTGATGTCGGTGACCCGCGGCAGTACCGACGGCGGTGGACACGTGCTTTGCATCCTGACGCTGCTGCGCCGGGAACGGACGCGTGCGCTCGTCCGCACGGCGTTTCCGCGCCGACGCGCGCATGTGCTCGCACTCAAGTCGCCGGCGGAGCTCGAGCCGCAGTTGACCAAGCAACTCGTGGATGCGGTGATCGTCGATGCCGGCGCGGGGGAGGACGCGGCCAAGGTCCTGGCGCGAGCCGATGACTTTCAGAGTGTCCCGTTCGTGCTGATGACGTCCTTGCTGCCGGCGGACGCGCCGTTCCTGGCGCGCGCGGTCGAGCAGGGGATCACCGACATCCTCATCGACGGTGTCGATGACGCGGTCGCGCGCGACCTGGTGTTTCGCCGCGCATTCTCGACGCGCTTCGAGCGGGCCTTCGGTGAGCCGCCCGAAGGGCTGCACCTGGAGACGCCGCTGCAACTGGCCGTCTGGCGCAGCGTGGTCCGTCGCGCCGGGCGCCCGGTGCGCACCGATCAGTTGGCGCGCGAGATCAGCGTGTCGCGGGAGCACCTCTCGCGCAGCTTCGCCGTCGGGCAGGCGCCGACGCTCAAGCGCGTGATCGACCTCGTCCGCGTGCTGGCCGCGGCCGAGCTGGCCAAGAACGCGGGGTACGATGTGCGCGATGTGGCGCAGGTGCTGGGCTTTGCCAGCAGTTCGCACCTGTCCAGCACGACGCAGCGGCTGGTGGGGGCGCGGGCCAGCTCGCTGACTCGCCTCCGCGCCATCGACCTCCTGCGAAGATTTGCGACGACCGCAGCCGAATAAAACATCGGGGACTGCGGGAACGGCGGGTTTCCACCGCGGGTCGCACGGCGGCGCGGGGGTACCCGCGAACTGCGGGCGGGGGTCGTTGGGAACTGCGGCGAAGGAAACTGCGGGTTGCCTGCGGGAACCGCGCGCTGCGGGAACAGCGGGCGGAACTGCGAACCGCGGGACTACCGGCGGGGGTGACGCCGTACGCGAGGGCGGCCGCCGGGACTTCGCCGGAGTTTGATGCTGAGCTCGAGGGCTAACAGTTGTCGGCGAATGACTCCCAACTCCTCTCGCATCTCGAACGCCAGTTCAGGGCTCCACTCCTCATAGTCCAGCATTCGCGTGAACTGAGAATCGGCCTCGGTCACCGACGCGTACGCGATGCCGATGTGGTGGAGATAGATCCCATCAGTGCGGCCTGCGCGCCCCTCCGCGATGTTGTCGGGGATAGACTCCGTTGAACGGCGGACTTGGTTCACCAGAATGGGGTTGCGGTCGAGCGTGTCACCGCCGGTGAGCCGGTGGACGCGAATGGCCAGCGCGTGGGAGCGCTGCCAGACCTCGAGGGTTCGATGAGCGTTCATACACGGACCTTAGCATCGGCCGTGGCGCCAGAGGATCATCGAATTCGCGCTTTCAGGAGCACGATGTCCCGCGCCACCGCCGCGGGTGGCGGG
>CAZMGX010000542.1:0-3175 GCA_964565915.1 uncultured Gemmatimonas sp.
GCGCTGATCGATGCCGGGAACGCGGTCGATGTCATCATTTCGGATGTCATGATGCCTGGCGGCACCGGCATGGAGCTCGTGCAACAACTGCGACAAGCGGGCCACCACACCCCCGTGTTGCTCGTGTCGGGGTTCGCGCTCGACGCCGTCGACGATACGCTGCGCGCGCATCCGTCCGTCGCATTTCTCGCCAAGCCGTGGACACTCGATGGCCTGGTCGGCGGCATCGAGCGGCTCGCACGGTCCAATGCCGTGGTGGCGTAGCCGACGCGCCATCACGCACGTCTCCCGCAACTATCCCCAACTGCCGGACGGAATCGCGCCGGGCGCGAAGATCCCCTCGGGACCGAAGTGCCACATGCGCGAGCGATCCTTCTGATAATCGATGCCGGTCTTGGCGAGCACTTCCCGATTGAGCTTCTGGTACCAGCCCTGAACCGTGATCGCGTCTGCGAGCAGCAGATATGTCCAGTCGGGAAACGCCACCGTGATCGGTTCGTCACCATGCCACGCGAATTGCGCCTCCGCTCCGTGCTGCACCATCTCGACGCCCATCAGTTCGTTCAGCCGCGATTGCACCTTCTCGAAATCGAGTTCGTGGAGAACCGGCGTAAAGTTCTTGACACCGTCCAGCTTCCCCTCGTTACGCCGATTCTCCGTCTCCCGTCCGCGAACGATCACGTCTTTCAGGTCGTAGTCACCGTGCACGTAGCTCCAGGGCAGGGACTCGTGCTTGAGCTGCAGGCACCCGAAGTGCTTGGATTGTGGATCGATGTCGACGCGCCACTTCCATCGCCCCGCCTTGACTCCGGTGCGCTCCACGCCCCAGAGGCTCCATGTTTCCGGCTTCTTGAGATCGACCGCCACGTGCATGAGCTCCGGTGACAGCGTCTCCATGGTGTGGTCCCAGCAGTCAACGGCCTTGGGCACCTTCGCGGGCTTGTAGCAGTGCGGTTGGAACCCTGGATGCACCACCAGTCCCGACACTTCATAGTGCATGACATGCAGGCGCCCGTTGACGAGCCGTGTATCGGCCGGAGGGTCCATGTCCGCGGTCTTGGCCTTCACCACCGCCGGTTTCGGATAGTAGCCGGGGACCTGTACATATTTGAGGGAATCCTCGTTGGTGTGTCGCACGAGGATCGTCACCTTGAGGTCGCGCGCGACCATCAGGAACTTCTGCAGGTCCTTGCCGCGCATTCCGGTGCCAGTACCCATCCGTGAAGTCCTCGTCAGTCGGCGTCAGGGGATCGAGCGCAATGCAGGAGAAACTACCGCGTGGGCCGATACGTGCCAGAATTGAGCGACACGCGGTCGGCTTTTCCTCACACACCACCCCTCCTACCGCATCCGCACATGGGGTGCGCCGTCCCTCGAGTGTTGGCCGTCCGAACCTCCAACCCATCGATCATCACGTGATACCGACAGTTGTTGGTCCAGGCAGGCCCGCCGCGTTGCTCGCCATCACCGCGGCGGTGCTGCTGGCGGCGTGCGCCGGCAGTGAGACGCCGACGACGGGCGTTGAAATCGTACCAACCATTCGGCTCGTCGCGGGCGTCGATTCGCAGCGGGCGACCGTGGCCACGGCGTTGCCACAGCCGATTCGTGTCCGGATCACCGATCAGGATTCCCAACCGGTCGTTGGGTTCGACGTCGGCTGGAACGTGACGGCGGGTGGGGGCACGGTCGACAGCATCGTCTCCGCGACCGATGCCAATGGGATCGCACGAGTTACGTGGACGCTTGGCACCACGTCGGGGGCCCAGACGTTGGTGGCGGCAATTGCCGACGGCAGTACGGTCGCGATCACCGCGATCGCGCAGGCCGCAGGCATCGCCTCCGTCGCCGCGGTGTCCGATCCCTTCGTGTCGGTGGCCGCAGGCGCCACGACCTCACCGCTCCGCACGCGTGCCTTCGATCGCTATGGCAACAGCGTCCCCGGCGTGGCGATCACGTGGTCGACCAATGCCGGCGTGCTCGCGACGGCCACGACGGTCACGGGGGCCGACGGCATTGGCGAGGCCACGCTGCGCACCGAGGCGACCCCGCGTGATCATCTCGTCATCGCGCGGTTCACCGGCGGATTCGTATCATCATTCGTCGTGCGCGGGAACTGACGACGAGGTCAGCGCCTCGACGCCCGCAGACGTCCAGATGAAGCGACGAGCGGTGACCTCTCCACCTCCGGGTGCCGCCTTGATCATCGCCCCGGCATCCTGCGCACCCAGACGCCGATAGAAGGCCTGCGCGGGCGTGTTGTGCTCCAGCACCCAGAGGTACAATCCGTCACGAGGGTGGGACAGGCCGCACCAAGCCGCGACGCCGCGCAGGAGTCGCGCACCGATGCCCCGGCCGTGCTGCTCGGCGCGCACATGCAGGTTGTCCAACAGTGATCCCCAGTAGGGATCGTGGCCTCCGTAGGCGCACGCAAACCCCGCGAGGCCGGTTTCGTCTTCGGCGAGCAGGATGTGCTGCTGGGCCGATGCCGCCGCGAGGCGCGCCTCCCACACGAGGCGCCGGTCGTCGAAGACCGGGCCGTCGAGAAACACGTCGGGGTATGCGCCTCGATAGTGTCGCCGCCAACTCTCCGCATGGAGGGCGGCGATTGCGGACGCGTCGGCAGGGCCCGCTGCCCGGAGGTGAACCATCGCTCAGTAGCGCCTCGCGTCCAAGGGTTGAAACCCGCCATTTGATGTCGCCGTTGGAAAGATAACGCCCTCTGCCTGCCCTCGATCCTGCCAGGAGAAACACGCCCATGCCGCAACAGTCCGGTGGCGCCGCCGCGCCTGCGATTCCCGCGATTCCCGGCGTCAATTTCTCGGCGCTGCAACTGGAGGTGCTGCAGCATCGGCGGGAGCTGTTGTCCGATCAGTATCAGACGGCCATGGCCGAGCGTGGTCGCGTCGGTCAGGAGCGCTTGAATGCGCAGGCGCGCGGCGACGCCGCGATGGTGCGCGAGTATGAGGGCGTCATCGCGCGACCGGGTGCGCGAATGGAAGAACTCGAGCGCTCGATCCAGGCGGTCGACCGGCAGATCGACGAGGCGATGAAGCGCCCGGTGGAAGCGGAAGCGATTGCGCCAGGCGCGCCGGGCGAACCGGTCACGGTGACCGTCACGCCGCCAATGCCGTTCGGCGAGGAGTTCATCGCACAACGTCAGGAATTTCAGCGCATG
>CAZMGX010000543.1:0-3156 GCA_964565915.1 uncultured Gemmatimonas sp.
GCACGGGGATATCCAACAAACGCCCGGCTGCCACCAGTTGTTGCGTGACCGCGCGATCTTCGCCCGACGGCGTCGGATCACCGCTGGGGTGATTGTGCACCAGAATGACCGCCGCCGCCCGTTCGGCAATCGCCTCCCGAAAGACCTCGCGCGGATGTACCAGTGAGGAGTTCAGCAGCCCTCGCGACACCAGCACGTCCCGCTCCAACCGATGCTGCGCATCCAGCACCGCCACGTGGAATTCCTCGACGGGCAGCTCCTGCAGTCGCGGTGCGAAGACGGCCGCCACATCCTGCGGTCCGCGCAACGGCACCCCCTCTTCCCGCGCCTCCAGCAGCAGCCGGCGACCAAGCTCGAGCGCGGCCTGCACCGCCGTCGCCCGCGCCTGCCCCATCCCGTGCACCCGGGTCAGCCCAGCCAAGGGCATCGCCGCCAGTCGACCGAGCGAACCTCCCGACTGATCGAGGACCCGCTGCGCGCACTGCAGGGCCGAGCCTCCCCTTCCGCCGGCGCCAAGAATCGTGGCCAGCAGCTCGGTTGAACTCAGCGCCTGCGCACCCAAGGCCCGCAATCGCTCACGCGGACGCTCGGTGTGGGGCAACTCACGGATAGTTAGCGAGCGCTGAACGACGTGGCTACTGGACCGACTGGTTGAGACACTCACCCCTGCTCCCGGTTCGTGGTGGCCGGGCCCACCCATCAGATCGCGCCTGCCACGGCGGCAGCGCCGACGGCCCGTCCGCCAACATGGGGCGACGCCCCGAGATCACCGCTATCGCAACGCGGCGAGGTGGGTCGATTCCACGCGGCGGTGCTACCGGGTGATCCGATACCGGGCGATACCGACCACATCGTCGGCATCCATCACGGCGATCCACACGTCGTTGCCCCTCGCGCGCACCGGAAGTCCCGACGTCGCGGGACGCATGGGAAACCGGACTCGGCCCAGATGTTTTCCAGTTTGATCATGCACGTCGAACGTGACGGAGGTCTCGCCGTGACGCGCCGTATGTTGCACCCACAGCCGACCATCCTCGTCCACGCTGAGGCGCGCGATCGGGGGCTTGGTCGACGGGATCTTCGACGCGTCAAAGTTGTTGGTGGCGTATGTGGAGACACTCTTCAGGATCTCCGCAATGGCTTCCTCACGCTCGACCTTCGTCACCGGAAGCGGTGCCAGCGTCACGGTGGTTTGAGCGATCGTGTCGTTCTTGCCGATGCGCACCAGGGCGACACGGGCAGAGCCGGGCACCGCGCACCAGGCGCCTCCACGACCATCGGGCGCGAGTCCGCCGCCGTTCGCGAAGGGATACTGCCGATACATGTTGCCCTTGCCTTTCGTCTCGGCCTGAAATCCCGAGTAGACCGGCGCGCTGCCGCTCATGCACGTCGGAAGCGGGAACGTGTCCCGAATGACGCCATCACGGCCGATGTGGCGCCAGTCCATTGACGACGTCCCGCCCGCGCGCTGGTTGATGAACTGATCGACCAGCGTGTTGGTCGTGCGATCCAGCCAGGCATCCCAACGCCACCCGTATCCGCGGATCGCCAGCGTGTGCTGTCGCAGGAACTTGCCATCCGCGCCGAACACCGTGAGGCGTCCATTGCGCGGGTCGTTCGCCCAGATCGTGCCGTCATCGGCCATCACCAGCCCATTCGCGTTCCCCAGCTCTCCGGGCCCAGACCCTTTCCGCGACACATTCGGCAACGGCTTTCCACGAGCGTCGAATCGACGAATGGTCTGATCCTTGAAATCCAGCGCCCACACTCCACCGTCTTTCGCGACGACGAAGTCGCGGAGATCAAAAAAGGGCTCACCGGCCTCCGTCCCGTCGACGCGCCAGACCTCCGATGCCGTCCATGATGACAGGACCGGCGACGCCTGCGCGGGCAGCCACGGCGCCCACACAGCGACCGCGAGAAGCCACGATACCCGTGCCATCAGGAGCCGAAACCTCTTCACGAATCCCACCTTGCCGGCGGTTGAATGGACTTCACACGTTGCACAAGCGGTCCCACACACGCACGAAGAGGGCCGACGAAGTCGTCGACCCTCCCGCTCCTCGGGCCATCCCCCAATCAGTGGCCGCCGCCCCGGGGTTTGGCAGTCCGTCCGCCACCGGAGCTTCCGGAGCTGCTGCCAGAGCTGCTGCCAGAGCCGCTACCGGCCGGCGTGCCGGCCGACGGCGTTCTCGTGCCGCCACCCCCTGAGCTGCTGGGTGCGCTGTAGGTGATGGGACGATCTCTCGTATAGCCCTGGCCGAACACGGCACGCCCACGAGGAGCCTGCGGCGCCGGGTTGCCAATGACCACAACCGGTCCTCCGCCGTTGAAATAACCCGGGCCCCAGAAACCGCCGTTGCCCCATCCCCAGCCGTTCCCGAAGCCGAAGCGATTGAACTGGTAGCCGTACGGCCCCCAGCCGTAATAGCGATCGGCACCGTACAACCAGCCGAGACCTGTCATGCCATAGCAGTAGTCCTGCGCATAGGCACAGCCGACCGGCGCGGAGGCGATGCGACGTGGCTCGGCGCCGACCATATCTTCCTCGGCCAGCCCCTCAGCTCCCGGACGGCGCAACGAGAACGTGCGAGGATTCGAGACAGCAACCATCACGTCCAGCACGCGCGAGGGCACCCCGCCATCTGCCAAACGCACCAGCTCTTTCCCCGTGAGCTCAAATTGCTGTGCGCGATCCGACAGCCATGCCTCGACGACCGTGACTTCGACGGCCTTCGCCACCTCCATCACGTCGCCGGTCTGCACCGGCGCGCCCGCAGCCGCTCGCGCTGATGGTGTGCTGAACAGCACGCCCGGTCCGCCGCTCCGCACCCACTGACCGTTGGCGCGGCGGACGAACTCCGCGTCGGCAACACGCCGCAAGCCGCCGGCGCACGTGAAGTCCGACTTCACGATCACGCGCGAGGTATCCTGGTTCGGCGTGACCGTTTCCGTGCCGGTGCAGGCGTCGCGCGGAGGCGAGATGCGCTTGCCCGTCACATCGAGCACGGGACGTTCGACAAGTGCACCGTTGGTGATGCCCTCGAGGGCAATCCCCGTATCTCTGAAGTGGGCGACAAACGTCGTCACGTTGCCGCTGACGTTGATGCTCTGGGCCTGCACCCACTCGCCATTCGGATCGATCGACATGATGCC
>CAZMGX010000544.1:0-3151 GCA_964565915.1 uncultured Gemmatimonas sp.
TTCCTGTGGCAGGGCGTGGTGATCGGTGCGGTCGGCACCGGCGGCGGGTTGGCGCTGGGGCTTTGCGTCGCGGTGCTGCTGGAGCGTTATCATCTGATCGCGCTGGACCCGAAGATCTACTACATCGATCACTTGCCGGTCTACACCGACCCGGTTGATGTCGTCCTCATCGCCGCGGCCAGTCTCGCCATTGCGGCCCTCGCGACCCTCTACCCGGCCACGCAGGCCGCGCGACTCTACCCGGTCGAGGCCATCCGACATGAGTGATGGAGCCGGCATGCCGGTGGTGCGCGCCGAGGGACTCGTGAAGGAGTTTCAGGGGGGCGACGGTGGCATCATTCGCGTCCTGAACGAGGTCTCGTTGACGGTCCAGCGTGGCGAGATGGTTGCGGTTGTGGGATACAGTGGGTCGGGCAAGAGCACCTTGCTGCACGTCCTGGGCGCGCTCGACCGGCCGTCCGCGGGCACGATTTCCCTGGGAGGGCAGGCGATCGGCGCGCTCGACGACGATGCGCTCGCCGTCCTGAGGAACCGCACGGTTGGATTTGTCTTTCAATTCCATCATCTGCTTCGTGAATTCTCCGCGCTGGAGAACGTGATGATGCCGTTGCGGATTGCCGGCGAAGAGCAGGGGGCGAAGTCGCGGGCGGAGGAATTGCTGGAGCGCGTGGGGCTCTCGGCCCGGCGCCACCATCGGCCGTCAGAGATGTCGGGCGGGGAGCAACAGCGTACGGCCGTGGCGCGCGCCTTGGCCGCTCGGCCGGCGCTCCTGCTGGCCGATGAGCCGAGCGGCAACCTCGACCTGCACAACGCCGAGCGCCTGCATGATCTGTTCGCCGAGCTCGCACGTGATCTGTCGCTGGGGCTGGTCGTCGTTACGCACAACCCGTCGCTGGCCGCACGGGCCCATCGGACGCTATTGTTGGAAGGGGGCACCTTGTCGGAATCGGACGCGCGACGGCTGGGGGACTGATGGGCTGCGACAACTGCAAGGAGCGTGACGCGGTCGTGCACCTCACGCGGATCGTCGACAACGCGGTGACGCAGCTGCACCTCTGCGAGAAGTGTGCAGCCGCCAAGGGCGTGGAGACCACGCTGGCGGTTCCGCAGCACGCGCTGGGTGACCTGCTGCAGGCGGTGCAGCAACAGGCGTCGGTGACGTCCGAGGACGCGGCGTCGTGCGCGTTCTGCGGGGCCACGGCGCGCGATTTCCGAGCGACGGGACGTCTGGGGTGTCCGCATTGCTATGATGCGATGGAGCACAGCCTGCGCGAGTTGCTGCGACGCTTGCACGGCAACTCGAAGCACGTCGGCATTCAGTACGACGTGCCGGTGGCGCATGTGCTCGACAAACCCGACTCGGTGCATGATTTGCGTGACCGCCTTCGGCGCGCGGTCGAGACCGAGCAGTTCGAGTTGGCGGCTGAGCTCCGTGACCGCCTGCGGGTGCTTGAATGACGGCGTCTCGATCCTCACTGGACCTGTCGTTACTGCCGGACGGGGGGGTGCGGTGGCTCGACGCCTCGGGTCCGCATGCGGACGTGGTCATCTCCACCCGCCTGCGGTTGGCGCGCAACGTGTCGGGGTACGCCTTCGCGGGGCGCGCACGCGAGGGGGAACGTCTGCGTATGCTGGCGCAGGTGCGCGACGCCCTCGGTGGGGTGCCGTCACTCGACGGCAGTCTGTTGGTACGCCTCGACGAGCTGAGTGCTGCCGACCGCCTGCTGCTCCATGAGCGACACCTGATCAGCAAGGAGTTGGCCGGGCTGGACCAGCAGCATCCGTTGCGGAGCGGGGCGGCCGTGTTTCTGGGCCAGGCGGTCGGACTGCTGGTGAACGAGGAGGACCACTTGCGGTTGCAGGCCCTCCGGTCCGGATTTGCCGTGCCGCAGGCCTTCGATGCCGCGATGCAGTTGGACCGCGAGCTGGGCGCGCAGGTGCCCTATGCCTACCACCGGGAGTTCGGCTTCCTGACGGCGTGCCCGACGAACGTCGGCACGGGGCTTCGGGCATCGGTGCTGATCCACCTGCCCGGACTGGTATTGACCAAGGAAATCGGGAAGGTCCTGGCGGGCCTGCAGCAGATGGGGCTGACCTACCGGGGTTTGTATGGCGAGGGCTCTGAGGTCGTCGGGAATTTCTTTCAGCTGTCGAACCAGACCACCCTCGGGCGTTCGGAGGACGAGCTGCAGGACTTGCTGGTCCGCGTCGTACGCCACGTGATTGAACGCGAGGAGGAGGCGCGCCGGGTTCTCGTGCGCGACGCGGGCTATATTATCGAGGACAAGCTGTGGCGGGCGTACGGGACCTTGCGGTATGCGCGGAGCCTGACGTTCGACGAAGCGATGAACTATCTGAGCGGCGTGCGCCTCGCGGTCGGCCTGAAACTGATCTCTGGGCTCAGTGTATATACTCTCAACAAGCTCCTGATTTTTGCTCAGGCGGCGCACTTGGCTCGACTGGAAGGCAAGGCGTTGTCCGAGGCGGAAGCCAACCTGGTGCGCGCGCGGTATGTGCGGCAGGCGCTCGTGAGCGAAGGGGGCGGTGTCGAATGACCCGCTCTGACCCGACCCTGAGGGGACGATGAACGGCTACAACTTCACCGAGCGTGTGCGGAAGGTCCTGGCGATGGCGCGCGAGGAAGCGGCGCGGCTCCACCACGAGTACGTGGGGACGGAGCACATCCTGTTGGGGCTGATCCGAGAAGGCGAAGGCGTCGCAGCGGCGGTGCTGCAGAGCCTGAACGTCGACCTCGACGATGTGACGCAGAAGATCGAGGAGACGGTCAAGAAGGGGAAGGCCGCGCAGGCGACCGGTCCGGATCTGCCATATACCTCGCGTGCCAAAAAGGTGCTCGAGTTGGCGATGGCCGAGGCGCGCGATCTGAGCCACAGCTATGTGGGGACCGAACACCTGCTGCTCGGCCTGCTCCGCGAGGAGAAGGGGATCGCCGCGCAGGTGCTGACCGACGCGGGCGTCAACCTCGAGGCGGCACGCGCGGAGACGCTGCGGCTGCTCGGGACCGAAATGCCGTCGGGCGGCCAGCCGGCTCCCTCGGCGGAAAAGGCCGGATCACCGCCACCCGCGGCCTCCGCGAAGGGCGAAAAGAAGTCCAAGACGCCGGCGCTCGACCACTTCTGCCGCGACCTGA
>CAZMGX010000545.1:0-3130 GCA_964565915.1 uncultured Gemmatimonas sp.
CGCCGCGTCGCTGCCCGGCTTGCCCAGCATGGCATACGCGAAGTTCTTGCCGAGCTCGACACCGGGCTGATCGAACGCGTTCACGCCGTACAGCTCGCCGGCGTAGGCCGTCGCGAGCGCGAACAGTTGCAGCAGGCCGCCGACATGCCACGCGTCGACCCGGTCGAGTGTGATGGTGGCATTGAAGCGCCCTCGTGCCGCCAACGCCCCGGCGGTCGCACGACGCTCGATGTCGAGCAGTTCGCCCAGCGTGTGCCCGCGCAGATAGGCGAGCTCCGGGATATCACCGTGGCGCGACGGAATGGGGCCGTCCTGATCCCGCCCACCGACCGCGATGAACATCACCGTCTTGTCGCGTGGGCCCTCCATGAACAACTGCACCTGCGAGTGCTGATCGGTGGCTCCGACCGCCGGCAGCGGTGTCGGGCCGGTGTATGTGCCATCCGGCCGGGTCTTTCCCAGCGACTCGGCCCACAGCTGCACGAACCACAGCGCGATGTCCCGCAGGGGATCCGCATATGGCATGAGGGCGTGAATGTTCCGGCCATGGCGGGTGTCAGCCAGCCATTGCAGCACCGCAAACGCGCCGGCCGGATTGACCGCGGGATCGTTGCTCTCGGCGCGCTTCGTCATGTCGGCGGCGCCGGCCAGCAGGGCGCGCGCGTCGATACCAATCAGTGCGGCGGGCAGCATGCCCACGGCCGTGAAGACCGAGAAGCGGCCGCCGACATTGGGCGGAATCTCGAGCGTCGAAATGCCCTCGGCCCGCGCAATGCGCCGCAGCGCCCCCACCTCGGGGTCCGTCACGAACACGAGGTTTTCGTGCGCCCGGGTTTCGCCGACCGCCCGCGCGAGCGCATCACGCACGATCAGATACTGGGCCATCGTTTCCACGGTCCCGCCGGATTTCGACACGACGAGAACCAACGTCCGCGGCAGGTCGAGCCGCGCCAGGACCGCGGTGATCGTGCCGGGATCGACGTTGTCCAGTACGTGAAGTCGCGGGTGCCCCTCGCGCGCGGATGGCGCCAGGGTGTTCCAGGCCGGCGGACGCAGCGCCGTGCGCAGCGCGATCGGCCCCAACGCCGACCCGCCGATTCCCAGAAGCAACACGTCGTCGTATCGTCCTCGGGCCTGCTCGGCCACGTCGAGCGTCGCTTGCAGCAACGGCTCGTTCGTGGGCAGTGACAGGAATCCGAGGGACGCCCGCTTTGCCTCGACGGCGGCGTGCGCGGCGGCGAAACGATCACGGGCCTCTTGCCACTCGGGTTCGGTAATGCCGACGCCAGGCGGCAGTGCCCCTGCCATCATGTTGGTGAAGTCGATCGACAGCGTCATTCCGGTGAATCCGGTTCGAGGGACACGACGAGGCCGTCATACGCCGGACTGATGCCCGGGGGCAATTCGGCGGCGAGATCGGCGTGAAAATTGTCGTGGGTCAGATGCGTCAGGTACGTGCGTTCGGCCCCGATGTCCTGCGCGGCCCGCACGGCCTCCGACAGCGACAGATGGGTGGGATGCTCGGTCCGCCACAAGGCATTCAACACCAGCACCCGCACCCCGGCGAGCGCCGCGCGCGCGTCATCGGGCAACGATTTGGCATCGGTCACGTAGCCGATATCGCCCACGCGGTAGGCCATGACCGGCGTGCGTCCATGTGGGACCGCGATCGGCAGCACGGTGGTGCCCTTCACCTGAAACGGCACCCCCGCCGTGATCCGGTGCAATTCTCCCTCGGGTTTGGACGTGCCCGGCAGGGGTCGCATGTGCGGATCGACGACATACGGGAAGCGCTCGCGCAGCGTGTTCAACACGGTCACGGATCCATACAGGGGCAGCGCCGCCTCGCGATGCTGCGTGAACGAACGCAGATCGTCGATCCCGTGAATGTGGTCGGCGTGCTCGTGCGTAAACAGCACGGCGTCGACGTCATCGATGCCGCCGGCCACGAGCTGCAGGCGCAGCTCGGGCGGGGTGTCGATCAGCAGACGGGTGCCGTCATCGGCGTCGATGATGGCCCCACATCGGGTGCGCCGGTCGCGTGCGTCGCTCGACCGGCACACCGGGCAGCCACAGCCGATCTGCGGAACACCGAAGCTGGTGCCGGTGCCGAGGAAGCGCAGCTTCACGTCGATGCCTTGGGCAGCGCCTTGCGCAGAGCGTCGGGCGGTGTCAGACGGTTTCGACCTTCAACAGATTCGTCGTACCGGGCACGTCGAAGGGGACACCGGCCGTCACCAGCACCCGGTCGCCCTTGGTGACGAGTCCGAGGTCCAGCGCTTCGCGCAGCGCCATGGCGACCATGTGATCGTAGCCACGCGCCGTCGGCACGAGTCGCGGCACGACGCCCCAGACGAGTGACAACTGGCGACACACTCGCGGTTCATCGGTGAGGGCAAGAATGGGAACCGACGGCCGATGCGACGCGACGATACGCGCCGTGAAACCGCTCTTGGTGAACACGACGACGAGCGGCGATTCCAGCATGCGCACGGCGGCCACGGTCGCCGCGGCAATCGCTTCCTCGGTATTCACGCCGCTGAGCACGCGCCGCTCGACCCGGCCGGACGTGAGGGTCCGCGGGTGGGTCTCGATCTCGTGAATGATGCGGCGCATCGCTTCGACCGCGAGGCGCGGGTAGGCCCCAGCGGCCGTCTCGGCCGACAACATCACGCAATCGGTGCCGTCGAGAATCGCGTTCGCCACATCGCTGGCCTCGGCGCGCGTCGGGCGCGGATTCTCGATCATCGACTCCAGCATCTGTGTCGCCGTGATGACCGGACGCCCCATGCGGTTCGCCAGCGCGATGATGTTCTTCTGCGCGATCGGCACTTCCTCGAACGGCAACTCGACGCCCAGATCGCCGCGCGCCACCATGACCGCGTCCGTCGCGCGCAGGATCTCCTCGATGTTCTGCAGGGCGACGTCCTTCTCGATCTTCGCGACGACGAGAATCGACTTCGGGATCATGCTGCGCAGCTGTTCGATGTCATCCGCACGACGCACGAAGCTGAGCGCCAGGGCGTCGAGATCGTTCGCCACGGCAAAGGCGATGTCGGCCTTGTCCTTCTCGGTGATCGACGGCGCGGCGACGGCGATGCCCGGCAGGTTCATGCCCTTGTGGCTGGAC
>CAZMGX010000546.1:0-3124 GCA_964565915.1 uncultured Gemmatimonas sp.
CGTGTAGCCCACTTCGGTTTCCAGCACACCGGGCACGGCACGCAGAATCTCCTCGACGCCCCAGAAGCAGCCGCCGGCGAGAATCGCCACCTCCGTAGCAGCCGGGGCGGACGACTCGGCGCCGGATGACGCCGCCGCCGGCGTCGACGGCGCCAGGCCGAACATCGGCAGAAACTCGGCATACCCCGCCTGCTCCAGCTCAGCTGCCGGTACGAAGCGCAGCGACGCGGAGTTGATGCAATAGCGCAGCCCGCCCTCTTCGCGAGGACCATCGGGAAACACGTGCCCCAGGTGGGAATCGCCATGACGCGAGCGCACTTCCACTCGCCGCATGCCATGCGACGTGTCCGCCACCTCGGTCACATTCGGAGCGACGGGCCGCGTAAAGCTGGGCCACCCGCTGCCGGAGTCGAACTTGTCGACCGAGGCAAACAGCGGCTCGCCACTCACGATGTCGACGTACAGCCCCGGCTCATGATGATCCCAGTATTCGTTGCGAAACGGCGGTTCGGTGCCGCACTGCTGCGTGACGGCATACTGCTCGGGCGTCAGGGTCCGCGCGAGTTCTTCGGTCGTGGGCTTCTTGTAGTCGGGCATGTCGTAAGGACGTGTCGAAAGTTCTGTCGGGTATCGCGGTGCGCCCGACGGGCGTGCCGATACCTGACCTATCCGTGATACCCCTGCGGGTTCCCGTGCGGGTTCTCCCCCGCCAAGCCATCTTTGCACATATGTCAGCCATCGCATTTCTCGGGACGGGCCTCCTCGGGTCGGGGTTCGTGGAAGCCGCTGCCGCTCGCGGCGAGACGGTCACGGTGTGGAATCGTACTGCGACGAAAGCGCAGGCGCTGGCCCAATTCGGGGTGACCGTCGCGGACTCACCAGCCGAGGCCGTGCACGGGGCCGAGCGGGTCCACTTGGTGCTGCGGGATGACGCCGTGGTTGAGGCCGTCATCGCGGCGCTGCGTCCGGGGCTGGCTCCGGGCGCCATCATCGTGGATCACACCACCACGCAGCCGGCGGCCACTGCCGAGCGGGCCGTGCGGCTGAACGCCGAAGGGGTGCGCTACCTGCACTGTCCGGTGTTCATCGGCCCGGCTGCGGCCCGGCAGAGTCAGGGCGCCATTCTCGCGGCCGGTCCGCAGGCGCTGTTCGACGCCGTGCGGCCGGCCCTCGAACAGATGGCCGCCAAGGTTAAGTACTTCGGGGAGCGGCCGGATCTCGCGGCGGCCTACAAGCTGTTCGGCAACACGTTCATCATCGGCGTCACGGCGCTGGTGGCCGATGTGTTTGCGGTGGCGGCCGGTTCGGGGGTGACACCCATCGATGCGCTCGATGTGCTGGACGTGCTGAACCCGGTCACGACCATCGCCGGTCGTGGTCGGAACATGGCCGCCGGACGATTTGGGCCGAGCTTCGAGCTCGACATGGCGCGCAAGGATGTGCGCCTGATGATGGAAACCGCCGGTGCGTTCCCGCTGTCGGCGCTGCCAGCGATTGCCGCGCGCATGGACACCCTGATCGCGCAGGGGCACGGTGGTGATGATGCCGCCGTGCTGGGAATCGCCACGTCACCCGAGGCATTGGCGGAGCGCGCATCATGAGTCGCCGCTGGATCATTCCGATCGGTGCGGCGTGTGCGGTACTGCTGGTGTCGTGTGCCTCGAGTAGCCGCAGCTCCACCACGAGTACCGGGACGAGCGTCAGCAGCAGTGCCAGTGTCACGGGCGGCCGGGCTGGAGGCGACGGCGGCCTTGGTGTGGTCGACGCGCGCACCGGCACCGGCGCACGCGCCACGCGCGGACAGTGTCTGTATGTGCACTATGTCGGTGTGCTGCCCGACGGGCGGCAATTCGAGACGTCGCGTGACTCGACACTAATGGCGCGTACGGGGCGCACACCGCCGCCGATCGTGTTCGAGTTGGGCACACGCGCCGTCATGCCCGGTTGGGAGCAGGGACTGCCGGGTATGCAGGTCGGCGGCGTGCGACGCTTGTTCGTGCCCTATCGCTTGGCCTACGGCGCCAATGGACGTCCGCCGGCAATTCCGCCGCGTACGGATCTCGTGTTCGACATCGAACTCATGGCCGTCGCGGCGTCACTGCCGACGTCGAGCAATGCCATGCGTGCGGAGACCGCGAAGTCGTGTCCGGCGTGGGATTCCGTGAGTCGCACGCGCTGATTCGTGGTATCGTCACTGTTCAACTGCGGGTGTTCCCAACAAGCGAGCCGTCCACATGACGGAAGCACAGCAAGACTGCGCCGAAAAGTACTGTTCGAGAACGCCGCATTAACTGGCGAGAGATTCTGCGAGACGTCGCCCTCGCCGGAGGTGCGCTGAGGCTAATTCTACGGCCTCAACGCCGGCTTCTGCTGCAAGCGTCGTTATGCCGGTGCCATGTGGCGCGATTGGATTGCCGGCTTGACATATCCCTGTATTGCACGTATGGTTTTCCATATGAAGACCACGCTGAACATTGACGATACGGTGATGGACCGGCTTCGCCGAGAGTCGGCGCGGAGCGGCCGGACCATGTCGGAGCTCGTGGAGACGGCGTTGCGGCAGCTCCTGCAGCGTCGGTCGGCCGCGCCAGAACTGGTGCCGTTGCCGAGCTTCGATTCCGGTGGGGCCTTGGTGGATGTGGCGGATCGCGAAGCGCTCTATCGGGTGATGGAGGAGCGGTAATTGTTCGTGGTGGACACCAATGTGCTGGTGTACGCGGCCGACGTCAGCGCACCGGAACACGCCCGCTGTCGCCTGCTCCTCGAACGCTGGCGCGTGCAGCATGGCGCGTGGTATCTCACCTGGGGCAACTGCTACGAGTTTCTGCGGGTGGTCACACATCCCCGCGTCTTGCGCAGGCCGTGGACCGGTCACGCCGCCGGGGAGTTTCTGACGGCACTGCAACAATCACCAGGGTTGTCGATGCTCGCGCCAACCGATCGTCATGCCGCCGTGCTGTCGGAGGTCATGGCGGAAGTCCCCATCATCACCGGCAACTTGTGGCACGATGCGGAGACGGCAGTGCTCATGCGCGAGCACGGCATTCGCCGCATCTGTACGCGCGATACCGATTTCGCCCGCTTCCCGTTCCGCTTCATCGGCCCGGGACTCTCACCGATGACA
>CAZMGX010000547.1:0-3122 GCA_964565915.1 uncultured Gemmatimonas sp.
TGGTGTCCGCGATCTCGATGCGACCGCTCGCCGGCGCCTTCAGGCTGGCCAGCAGTTTGACGGTCAGTTCAGACCTTTCTGCGTCTTCTCGAGGCATTGCTGGGCTGCTGGGGACTCAACCGCTATGGAGATGCCCGCTCGTCTCCATTCGAGGATCGATGAAAACTTGGAGCATCACTGGGGACACACATCGCACTGGCAACGGCTGTCTGTGCCTGTCCGGCCATGTCTCCAACTGTCGGCATTAACTTACAGCTTGTCAATAGTTTATGGTGCGAAATGCGCGCTCAATGTCGGTGCCTTTCCGCGGCTGTCCATACCCGATACACGACTCATAATCGTGAGGTCGGGGGTTCGAGCCCCCCCCCTGCTACTCAAACACAATACGGAACCCCGGCAGGCACGTATCGTGCACGCTGGGGTTTCGTGCGTCGTCGCCCGACTTACCGAACTTCCGGCGATGTGGGCTCGAACGCAGTCGGGATTGGTCAATCGGTAGATCTGAAGCGGTTTTGCGCCGTTCAGGTGAGCACCCTTCCGTCGACCATCTCACCCGCCAGCTATGCACCCGTGTTTTCGGGCTCTTGCCGCGTCGATTGCGATCGCCGGCAGCGGCGCCGCCCTGAGCGGCTGTTTCCTGAACGAGATCGTGTCACCCTGCGTGAGACTGAATCCACTCACTGGCAAGGTCTCAGCAAAGCACATTACCGATCTCGAGGGCGTGTGGCGGCTGGCGACCATCGATGGCCAGCCCATTCCGGTTACGGGTTACGCGCTCCCCGGCAGTCAAGATCTGCTGATGTCCGGGGCGCTCGAGTTCAGCGCCACGGATCGGTTGTGGGCTGACGACTGCAAGACGATCCGCCGGTCGGATGGACTGGCCGCGGCCTACTACCGATTGCGACGAAATGGCGTCGACTCGGAGAAGTATCAGAATGGATTCTACGAGCGGGATTTCGAAGCCTTCACCGCGTCGCTGAACGCGTTGGGAAGATCGACGCCGATGGAAGTCGGCACGGACATGGCCGGAGCTCCGAGTCGCGTCACCATTCGCGCAAAGATCCCGGTACCGATCCTGGGCGACATTACCTACGTGCTGGAATTCCGGAGGTCATTCGCCCTATGAAGCGGTCACTGAGCTGCCTTCTCACCGTCTCGCTGGCTGCCGGGTCGATCGCCGGTGCGTCGACCATACACGCGCAGACATGCGTGGGCGCGGCCCCCTCATCCAGCGTGGCGTACACGTATGGCCAGACTTCGGCATCACGTGGGCACGGAGCACGAGCCAACTTCGTAGGCCAGCGCGCGGCACTCGGTGTCGGCGCAAGCGCGCTGAGCATGCCGCCGCAAACCGGCGCGCTCGAGGCCGATGCACAGGTTGCCGTGCAGTTCCGCGCGAATCGCGTCGCGGTGTGTCCAGTGTTGGGGCTGCGGTACGGACGCAGTCAGTGGGAGCAGCTGATTTCTGAGCAGA
The DNA here is from genome assembly GCA_964565915.1 of uncultured Gemmatimonas sp. Lineage (GTDB taxonomy): Bacteria > Gemmatimonadota > Gemmatimonadetes > Gemmatimonadales > Gemmatimonadaceae > Gemmatimonas. The sequence continues at coordinate 1,475 of CAZMGX010000547.1, forward strand.
AGCTGACCACGCAATCGCTTGGCGCCACCGGCGGCGTCGCGGTGGGATTCGATCAGCCGGTCTACCGCGGCCTGCATCTGACACCGTTCCTCTCCGCGCGCTATCGCTTCCAGGTGTACTTCCTGTCGTCGGATGCGGCGGAAGACGACGCCGAGTACTCCGGCGATACGCTGAGTGTGGTTGACCTGGAATACGGTCTGACGGCGCGGTATCGACGCTTCATGGCAGGCTGGAGCGCCATGCGAAACAGCGACACGCAAGGCACGCGACCACAGGCGGCGCGCTTCTTTCTGGGTCTGACCTGGGGTGGCCGCCAGGACGATTGACGTGACGTCCGACGTGACGTCTGACGTGACGTCCGCATGAGACAGCGAGCCGGCATTGCCCAGACAACGCCGGCTCGGGTACGCTCGCTAGTCGCCCACTCCGAACACCACGGAGAGTCCGTTGCTGCGAGAGCTCTCGCCGGTCACTCGAATACGAGTGACTGCAACGCGCCTCAGGCCTGACCAGATATGCGCAGAGATCGGCTTGTGCTCCGCCTCGCGACCGGTGAGCAACTTGCCGCTCAACGGCAATCGATCGCCTGCGTCCACGTTATCCCCATATCTCGTGCTTCGCCGACCAACGTCCGGCGGCACCGGTAGCCGCGCGGGCCGTTAGGCTGGCGCCAGTCCACCAGTTCCAGGAATCGACCCGATCGGTATTTATGAAGTGACGTCACGCCGAGACTTCAAAGTATGGTATCATGATACAATACCGACGATAAACATAAGGCCATCCGTCACTTACGAATTCGGTCATTGTTGCTGATACGCGCGCGCCGCGCGGGTGGGATTCCTCCTCAGCGTCGCGGTGGCCGCAGAAACGCCGTAGCTGACGAGCACAGGCGACGATACCATTTTCGTGATATCAAAGGCGTCAAGACCTTGTCGATGTGGATAACTGCACTGCCGCTCCAAAATGCCTCAGTGGGCCTCGAGCACCCGTCGGACAGCGCACGTGCAGATCGGTTACGCCAGAATCGGCAGCTGCCGAATCTTCTCCTGCCACTCACGCGGGCCGGTCTCGTGCACGTTGTTGCCCGCCGCATCGACGGCTACCGTCACCGGCATGTCGTGCACCTCGAACTCGTAGATCGCTTCCATACCGAGGTCGGCGAACGCCACAACGCGTGACGCCCGAATGGCCTTCGACACGAGGTACGCCGCGCCGCCCACGGCCATGAGATAGGCGGCCTTGTGCTTGCGCAGCGCCTCCAGCCCGGCGGGGCCACGCTCGGCCTTGCCGATCATCGCAATGAGGCCGGTCTTGGCCAGCATCATCTCGGTGAACTTGTCCATGCGCGTGGCCGTCGTGGGGCCGGCAGGACCCACCGCTTCGTCACGCACCGGGTCGACGGGACCCACGTAGTAGATCATGCGATTGGTGAAGTCGACACCCTCCGGCAGTCCTTCGCCCGAGGCATACAAGTCTGCGATGCGTTTGTGCGCCGCGTCGCGGCCGGTCAGCAACTTGCCGTTCAGCAGCAACCGATCGCCCGCCTTCCACGTGGCCACGACCTCTGGGGTCAACGTGTCCAGGTCCACGTGAATCGCGTTCACGTCGGCCGTCCACGTGACATCGGGCCAGTCGGAAAGCTTTGGCG
>CAZMGX010000548.1:0-3119 GCA_964565915.1 uncultured Gemmatimonas sp.
GGCGAGGTTCAGCACGATGAACGTGCCCGTGCGTGTCCCGTGGCGGGCCGGATCCGCTTGATACTCGGGCGCATGGTAGACCGTGAAGTTCGGCGCGAACGTCGCCAGCTCTTCGATGCCCGGGCGGATGAACATGTTGCGGACGAAGTTCGCGTGCCACGCATTGGGCAGCACATAGCGGACACTCAAGCGCGTCGCCGGATCGGCGCCGCAGTAGAGATCCTGCACGAACAGTTCGTCGAGCCCGTTCAGATAGGCCTGCACATCGGCCTTGAGCGTGGCATAGTGCTCGGGGGAGATCGGCTGGTTCACCTTGCCCCAGTCGACATCGGCCTCACTGGTCGGGTCCTTGACGACGAACTTGTCGTTGGGGGAGCGGCCAGTGTGCGGAGTCGTCACGGCAACGAACGGACCCATCTCGGCCAGCACGCCCTCGCGGCGGCGCACGGCCGCCTCAACCAATTCGGGCGCGACGAGATTCCAGTGAACGCGCCCCGTGGGGCGGAGCCCCTGTGGTGCAAGGCCGTCCGCGCTTTCGCGCTTCACGGTGGAGGACGGAGTGACCTGTGTCGCCATACGCGCGACCCTCTAGCAAAAGGACAGCGGAGGCCGCAGCGAGCCGCCGCAAGAGTGATGTGTTTACGACGCTTCGGCCATTCTTCGGCAACGACAAGCGACAGCATTGAAACATGCCCTCTCTGTGACCGCGGCTCAAGCGGCCGTCGCAACCGATTACACAGAGGCGGGTTACAGCGTCAGCTGAGCGCGCTGTCCAAGGACGAACCGCAGGGTGCCGCGGTCTCGCGCCGAGGGGGCCGACACGGTGGGCAGGCCGAACATCAGGTCCCGGGCGTCATCGCTGTGGGCGCCAATGCCGAGGGCGTGTCCAAACTCATGCGCCACGACGGCATTGAGGGCATCCTGGCTGGCGATGCGGCCGCGGTCGAGTTGGATGGCAACGGTGATCGCACTGAGCCCCCCGGCCGAGAGTTGCAGGCGCTCCGCGCGCGATGGGGTGGTGACGTTCGGACAGAAGTAGGTGTACCCGCTGGCGCTGCGCGCATCGAACGTGCAGCTGCCGGCGCGAACCGGCATTGGTGTGTCGCGGTCGAACACGACGAGGTCGGCGTCAGCGAGCGTGGGGGCGGTCTCCAGGGTAAACTCGCCGAACTGGCTCACCGCATTCCAGACGACCATGGCTTGCCTGGTCGCGGTGCCCAGATCGAAGCGCGATGAGACGCTGGGCACCACATAGACGCGAACCGTCTTTCCGGACGGCCAGCGATACAGCAGGCCGCCGGTCAGGGTCGTCGGGTCGTAGGCGGCGGCCGGTCGCGTCGCGGATGGGCTGTCGCACGCGGAGAATACCACGACGAGGCCAAGACTGACGAAACGGGCCATCCGGACCACGAGGCGACCAATCATCGTTGCACCCGAAGGCCAATGGCGAAGCGGCCGACCCAGCCGGCAGTGGTCGCGGTCGACGACACGTCGTCCGCGGGAGTTGGCCTGGGGTCCACGCGCGTCAGACTGTAGCGCACGAACAGCCCGACTGGCCGATTCAGCCCAGCGGAAGCATGCTGAATGGCGCGGCTTCGAAACAGCACGAGCCCGGACTCAAGTGTGGGCAGTGTGCGGGCGAGGGCGCTGAATGGGTACAACGTGCGGGCCCCGGACAGGACAGACATGCCAGCGCCCAGTTCGAGGTTGGCCCGTCGTTGCGGCGTCCGATCGATCGGGAGCGTCAGGGTACCGATGACCTGCGCGTCGGTCAGTGTGCCGCCCTCCCAGCGTGATCCGAGCTCGCGCAGGTGCACCGGCTGCGCTACCACACGTACGGTAACACCAGCCGACAGGCCGTCGCCGCGTTGGGTCTTCAGCACGCGACGCATCCCCACGGCTACCGCGACACCGGTCCCCGTTGACACGGCAGGAACCGAGGGGCCCTCGAGCCACGTTCCCCCGAATGCACCACCAACCTCGCCGGAGAGGGTCCAGCCGGGGGGCGACGTTTGCGCATGGCCGTGATCAGCGACGCTGACCAGCAGGACCAGAGACAACGCAATCGGTGCCGCGAACGGCCGCGACCGGTGCGCTAGCTTTAGCACATCAGCCCCGCGGCTCGTACAGTGTTTCGGAGGGTAGCAGGCAGTCACGCCTGACGATAGCGTTGTAACCTGCCGCGCGGCCGCCGTCCAGAAACCCCTTCCGTCCCCGTGATTCGCCTCTCCCGTCGTCCGCTGCTATCGCGGATTCTGGTCCTGTTCGCTCTCTTCCAACTCGTCGCGCCTTCGGTCGCGGCGATTGCGGACGCATGGCGTTTGGATCGACGGGAGGCGTACGCCCACATCGAATCGGAGTCGTCCTCGTCGTGCGTCGTGGTGCATGCGCACGAATGTCCGCTGTGCTCTGTCGCGACACAGGTAGGTGATGGGCACCGGCCACCGCCAGTCGTCGTTCCCTCGGTGGCGTTGCATGCGGTTGGCGACTCGCACCACGCCCCGCCGGTCCATCGAGCGACTGATTTCGGGGTTGCTCCTCGCGCGCCTCCCACGACTGAAGGCTGAAACGCCGCGCGCCCCATAGGGCCGCGACTGCTTCGTGAACGTCTTTCGGCGTTCGTCCTCCTTCCTGTCGTGGAGTCTCCATGTACCGACCGTTCTTTCAAACGGCGCCGCTGATGCGCTGGTGTTGTGCCCTTCTTGTCGTGACCACGGTCCGCGCGATCGACGCGCAGCCCGCTCCGGATCCGTCTGAAGAGTCCGTGGCGCCCAGCCGCGAGACGGTCGTGAGCGGTGTCGTCAGTGACACCGCCGGACGCCCGTTGAGCAATGTGCAGGTGGTGGTCAGCGGGGCGAATCGCGCCGCCCTTACGGATGACCGCGGCGAGTTCCTGTTTCGGGGATTGCCGCCCGGGACCTACCACCTCGACCTGATCCGCATCGGCTATGCGGCCGAGCACAAGATCATTGTCGTCCCGGCCGACGGACCCGATGTGCGGGTCACGATCACCATGCGCGTCGCCACGGTGCGACTGTCGAGCGTGAATGTCACGGCGACACCGACGGGCACCGATCCGCTGAACGTCACGCAGGCGACCGTTCAGCTCTCGGGCAAGG
>CAZMGX010000549.1:0-3111 GCA_964565915.1 uncultured Gemmatimonas sp.
CGCCAACAGCTGGTCGGCGCGCGTCCGACCTTCCAGCATCGCGGTGGCACTGGGCACACGATACGGATCGAAACCGTAGATGTTGCGGCCAGTCGGCAGCACCGCCGGATTGCGCAGCAAGTCACCACCCGGGGCGGGTGGCACGTAGCGACCATCCAGCGCACGCAGGATGCCCGGGATCTCGTGATCCTCGCGCATCGCGGCATCGAATCCAGCCAGCGCGACCAGATGTTGCTCCAGGCCCCGCGTGTCGGCCACGCGTACGCCGTGCGATCGCGCCGCCGCCTTCGCTGCCTGCTCCGCCTGCCGTGCATCCCCCGACGTCACGAGCGCCCGCACCGCCTCGCGCACCACCTTTTCGGCCGCCTGCGCCGACTCACCATCGGCGCGCTCGGCACTCACACCCGCCGTGATCGTGTCCATGATCGGCGGCAACTCGAGCTCCGGGCGCCCCAACTTCGCGATCTCGATCAGCACATCGGTTCGCGCCTCGGCCGGCATGCCTTCGCCGACCACGTGCAGGCCCATCGGGATCAGACTGTACTCCAATTCGAGCAGGCGATCACGCAGGATGCGAATCCGCTCGTCGGCTTCATCGGCGCGCCACGCGGGCTCGGCGGCATCGGCCAGTTCAACGGCCACCGCTTGCTGCTGCACCAGCGTGCGCAGCGCGTCGGCCTCCGAGGCCTTCGACGCATCGAGGGCGCGCCAGCGATCGAGCGATCCCTTGAGATCCAACAGGCCGCGATACAATCCTGCGTTGGCAATCGGCGGCGTGAGATACGACACCAACGTCGCGTTGCCACGGCGCTTGGCGAGGGTGCCTTCCGACGAGTTGTTCGATGCGTACAGATAGACGTTCGGCGTATCACCGATAAGCCGATCGGGCCAGCACGTGGCGTCGAGGCCCGACTGTTTGCCGGGCATGAATTCGAGCGCACCGTGGGTGCCGAAATGCAGGATCGCGTCGGCCGCGAAGTCTTCGTGCACCCAACGGTAGAAGGCACTGAACGCGTGCGTGGGCGAGAAGCCGCCTTCGAACAGCAGCCGCATCGGATCGCCTTCCCAGCCGAACGACGGCTGCACGCCGATGAACACGTTCCCGAGCTGGAGCCCCATCAAGTGCAGGGTCTGTCCGTCGGTCAGCTGGCGGCCCGGAGCTGGCCCCCACGTCTTCTCGATCTCGCGCAGGTGTTTCTCGCGGCGTACGTGATCAGCGACCGGAATGCGCGCATGCACATTCGCCGGTGCCCCATACCGCTCGCGATTGCCTTGCGTCAGGCGCTCACGCAGATCGTCGGGGCTCGCGGGCAGCTCGACCGTATAGCCCTGTTCCTTGAGCGAGGCCAACACGCGCTGCAGCGATGGGAACACGGCCAGGTACGCCGCGCTGCCGGTGTTGCCCGCATTCGGCGGAAAGTTGAACAGGACAATCGCCAGTTTGCGTTCGGCGCGCTCGCGGCGACGCAATTGCACGAGTCGTGCGATGCGCTCGGCGGCCCGTTCGACACGCTCGGTGATCGGTTCCGACGCCGCCGCCTTGCCCTCTTGCGACGGTCCCTTGCCGCCGAAGACCGTGGGCACGATCGCGCCGTCAAGCTCGGGAATGGCAATCTGCAGCGTCGCTTGCAGCGGGTTCAGGCCACGCGCGTCGGCTTGCCATTCGGCAATGGTCTGGAACTCGAGCGTCTGCAGCGTGCAGTACGGCACATCGAGCTGCTGCAGCACCTTCTGCGCCGCGGCCGCATCGTTGTACGCCGGCCCGCCAACCAGCGAGAACCCGGTCAGGTTGACCAAGGCGTCGATCGTCGCGCGCCCACGTGCATCGGTGAAGTACCGCTCCACCGCCGGCCGCGCATCGAGCGCGGATGCGAACGCCGGCACTACGCGCATTCCCCGTGCTTCCAGGGCCCGAACCACTGCCGCGTAATGCGCAACGTTGTCAGCCAGCAGATACGACCGGCCAACAAGCACGCCCACCGTGCCCGCACCCGCGCTGCGATGTGTCGCCGAAACCGGCAGCGCGTCCAACTGTTCCGTGATGCCACGACCGGCGAGGGCCGGATGCCACAATCCCACGTCGGGATACGTTTGCGGCGCCGCCGGAGCGAGTGCACCGCGCAACGCCTTGCGCGGTCCCGCCGCGTACCGGTCGATCACATAGCGGATCATCTGCTCGATGTTCTCGCTCGACCCGGCCAGCCAGTACTGCAACAGCAGCAGGTACGCGCGCACGTCCTGCGCCGTCCCCGGTATGAACTTGAGCAGCGACGGCAGCGTCCGCAGTGCCGACATCTGGCGTTCACCACTCGACTTTCCATCGCCACGCGACCCGCGGAGCTTCTTCAGCAACGAAATCGGCGAGAAGGGCGAGCGCGATTCGCCGCCGCTCATGTCGAACTTGCCGAGCTTCGTGAACTTCACCAACTCGGGCGTGCACAGGGCGCAGAGAACGGCATCCGCGTCGGCCCGACGCGCCAGGACGGCCGGCAGGACCGCGTTCGCATAGTCTTCCTGAAACAGCTGCGTGCACACGACGATGTGCGCGTTGGCGATATCGCGACGCGCACGTTCCGGCGCCGACGTATCCGCGCCGAAGTCCGCCGCGATGTGCAAGGAGAGCGTCAGACCGGGAAGGTCCCGCTGCAGGTTGGTGCGCGCCCGCTCGAACGCATCAGCCAGATGCGCATCGAGGGTCACGATCACCAGACGGATCGGTACCTGCGGAACGGGGCCCCGGGCGCGCTCAGCGGCCATAGAACGCCTTGGCGTCGTACAACGTGTCGACGGTGATCTCGCTAATCCCATGATCGAGCGCGTACCGCTCGGTGTTGCGGCGCGCCTTGCCTCGCACGAAGAACGGAATCTTCTTCAGCTCCGCCTCGGCGGGTGCGAGACACACCGCGGTCGTGGGCGCAGCGGCCGCCACGACGATCGCCTCGCCTTCGCCCTCCTCCTCTGCCATCCCCACCGCACTCGCCCCTTCCGGCACCTCGAACGAGCCCGTCTCCGTTTGATGCAACGAGACGCTGTGCAGCACGCCAACCGGCGCCGCGATGGCCGCGGCGGCGGGAGCTGCTGCCGGCGCGGGCGTGGCGTGCAGGTGCGACG
>CAZMGX010000550.1:0-3100 GCA_964565915.1 uncultured Gemmatimonas sp.
AGCAGCGGAACGGACGCACGTCGTTGGAGAACATTGAGCTTCTCCGCCACTTCGATCGGCGAGCCGAGCGACATGACCACCCCGCCGATTCCGTCGCGCTCCACGTGGCCCACGAGTTGGGCAAATCCTGGATCGCGCGCGTTGGCGTAGTCACCGAGGACCCAGACCATCATCATCTGGGCGACGCGCTGGCGGAGCGTCAACGCGCTCAGCGTGCGCTCGATCCACTGCACGTGCGCGGCGGGAAGGACGCTGCCAGGCGTCAGGGGCAGGGGGCCGGGGACTGTTATCACCGCCGCTGCATCCGGAGCGCTTGACGAAGGGGGCAACGCCGTCGGCATCGACGGCTGACGCGGCGCGGGCACACGCGGTACGTTCACCGAAGGGGCCGCCGGCGGTTCTGCGCGGGGGTGCGCGCAGGCAGGCACGGTCAGGAGAGCGAGCGCGATCGCCGTCGGCTGGAGCGAGGGAATCATTCGCCGCAGGTAGGGAGATTGCGACATCGTGTGTTGGCCGGAGGACAGGACCGGCGGGCCAGAGTGGCCCGTCGGCATCAATCGGAGGAGCGCGTGACGCATCTCGAAAGCGGACGGAACAACACGATGGCGCAGCGACCGTGGACGGCGTGGATGGCCCGAGGCTTCCCACTCCTCGTACTGGCCGTCACGCTGGCGGCGTGTGCCTCCGGGGGCCGTCAAGATGGTCCGGTCAACGACGAAGATGGCATGCCGATCCGAGGGAGCCGGAAGGTGCGCCCCGGGATTTCCGTGTTGCTGGACGATAGCATCAAGCTGGTGGCCGGCAAGCGCGTGGCGCTGATCACCAACCAGACCGGCGTGGACGAGAAGGGGCGTCGGACGATCGACCTGCTCGCCGCCGATCCGCGCGCGCAGCGCGCCGGCGTGAAGCTGGTGCGGCTGTTTGCGCCGGAGCACGGGGCCACGGGGACGGAGGACAAGCCCGATCTTGCGGACGATACCGATGCCAAGACCGGCCTTGTGGTGTACTCGCTCTATCGCCGCAGCACGATCGCGCCGCCGGACACGCTGCTCCGCGACGTCGACGTCCTCGTGGTGGATTTGCAGGACATCGGCACGCGCACCTGGACCTACGTGGGGGTGGTGCTGTACGCCATGAAAGCGAGTGTGCGGCGCGGTATCCCGGTGCTGGTCCTCGATCGGCCGAATCCGATTACGGGCTCGCGAACGGAGGGCGCATTTCTCGACTCGGCGCTCGCGAATCCCAACGAGCCGACCCCCGAGCGCCCGGCCAATGGGTTCGCCTTGTATCCCATGCCCCTGCGTCACGGGCTGACCATGGGGGAACTCGCCCGGCTCTTTCAGGATCAGCTCAAGATTGGCGCCCGCCTGACCGTCGTGCCCATGCAGAACTGGCGGCGCCAGATGTGGTTCGACGATACCTCCTTGCCGTGGGTCCGACCGTCGCCGAACATGCCCAACCTGACCAGCGCGTTGCTCTATCCGGCCCTGGTCCCCTTTGAGTCCAGCAACGTGTCGGTGGGGCGAGGCACGACCGAACCCTTCCAGCGCTTCGGCGCACCGTGGATGCGGGCAGACACGTTGGTGCAGCTCCTCGAGGATCTGTCGCTCAGCGGTGTGCGTTTTCGGTCGGAGCGCTTCACGCCGTCGAATCCGGGCGACGGGAAGTACGCCGGGCGCGCCATCCCCGGCGTTCGCATCGAAGTCACCGATCGCGATCTGGTGCAGCCGGCACGTGTTGGGGCCGCGATCCTGTGGGCGTTGAACCGGGTTCAGGGCGACAGCCTCAAGGTGACGGCGAAGGGATTCGACGAGCGGATGGGCTCCACGCGCGTGCGGGAGGCCATCCTGTCGGGCGCGGATCCGGACGCCGTCATGGACCGACAGCTACCCGGCGTGGTGGCCTTCGAACGGGACGTGCGCCGGATTCATCTCTACCGTTGATGGGCCGGGAGTCCTAGCTTTAACGGGCTGGCCCTGAGTTCTTGAGCGGTCCAGCCGCGCCGCGGGACGAGGCACGCCTCGTCCCGTTGTCGGTTCCAGTCATCCGCCCCGCTGCCGCCTACATGCTTTCACTCTGGAACACGATCCAACGCGGCTATTTGCGGGTCATCGAGCCCGTGGCCGACTGGCTCGTGCGCCGGCGCGTGCATCCCAACACGATCACCACCATCGGCACGCTGTGCACGGTGATCGCGGGAGGGATTTTCGCCTCTGGGCATATCATGACCGGCGGCTGGTTTCTCGGGATCACGGCCCTCTTCGACGTGCTCGACGGGACCGTGGCCCGACGGACGGGTCGGAGTACGACGTTCGGGGCGTTCTACGATTCGACCCTTGATCGCGTCTCGGATGGCTTCCTGCTCGGCGGGCTCGTGGTGTTCTACGCGACCAGCCCGGTCCACAAGAGCAATGAGCTGCTGATCATCACACTGTTCGGCCTCGTCGGGACCTTCCTGACGTCGTATACCCGCGCACGCGCCGAGAGCCTCGGGCTCGACGCGAAAGTCGGGTTGTTGCAGCGCCCGGAGCGCATCACGCTGCTCTCGGCGCCCCAGGCGTTTTTTGGCCTTGCCCTCAACGGCTGGGTTCTTGCTGGAATCGTCACGCTGCTGTCGGTGACCGCGTGGATCACCGCGATTCAGCGTATGCTGTTTGTCTACCGCACTACGACCGCACAGGGAGAACAAGCGAAGTGACCGATACGAATCGCGGTACCGCCGGGGCTGTGGCTCCGGCGACCGGCAAGCTGGCCATCTTCACGCCGGGACTCGGCGCCGTTGCCACGACGTTCATCGCAGGCGTTGAGCGCGTGCGTCGTGGCCTGTCCGTTCCGATCGGCTCGTTGTCGCAGATGGCGACGATCCGTCTGGGCAAGCGCACCGACAACCGCAGCCCGCTGATCAAGGACTTCGTGTCGCTCGCGGGCCTTGACGACATCGTGTTCGGCGCGTGGGACCCGATTCCGGATGATGCCTTCACGGCGGCGACCCGCGCCGGTGTGCTCGAGAAATCGGACATCGACCCGATCGCCGACTTCCTGAAGACGATCAAGCCGATGCCGGCCGTGTTCGAGAGCCGCTACGTGACGCGCATCAACG
>CAZMGX010000551.1:0-3088 GCA_964565915.1 uncultured Gemmatimonas sp.
TGGAAGTCGTGTGCGCTCTCCACGTGAGCGAAGACCCGCAGTCGCTGCCGGTGCGCGCGTTCGACGATCTGCGGAACGAGCTGCGGGTCGAGTCCCTTCTGCCCGAAGTAGGTCGTGTCGAGCTGACGTCGCTGAAAGTCCTCGGACCACAGCAGGAAGATCTTGATGCCGTCTGGCCGGAAGCCGACGATTTGTGGCCACTTCCGATTCAAGTCCGCGAGGGAATCGACGACGAAGTACGAGTGATCGGCCAGCGACTCACGCGTGAAGCCAGGGTATAGCCCTCGTTCAAGCAGGGACTCGCGAAGTCGGATGGGATGGCCGCCCGTGGCCGTCAGGCCGCCGTTCAGGAAGATCGCGTCGACGCTGCGGGAGTTGTTGTACGTATGACGAATCGGATCAGTCAGCGCCGGCAGGTTGGAAAGCACCCCGACGTAGAAGATGCCCTCGCGGAGGTATCGATCGATCGCCTCCCGGTTCCCGTCGGCACTGCCCAAGTTGTGGTTGTGCGCCTCGCAAAACGGCGGCACGAGGAAGGCACCGGACAGGTCCACGGTGCGGCTCGCGGTCGCCGGATCGGCATCCACGAAACGCCCGCCTTCGACGACGAGCGCGCGCTCGACGAAGGTCGAGTCGTCGAGGACTCGCGCGTTGATGAAGGCGATTCGGTCGGTACTCGCGGCGCCCGTTCCAAGCGTCGCGCAGGCGGCAGAGAGTGCAGCAAGCGCTATGGCAGCGGTCCTCAACGGTTGGCTCCTATCGAATGGTGGGCCGACGACTCTCACTGAGGCTGGCAGGCAGACGCGACGTGGCCGCTAGCGCGAATCGACGAAGGCACGACGGAAGATTTCTGGGCAACCGTATCCGGCGTGCTTCGACTGTCTGAACCCGTAAACTGTTTGCAGCTTCACCGGGCACATCGGACTGATGGGACGAGCCGTCGTTCGGACGCCATCAACGGTTCTTCCCGAGCCGTATAGCGACGCTTGCAGCGGAGGCACACGTTATCCTGCCCAACTCATACCGTTCGGTTCTCATGGTGCCCAAAGGAGCCATGGTCGTCCGCCCTTAACATCGCCTTCGCCTCGTCGTCGAACGTGCCGGACCCTCGCGCCTGTTGTTGCCGAGTGCGAGGGCAGCCGCAGTCGCCCCGTGCGGCGATTCCTGAACCGGAGTGGAGATGCAGATGAGGCTACTTCTTCCTGTGCTCCTCGTCCTCGCCGCGTGCGACCGCGCCCCCGAGCCGGTGATGCTCGCCACCAGAAGCGATAGCGCCGGAGTGGAGATCATCGTCAACTCCACCTCAGCGTGGCGGCCCGGTGAAGGCTGGCGCGTCGACTCGGTGCCGGTGCTTCAGATCGGTCACCGGTCCGACGGCGACTCGCTTTACGACCTGCTCAGCGTCAGTGCCGGCGCTATGCTGCGTAACGGCGAGATCATCGCGCTCGTGGGCGCAAGTCGTCAGGCTCGAGTATTCAGTCAAAGCGGAGAGTGGATGCGGAGCATCGGCCGCGATGGCACCGGACCGGGCGAGCTGCGCAGGGTGGGCGTGATGAGCCTGTCCGGCGACACGCTCTTCGTCCCGGATGGCCAGCTGAGACGACTGAACGCCTTCAAGCTCAGCGGAGAGTTCCTGAAGTCGTGGCAGTACCTCGCGGCCGAGGGCATCGGTAACGTTTCTCCGAGCCACCGATTGGCCGACGGCAGCTGGATTGGCTCCGCTGGTCTCCCCTTCGCTGCTGAGGACATCCCCGCCGAGGGTGTACTTCGTCAACGCGTGCGGCACTATCGGGTCGGTAGTGACCTCTCTGTGCTCCTCGACACGATTGCCGAAACTCCGGGCCGCGAGCTGGCGATGACACGCGTCGGTCGAACCGACGACCTGAGGTCAATGGTCGAGTCCGCCGTGCCCGCACCGTTGGGTCGGTTCTCGGCGCTGGCGGTCGCCCCCGATCGATTCGCGTGGGGTGAGAACTCAGCTCCCGAGATCCGGTTTCATGCAGCTGACGGCTCCCTGCGACGGATTCTCCGGTGGAGTGCAGCCGCCATTCCCGTGGATGTGGCCCTGCTTGAGCGTGTGAAGCAGGCCGCCTTGCTGCAGGCCGGTGGCGATGAGGCGGCCCGACGATCCATCGAGCGACAGTATGCCCAACCGTCACCTGCTCCGGTCGTGCCGTACTTCAGCGACATCCGCTTCGATGCCGACGGCCATCTTTGGGTTCAGGAGTATGCCCTCGAGCCGGGCGATTCCGTCCACTTCCGTATCTTTCGCAATGATGGCCAGTACCTTGGACGGCGCGCGCTGCCGGCCCGACATCGAGTGCTCGAGATCGGGCACGAACACATCCTGACGGTCTGGCAGGATGCCGAGGACCTCGAGTATCTGCGGGTCTATCGGCTGGACCGCACCAACCCATGACGACGCTTGCTGTTGACGAGCGCGAGTGCAGTCGCCTTCGTCGCGGCTCGCGGCGCGTGAAGGACTCGAGATGACAGACTGGTCGAGCGTCCCGACCTTCGGTGTTTCCGCTGGTCGATTCCCAATCCGGGATCGTCCGAGCGCGTACGCGATCATTTCAAACTCCGCCGCGCAACTCGCGGTGGTGCGCACACCTGCCGGATGTTTCCTCCCTGGCGGAGGCATCGAGGCGCGAGAGTCGGCGGCGGATGCGGTGCTGCGTGAGGTCGCTGAGGAATGCGGCTGCACGGTTGTTTTGACCACTTGGCGCGCGTTGGCCACTGAGGTGGTGTGCTCCGAGGCCGAAGAAACCGAGTTCATGAAGCGCAGCACATTCTGCGAAGCAACACTGGTCGCGCCGCACCGCTGCCTGCGTTGTCCGAACAAGTACTGGTGATCCTGAACTCTTGTCTTCCGTCATCCCTCGCTGGTCTGCAAATCCCCAAGGGATCCATTGAATCAGGAGAAGCGGCCGCCATCTGGAAGCGAGATCGAGGCGCACCTCACCTTCGAGTTCTTTTGGCTGACGCTCGCCGATGCGCGCAACGCCGTCGCACCGCGGTACATTCCGTCTGCCGACTTCGTCGCCTCGGCAATCGCTGCGGATCCAACACTGGACTTCGATCGCCG
>CAZMGX010000552.1:0-3087 GCA_964565915.1 uncultured Gemmatimonas sp.
CTTGTCGGGCATCGTGAAGATGCACTTGTACCCCTTGAGGGCGGCCGCAATCGCGAGGCCCACTCCCGTATTGCCGCTCGTCGCCTCGACGATCGTGCCACCGGGCTTGAGGGACCCGGCGCGCTCATGCGCCTCGATCATCGGCATGCCGATACGATCCTTCACGCTGCCGCCCGGATTGAAGAAGTCCGCCTTGCCGTAGAGCGGCGTGCGGATCCCCTTCGCGAGTCGCGACAGCCGGATCATCGGCGTCCAGCCGATGGTGTCCAGCACCGAGTCATAGGGGAGTCGATGCCGCAGGTGTTCCTGCTGGACAGGCGACTCGGCGGATGGGGCGACCGATGTCACATCGGCGGTCAGTATCGTGGCCATGGGCGGGATCGAACGGGGGGAGTGTCGATGACCTACAGCGAATCAGCGGGAGCGGCACCGCCTTCCGGATGACGAAAGTGCACCGGATACAGCAGCGCCACAGGAATGGCGGTCCCACCACGACGCGCAGGGCGGAAACGCAGTCGCGGCGCACCGGCCAGCGCCGCCGAATCGAACGCCTGCACGCCCGACGGTTTCTCAATGCGGGTACTGTCGGGGACCACGGCGCCCGAGGCGTCCACAAAGAGACGCAGCGTGACGTTCCCTTGCATCCGACGCAGATACTGGGCGACAGGATACTGGAACGGGAGCGCGTCGTTCAGCATCTGGGGCAGCTCGTCCGGCTGACCGCCTTGCCACCAAGCGTCCGTCGTCGATCGCAGGGACCGGCTTCGCTCGGAACAGCCCAGCGTGACGAGGGTCAGCATGACCAGTCCCAACGTACAACGGCCTGCGCCGCGGCGAACGGCGGGTTGGAGTACCTCTCGAAGCATGTCCGCAATCTACCACGGCAGACCCACCCTGGCGGTATCATTCGCGAGTACGGCTTTCTCCCACTTCGTCGGTCGGAATTTCCGCATGCACGCTTCGAGTCACGATCAGCCTAACGCCCTGCGTAACGCCCTGCGTAATGCTCGTCACAGCACGACGCGGGAGAGGACCCTGCAGATCGCTCGCTGGGCCGTTTGTGCGGTGCTACTCACGGCCTGCCGCAAAGACAGCCCGACCGGACCAAGCGGCACCCCGGCCGCGATCCGCCTGGACGGCGGCAATCTGCAGACCGCCACCGTCGGGACCGCCCTCTCCGTCCCGCTGCGGGTCGTGGTGACCGACGCGGCGGGCAAAGTCCTCTCCGGCGCGCGCGTTGATTGGGACGCGGCCGTCGGGGCCGGCTCGGTATCGCCGGGGTCGTCGATCAGCAGCAGCGATGGGATCGCCACGACGACATGGACCCTCGGCACTGTGGCCGGGACGCAGCGTGCGACGGCCCAGATCAGTGGCCTGACACCCATCGTCTTTACCGCCACCGCACTCGCCGGCGGCGCCGCGGCCGTGATCGCCACCCCGGACCGCGCGTTCCTTGGCCAGGGCGACACAATCCGCATTCGGGCGGCCGGACGCGACCAGTTCGGCAACGAGATCGGCAGCCAGTCCGTGACGTTCACCTCGACCGCGCCGACCGTCGCGTCAGTCTCATCGGCCGGTCTGGTCACCGCCCTGACGCAGGGTGCCGCCAACATCATCGCCGACGCCGGCGGACGGGCGGACACCGTGGCCGTTTCCGTCGGCGCGCCAGGGTCTTCGGTCTGCGGACCCATTGCTGCACGCGCACTGGCCGTTGGCGAAGTCATCACGCCCGATGGTGATGCCGCAGGCGTACGCACCTGCCTCACGGCTCCCGCCGGTATCAACGCGGAGTACGCGCTGACGCTGATTTCGACGGCCACGTCCTTCGGCACGATTACGTCACTCGACGTCTTCGCCACCGGCAACAGCAGTCCCACGACCGCGGTCGATGTCAGCCCCGCCGCGCTCTTCGCACCCGATGCCGCGGTGCTCCCGTGGTCCGATGCCGCACTGACCGACGCGCACACGGACGCCAGCACCATCCCGCACCTCGCCGAGCTCGAGCGACGCGCCGTCGAGCGACGCGAACTCGCTCCCCTCGTGGCGACCGCGCGTGAGTGGCAGGCCGACCGGCAGCGCGCCGGCGCGTCGGCAAGCATCGCCTCCATCATCCCGGCGGATCTCAAGGTCGGCGATGCGATTACGCTCAACGCCAACGCCAATCAGGCGTGCAGCAACCCGAACAATCGCGTGTCACGCGTTGCCGCCGTCGGGGCCCGCTCGATCGTGGTGGCGGACAACGAAAATCCGACGGGTGGCTACTCGGACGCCGAATATGCGTCGATTGCCGCGACGTTCGACACGCTGGTCTATCCACTCGATACCACGGCCTTCGGCGCGCCGACGAACGTCAGCGGCAACGGCAAGATCATCCTGTTCTACACACGCAGCGTCAACGCGCTGACCCCGCCGTCCACCAACTCGTTCACGATTGGCGGGTTCTTCTTTGCCCGCGACCTGTATCCGAAGACGGCGCGCAACGGCCTTGCCGCGTGTGCGTCGTCCAACGAAGCCGAGATGTTCTATCTCCTGGTGCCGGACCCCAATGGGACGGTGAACAACAATCGGCGCACCAAGGACGAGGTCACGACGCTCAACCTGGGCACGATTGCCCACGAGTTCGAGCACCTCATCAATTCCGGTCGCCGCCTGTACGTGAACACCGGCGCCACTCCCAGCGAAGAGACGTGGCTCGATGAGGGACTCGCGCACACGGCTGAGGAGTTGCTGTATTTCCGCATCGCCGGGTTTTCGGCACGACAGAACCTGAATCTCAATCAGGTCGCCCAGCAGTCGACGACCTTCAGCAACTTCGCGTCGCAGAACTTCTCTCGCTTCTATGCGTTTCTGATCAATCCCGAGCTCAACTCGCCGTACGCACCGAACGACTCGCTGGCCACACGCGGTGCGACGTGGAACTTCCTGCGCTTCGCCGCGGGACGACAGGGCGCCGGCGGTGAAGCCGCGTTCTATCGCGCCTTGGTCAACTCGACCACGTCGGGACGCACCAATCTCGCCAACGTCCTCGGCGGTACCACGCAGTTTGCGGACTACCTGCGCGACTGGACCGTCTCGCTGATCGCCGAC
>CAZMGX010000553.1:0-3073 GCA_964565915.1 uncultured Gemmatimonas sp.
TCGCCGCGAAGAACGCGGTAGCCACGCCCACAACGGCCATGACCTGCGACGCTTCGGGGGCGTGCATATACACGCCGGACATCCGGGCCACGAGATAGACACCTGCCGTGACCATCGTGGCGGCATGGATCAGCGCCGAGACGGGCGTTGGACCGGCCATCGCATCGGGCAACCAGACGTACAGCGGGATCTGCGCCGACTTGCCGGTCGCGCCGACGAACAGCAGCAGGCCGACCAGACTCGCCGAGACGACGGGAATCGTGCCGGTCCCGGCGAGGAAGGCGGCGTTGATCATGTCCATGTCGAGCGTGCCGAACGCGCGATAGAGCAGGAACATGCCCAGCAGGAACCCGGCGTCACCGATGCGATTGGTGATGAAGGCCTTCTTGCCGGCCTTGGCGTTGGCGAGATCGTCGAACCAGAAACCGATCAGCAGGTACGACGCGAGGCCAACACCCTCCCAGCCGACGAACAGCACCAGCATCGACCGACCCAGCACCAGCAGCAGCATGAAGAACAGAAAGAGATTCAGGTACGCGAAAAAGCGGCCGAAGCTCTTGTCGTCATGCATGTACCCGGTCGAATAGATGTGGATGACCGAGCCGACGCCTGTGACGACCAGCGTCATGATCGCGCTCAGGCGATCGAAGTAGAAGGCGATGTCGAAGGTACGATCGCCGACCGTGGCCCATCGATAGAGCGGCTCGACCAGCGGTGCGTAGCCGCCGGCCGAGAGGTCCAGGAACGCCTTGATGGTCAGGGCGAACGCGGCCAGCGGGAGGGCACAGCCGATGACGGCCGCCGCGCCATTCCCCAGCCGCCGCCCACCCAGTTCAGTCGCGAGGATGCCGTTGATGAAGAAGCCGGCCAGCGGCAGGAGCGCGATGAGCGCGAGGATATGCGGCATCGCGGCTAACCCTGCAGGTCGGTGAATCGGCCGATGTCCATCGAACGCTTGTGGCGGACGAGCAGCAGGACGATCGGGATCGCCAGCGCGATCTCCGCGGTGGCGACGACAAAGACCAGGAAGACCAGCACCGCACCCGCCGCGTCTCCGCGTTGCTGGGAGAAGGTCACCAGACTGAGATTGACGCCGTTCAGCATCAGCTCCATGCACATCAGCATGACCAGCGCGTTTCGCCGCACGATGATGCCAAGCAATCCGAGCGCAAAGAGCGCGCCTGACAGCCAGAGCAGCAGGCTGACCTTATCCATGGTGCGTTCTCCGACTGACGCGGATCACGGCCAATGCGGCCACGATGGCAGCGACGAGGAACACCGAGGTCAACTCGAACTCCAGCCAATACTGGCTGAGGAATGACGCCGAGAACTGGGAGAGGCTGAAGGTCGCGCCGCTGGCCGCCGGGAGCGTGTTGGCGCTGCCGCGCCAGATGCTGACTCCGAGCGCGCCGACCAAAAGCGCAAACACGGTCACCCCGGGGGCCAGCCAACGAGAGAACCGTTGGCTGCCCGGCGCCTCGCGCACCTCGAGGAGCATGATCACGTAGACCATGAACACCATGACGGCGCCGACGTAGATGAGAATCTGGAACGCCGCGATGAAGTGCACGCCCAGCAACCCGTAGATGCCACCCAGCATGATCATGGTGGTCACCAACGCCAGCGCCACGCGCATCGGCTGCCGGATGACGAGCATCATCGCGGCCGAGCACAGGGCCACGACGCCCAGGGCGGCGAGAATCAGTGTGTCGATGAGTCGCGGCCTCGCTGAATGCTGTCGCTGAGCTTGAGGGCGACAGGTTTCGGGGGATACGGCTTGGCCACGTCCTGCTTGGGATTCCACGTCAGCATCTCGTCCATCGTCAGCCACATGTTGTAGCGGTCGCCGGACACGAGATCGGGGACGTCAGGCTGCATGCGGATCGCATCTTCAGGGCAGGCCTCGATGCACAACCCGCAGAACACACACCGGGAGTAGTCGATCTCGAAGCGGATCGGGTACTTGGGGTGCGCGGGGTCGTTCTCGTCGAAGCCGGCTTCGATCTCGATGACCTTCGCCGGACACACGGTCGCACACATGTTGCAGGCGATGCACTGCGGCGAGCCGTCGGGGCGCTGCGTCAGGATATGCTTGCCGCGATTGAGCGGGGCGTAGTCCGGGCGCTTCTCCTCGGGATAATACGTGGTGACCGCCCCGCGACGGCCGGTGATCCAGCGGCCCATGTTGCGCAGGAAGATGCCCGTCGTGATCGCCAGTCCGCGCAGGATCTCAGGGAGATACGCACGTTCCCACCACGTCATCGTCGGCTCGTTCCAGTACTCCTTGCGCTTGTACGGGGCGGACTTGACCGGCGGAATCGTCATGACATTCCTCCGCGCAGCCACATGAAGACCGCCGTGACGCACAAGTTCACGAGCGACAGGGGCAGCAGCATCTTCCACGCGAACGACAGCATCTGGTCGTAGCGGAAGCGGGGCAGCGACCACCGCACCTGGATCTGCAGGACACACATCAGGAACACCTTGGCCAGGAAGCCGACCATCTGCAGCACGATGACCAGACCATGGCTGAGCGCGATCTCACGACCACCAGGCAGCACGAACCCGGCATCCGTCATGAAGGGCAGGTTGTATCCACCCAGGAACAGCGTGGTGAACAACGCCCCGACGATCGCGATCTGGATGAACTCCGCAAACATGAAGAGGCCCATCTTCATGCCGCTGTACTCCGTATAGTACCCGGCCACGAGCTCCGACTCGGCCTCAGGCAGGTCGAACGGAATACGCTTGTTCTCGGCGATCGCGGCGGTGAGAAACAGAAACGCCCCGAACGGCTGCATGAAGAGACCCCACGCCGGCAGCACGCCCGCGACGACGCCGGACTGCTGGCGGACGATGTCACCGAGATCGACGGTACCGTAGATGAGCATGAGCCCCATGACGGTCAGTCCCATCACGAGCTCGTAGGAAATCATCTGCGACCCGGCGCGCAGCCCGCCCAGCAGCGAGAACTTGTTCTCCGACGACCAGCCGGCGAGCATCGCACCGATGATCGTCAGGCCGCTGAACGCAAACACGATGAGCAGCCCGGCATCGAGCTGGGCGATCTGCA
>CAZMGX010000554.1:0-3071 GCA_964565915.1 uncultured Gemmatimonas sp.
GCAGCGACTTGTCGTCGAGCGACGAAAGGTCCTCGAACACGAACATGAGATTCTTGATCTGATCGCTCAGTTGCGGATCGCGCACGGCGACGAGGTCGAGCACTTCCTTCTCGAGCGAGGAGCTGACCAGGTTCAGCACGGCCGCAACGGCCGCGGGTCCGCCCACCGAACTCATGCCCTGCGAGAACGCCATGTCGGCTTCGCTGCCGATGGCCCGCTCGACCAGGGCGATCATCTCGGGAGAGACCTTTTCCATCTTGGCAATGCGGAACATCACATCACCACCCAGCGCGGGATCGATTTCGCGGATGATCGCGGCCACGTGTCCCGGGTCCAGGTGTGCGAGCACCAGGGCAATCGTCTGCGGATGTTCGCCGCGCAACGTGTTGCCCAGTTGCTGCGGGTCTGCGCGCCGCAGACGTCCAAAGCGATCGCTGTCGGCGAGCTGTCCCTGGATGCGCTTCAGGATCACGTCGGCACGCGACGAACCGAACGCCTTCTCCAGTACATCCTTGGCGAATTCGACGCCGCCCGTACTGATGGAGTCGACACCGAGCGTGAGTTCAAGCCACTCGGCCAGCACGGCATCCACGGTGGCCGGCGGCACGCGATCCAACTGCGCGACCTCGAGGGCCACGATGTCGACTTCCTCCGGCGGGAGACCGGCGGTGAGTTTGGCGGCGTGTTCGGCACCGATCGCCATACACACGATGGCGACTTTCTGTCGACCCGTGAGGCGGTCTGGGGCCCAGCGATCAGCGCTGTTTCGAGCGAGAGCGGTCATCGATCAGTCGTGGCGTCGGAAGGAGCGGGGGCTCAACTGCGCAGCCAGGCGCGGGTGACCCGAAGCGCCGCATCCGGGCGCTGCTCGACGGTCGCCACGGCCTGTTCGCGTTCCGGCGTCGTCGCCGAGGGCGGGAGAACGACCTGCCGGCGCTCCGACGAGGGCAGCTGCGATTGCTCGAGCTCGGCGGCGGCCTGCATCGCGGCCTGCATCTGGCTGGAGGCCGGCAATTCCGGATACGTGCCAGCTGGCGGAAGAGCGCGTGCCGCCTCATCGGTGGCGACCGCCTTCTTGGGCTTGAGAGCACTCAGGGTCACGAGTGCGATAATCAGCAGCACCACCAACGCGGCGATCGCCACGATCGGCTTCGGATTCGACTGGAGTCGCGCGACGAGATCCGGCGCCACGACGGAATCCGGCTTCACGACCAGCGGCGCCGGAATGTCGAAGGGCGCGCTCACGACGGAGATCATGTCGCCGCGGGTCGAGTCGACTCCGAGCGCCGAGCGCATGAGCGTCTCGATGCGCGCGAGTTCATCGGCGGTGCGGGCGGTGACGGCGGCGGGTGCTGCGGCACCTTCGGCCGCTGGGGCCACCTTGTCGGCGACGAGGACCGCTACGGTCAGCTTCTTCACGTTGCCGACGGCTCCGCTGAAGTTCTCGACGCTGCGGCTGTTCTCGTAGGAGTTGGCGGTTTGGGTGTAGCCGGCACCCTGCTGCGGAGAGCTGGGCGTGACTTCCGATTTCTGCTCCGTCACCATCGCCTGCTTTTCAGGGTCGATGGCCTGTGTGGTCCGCTCGACCTTGTCGAAGTTGATCGAGGCCGACACCTGCACGCGCGCATTGCCGACGCCCACGAGGCTCGACAGGAGGTGGTCGGCCTTCTGTTCCATGTACTGCTCGACTTCGCGCTGCACCGCCAGTTGACGACTCGTCAGGCCGGTCACGGAGCCTTCGTCTTCCATCGTGAGCGCCTGACCACGCGCGTCAACGATGGCGACGTGCTCCGGCTCCAGCCCGCCCACGCTGTTGGCGACGAGACTGGCGATTCCCTGCACGGTTTCCGGCTTCGGCGTGATGCCGCCGGCCATGGTCAACATCACCGAGGCCTTCGAGTGCCGCTCGTTCTCCTTGAACAGCTTGTCGTCTTCGAGCGCCAGGTGGACCTGGACTGCCTCGACGTTCGTGAGGGCGCCGATCGAGCGTTCCAGCTCTCCCTCGAGGGCACGCTGCAGGTTCACCTTCTGCGTGAAATCCGTCATGCCCCACGACGGTTTGTCGAAGATCTCGAGCCCGGGGCGTCCGGTGCCGGGCATGGCGTCGGCGGCGAGGTCAACGCGTGCTTTCACGAGATCACCCGCAGCGACCATGATCGTGGTCCCGGTCGCGTCGAGTTCGTGTCCGATCTGCAGCTCGGTCAGTTTGTCGGTGATCTTGCGGACCTGCGCGACCGGCACGTCGGCGTAGAGCGGCACCATCGTGGGCTTCGTGGCCCACTGCGAGATGCCGAAGACCGCGCCGGTGACCAGCACGCCGACGGCGATGATCGCCGCTTGGCGACCACCGCTCATCCGGCCGAATATCGATTCTGCGAAAGACGCCATGAGGGATCGTTCTGGTTCAGGACTGCATGGAGATGACAGACCGATACGCTTCGACGGTCTTGTTGCGCAGTTCGATCAGCAGGTCGAGCGCGAGACCGGCTTCTTCACTGGCGGCCATCACCTCGTGCAATTCGACATTCTCCCCGGCCGCGAAACGCTGCGTCAACTCGCCGCTGCGATCGCGTGCCTCGGAGACTTCGTTGATGGCGCGCGTCAGCGTGTCGCCAAAGCTGTTCTCGCCCTCGGCGAGGACGGGCACCTTGATGGCCCCGGTATCGCCGCCGATCAGTGACGTCAGCGAACGGGTATTGAGGTCGAGTCGGGTCTGCATGCGGGGCTCCGTGGTTACGCGCGAACGTCGAGTCGCACACCGCGCGCTGCCGGCGGCGCGGGATTCGAAACGGACTTGATGCGGCTGTAGGTGAGCGGGCCAAGCGCCGCGGTCTTCGCGAAGAAGTTCCGCTCATCGCTGGTCAGCACGCTCCAGAGCGTCGGGTCGGTGCCGGGAGGTGCTTCCGCCGGGACGGCCGATTGTGTGGCACCCTGTCCGGCGATCGGCGTCTGTGGCTTGAGGGCCGGACGCGCGAGGGTCGCATTCGCCGCAGCATTCGCACCGGCGTTCGCACCGGCGTTCGCCGCCGTGCCCGGACGCTCGGGCGTCGGGCGCGAGGCGTCCGGACGAC
>CAZMGX010000555.1:0-3064 GCA_964565915.1 uncultured Gemmatimonas sp.
CGGGTGGGGAATTTGAGACGATCGCTCCCTGGGGAAAATCAGACGATCATTGACAGGGCAATCACGTTGGCTGCCATATTGTCCGGTAGGGCCATTCCACGATCGAGGAAGCCGCCCGTGATGGCACCTGCGGCGACGGCGAAGCCCACGAACTTCGCTCTTCCATCCGATGAGTACGTCGAGCGGATGGGTTCTTCGGCCCGCGCATACATGGACAGCAGCACGGTGGCGGTACCGATCACCAAACCGGCAGCAATGCCCTTTCCTCTCGCACGCGGTGCTCGCTCCGGCTTGAGGGCCGTCGGACTCAACGCGGGAATGTGGTCGAGAGCAGGCGGGGCGCCGTTCGCCGTCGCCGGAAATCCAATTGTGTCTGTTTGACCAGTCTGCAAATCTCGAACTTCCACTATGATCTCGTAGTCACCGGTGACAAATAGTGGGATCGTTCCGTCATGTGCTCGCAGTGCCAGTCGCGCGCGGGTTGTTGCGCTGCTCGAATCGTGCGTCATCACAACACCGTCGCGCTCTGAGCGGCTGCGCAAGATCATCACCGCAGGTCGCGTGCTGACCACCTCGACGAAAGCGCGACCATCTGTTCCGGTCAGGGCATTCTCAGCCGCGGGGCGAACGCTGGATGCAAACGTTTGTGCCTTCGTCGATGCGAATAGCGAGTCAATTCCGGCCCACCGATACCCATCGGCCAGTGGCGCATCTGCTTGCAGCTTGATGGCACGACGAAGGTAGCTGATCGCGCTATCAGGGCGTTGATCCTTCCCCCCGTCGGCCGGGTCAGGGTAGAACGCTGCCGCCATGATTTGGTTCAAGGTCAGTGCCTGCGGAGTACGTATCCGTCGCTGCGCCAGCCCTTCCCGAGCCAAGCTTATCGCCTCATCATACTTGAGGTTGTTCAACGCCGATGTGGCTCGTTCGATCAGGTCATTGACTGGAGAAATGGTGGCGCTACTTCCGCCTTCCTGAGCGGCGAGTGGCGTGTTCGGCACTCCTGTCATCGCGCTCACGACCAGCAGCGCGGTGAGATGCGTCCGAGCGCTCCTGCGCTGTCCTAGTGGGTTTCGTCGTTGTTGCACTTGGGATCCTTGTAGTTGAGGCGGAGGGAGTCGCCCGGCGACAGCCGCTCGGTTGTCTGAAAGGGCGCAGTACAGCCTTCCACGGTGACGATGATCCGATACTCACCTGGCTCAAGCGTGAACCACACCAGTCCTCGGCCTGCTATGCTGTGCTGGACCTTGTTCAGGTAGAGCGTGGCATCGGGAAGGTGGCTGCCGATGCGAAGCCACGCGTGCGCTGGCGCCACGAATAGCGGGAGGCGCGGCGCAGTATCCGGTTCGGGTGCCTTAATCGGAGGCTGAGTCGTTGCCGAGTCCGTATTGGAGTTGACTTTTGGTGTCGTTGAATTGCTCGTCTTGAGAACCTGAGACTCGCTTGGTGCGTTGCTCTTCTTGCTGTTGGGCTTCACCTGTGCAGACGGCGCAGGACTTGCCGCCTCCGCCTCTTGACCTGAGAGTGACACGCTAGTGCGTGGTACTAATGCGTTAGTCGGCTTGCCGACCGAGTCAGCCACGCCTTTGGTTGGCGCGAGCGATGCTTGGGCGGCGCCGTTCGGCGGGCGCTCAGCCGCATCCCGCAAGTTCAGCCATAGCGCCGCGATTGCGATGACCACCGCGTTCGCGGCAAGCATCGTCCACCAGAATACTGGACGCGCACCGACGGCGGGCGCTTCATGCGCCTGCATGCTGCGCTCAGAGGACAGTGCCGGGCGGACCGGTGTACGCCGAATCTCGCTTGATGGGATCGGACTGATCGGCTGGCTGATTCGCGGACGCTTCTCTGCTCCACTCGATGCGAGTCTCACGATGTGCGTTGCGACTTGCCGCTGCTGGTCTGGCTCGGCCACGCCAACATCGTGGACTGCTGCTCCCAATGAGCTGAAGCGTTGTTCAGGATCCTTTGACATCATCCGGTGAACGCATTCAGCAAGTTTCTGCGGGCAATCCCGTACCACGTCCAACAGTGGCCTCGGCTCGTCAAGAAGATGCGCTTTCATGACTTCCGCGATCGTCTTACGCTCGAACGGTCGCGAGCCGACGAGCAACTCGTAGCCAACACACCCGAGCGCGTACTGATCGGCGGCCGGCCCGACGCGTCCGCCGTTGAAGTGCTCTGGCGACATGTAAGTCGGTGTACCCACGATCATGCCGGATGATGTGAGTGCGAGTGCGTCACTGGTCTTCGCAATCCCGAAATCAGACAACAGAATCCATCCATCATTGTCCAGCATGATGTTGGCCGGTTTGATATCGCGATGGATAATGTCGCGCTTGTGGGCATAGTCGAGCGCAGAACCCACTTGCTGAATGACAGCCTGCACGAAGGCAGGGGATTGCGCACCTTCATTGCGCAACACCGAGTCGAGTGCGCGGCCATCGACGAACTTCATGACGAAATACGGTGGATCGAGACAGTCGCCTACCGTATAGATGGGAACGATGTTCGGGTGACTCAGTGACGCGGCGAACCGCGCCTCTCGTCGAAAGCGCTCGACGGCCCCAAGGTCAGTAGCGATCTCGGGTAGCATGGCCTTGATGGCGACCTTGCGGTCCAGAGAGATGTCGAGCGCTAGGAATACGGCCGCCATGCCACCACGGCCGAGCTCGGCATAGATGTCATACCGTCCGAGGGTTGCCGAGCGCAACCGTTCGAACAGTCCATCATTGATTTGCGGTTGTACTTCGACGAGCGCCATGAGCGATTCCACCTGCTGTGCCTTTGCGTGCATTGGGGGCGGAAACCTTTCGTGTCACCCGTCAGAGGTTCGTCAAACGAGGATCTGACCGGAAGTTTCGGGCGGTGGCGAATCGACCTGTCATGCCGCTGAAGTCTCTCACGCGTTTGGAGTCGCAGCCCTGGACTGGGCGGACGAGCCCGCCAGGCGATCGGGGCCGCTATTGTCGACGGCGCTACGGCGCGCCGTTGTGTCACATCGGTAACGAAGCTGGTGTCCGGACGGCGCGACTCCACAATCGACGTCAATGGGTTAGTGCGG
>CAZMGX010000556.1:0-3050 GCA_964565915.1 uncultured Gemmatimonas sp.
GAAGCTTCGCAGAACGTGATCGTCGATCTGTCTGCCGCTCGCGTGGTCGATCACGCCGCGAGTGTCGTGCCGCCCGACAGCGCCGTGCAATCGCTGCGGTGGAGCGGGGCCGCGGGAAATGTCGCGGGTGGTGCGGCGTATCGGCCGGTGCGCGACACGGCGACGCTGCAGGCCGGCGTGTTGGTGGGACGCATCAGCACCACGAAGGACATCGTCGGCGACAGCGCCATCATCCCGACGCACGATCTCGCGGTGTGCCATCCGTTCACGGAAACGCACCTGCCGGCGCAGGATCGCGGTGTCGGGAATGCCGTGGTGTGGCTTGCCGGGGTGAAGACCGGCCCCGTCGTCGATGCCCCACGACGAGCCACGCTGACCCTCGACCGCTGTCAGCTCTCACCGCGAGTGCAACGCATGGCCGCGGGCGGCACGTTGCAGGTGGCCTCGCGGGACGCCATGTCGTCGCGACTCCGTTTCGTGGACGTCGGCGACGAACAGAAGATGCGCACGCAGGTGGACCTGACGGATGCGGGCCAGGTGGTGCCGACGTCGGCGATGTCCGAGCAGCCGGGACTCGTGGCCGTGCGGGACGATCTGCACCCGTGGGTGCGCGCCTACATCGCCGTCGCTTCGCATCCGTTTGTGGCGGTGACCACGGCCGACGGCGCTTTTCGTTTCGGCACCGTCCCTCCCGGTCGCTACACGCTGGTGGTGTGGCAGGAGCAACTCGGCGTCCGCACGCGCGCCGTGCGGGTGGAGACCGGCGTGGAAACACGCGTGCGCGTCGAGTACTGACGCGCGGCGCCATCCCCGTCAGAACTCGTATCGATCCCCGACGGGCGGCATTCCACCGAGCTGTGCCGCATACAGGCGCGCGAATCGGCCGCCCTCACGGGCCAGCAGTTCGTCGTGGCGACCGGTCTCCACGATGGCACCGGCGTCCAGCACCACGACGCGATCGGCGCGACGCACCGTGCTGAGGCGATGCGCAATCAGCAACGTCGTGCGCCCCCGGAGCAGTTGCTCCAACGCCGCTTCGACGTACCGTTCACTTTCCGTATCGAGACTCGAGGTGGCTTCGTCGAGGATGACGACGGCCGGATTCTTGAGGAACACGCGCGCGATCGCCACGCGCTGACGCTGTCCACCGGAGAGCTTGACTCCCCGTTCGCCGACGCGTGTATCCCAGCCGTTCGGGAGTCGTTCGATGAACTCCAGCGCGTGGGCCGCTTGCGCCGCTTGTTCCATCTCCTCGAGGGTGGCACCCGGTCGCGCGTACGCCACGTTCTCGCGAATGGTACCGCTGAACAGCACCGGATCCTGCGGCACGATCCCGATCGCGCTGCGCAACGATTCGAGTGACAGCTGGCGGATGTCGAGGTCGTCGAGCGTGATGCGTCCGTCCGTGACATCCCAGAACCGGGGCAGCAAGCTGGCAATCGTCGACTTGCCGCCACCCGACTTGCCGACCAGCGCAAGCACTTCACCCGGCGCAATACGGAACGAGACATCGTGCAGCACGTTCGGCAGGTCGTCCGCATACCGGAACGACACGCCCTCGAACGCCACCGCGCCACGCACGGGTGTCGGGAGCTCGAGCGGGCGCGGCGTATCCACGACGGTCGGGCGACTATCGAGCACCTCGAACACGCGCGTCGCCGCGCCGACCGCCTCCTGGAAGTTGCCGAAGAGCGAGGCCAGCGACCCGACGGCGGCAGCCACCGTGAGGGCATAGAACAGGAACGACACCAGCGCACCAGCGGTCAGGCGGCTGTCCAGCACCTGAATACCGCCCTGCCACATGACCGCCACCACGGACGCAAACGCGACGAACCCGACGACCCCGAAAAATCCTGCGCGCAACTGTGCGCGTTTGATCGCGACCTGCACCACCTCGCCCACACGATCGCTGAACCGCACGATTTCGCGTCGTTCGCGCGTGAAGCTCTGCACCGTGCGGATGGCGCCGAACGCTTCGTCGGCCATGCCCATGGCGTCGGCGACGCGATCCTGCACACCCGTGCTGGCCTTGCGCAGCGCCTTGCCGAACACGATCGCCGCGCCGACCACGAGCGGCACGACCGCCAGTGTCGTCAGCGTCAGACGGGCGTTCGTGATGATGAGCATGGCGACGCCGCCCACGAGAAACAGCGTCTGCCGCGACAGTTCCGAGATCCAGGTGCCGAACAGCGACTGCAGCAGGCCGAGATCACTCGACAGGCGGCTGGTCAGTTCTCCGGTGCGCTGTTCGGTGAAGAAGGCCGGCGAAAGCCGGATCAGGTGGGAGAAGGTGCGCTCCCGTAACGTCGCGATGATGCGCTCGGTCGTCGCGCTCAGCAGGTACACCTGCACGAA
Source organism: uncultured Gemmatimonas sp. (assembly GCA_964565915.1). Lineage (GTDB taxonomy): Bacteria > Gemmatimonadota > Gemmatimonadetes > Gemmatimonadales > Gemmatimonadaceae > Gemmatimonas. The sequence goes on from CAZMGX010000556.1 coordinate 2,356, forward strand.
ATTCATGCCGGCCTGCACAGCGAAGACCCCGAGCAGGACCAGGGCGACGCGATCGAGGGCCGCGCGGTCCTTCAGTTCGAAGGCCGCATCGAGCAGATATCGCAACACCAGCGGAAACACGAGACCGGCCGCCGCCGCGATGACGAGGCACACGAAGGCCATCGCCAGACGCGTGCGGTACGGTCGGAGCAGCGGCAGCAGGCGCGCCAGCGGACGCGGTGAGGCCAGCTTCCGGCGCGGTGGCGCCGCGGCGCTTGCGGTGCTCAAACGCGGTCCAGCGTGGAGGCTGCGTGACCGCCGGCCGCGTCAGCCAATGGCGCGATCCGCGGCCATGGCGACGAACAGCAGGGCGAGATAGAGCAACGTGTACTTGTAGACCCACCACGCGGGGCCGCTCCACGGCTGGCCGGCGCGGGCCGCGCGCAGCATGCGCAACACGCCGTACAGCAGCAGCGCGTTCAGGATGAACGCCGAAATGAGATACGTGATGCCGAACGCACCGAACAACACCGGCATGAACGTCAGCACGATCAGGATCACCGTGTACCAGACCATTTGGTGCATGGTCTCGCGTTCGCCCCACACCAGCGGCGCCATGGGGACGCGCGCGCGGGTGTAGTCCACTTGCTTGAGCAACGCCAGCGCCCAGAAGTGCGGCGGGGTCCAGTAGAACACGATCAGGAACAGGAACCAGG
>CAZMGX010000557.1:0-3043 GCA_964565915.1 uncultured Gemmatimonas sp.
ACAACGAGGACGTAGCATTCCACACCAAGCTTGCACTCCGGGGCCTTCGCTTTCGCGCATCGCAGTTGATCACCTCGATCAACTGGCGTCACTCGAAGTCTATGTCCTCAGAGAATCAGGTGAAGTGTTTGCTGGCCCACGCTTCGGTGATGCGAAAAGTTGCCGCGCAGGTGGGTGCACAGTACGCCCCGGAAATCGCAGAGCGCTACTGGCAGACGGCGACGGGACTCGGTGCATATGGTGAGTGGGCCGCCATGGATGCTGCCCTTGCCGAGGCAGAGAGACTGATGCACCAGATTCCCTCAGCCGCTTCACGGTCCTTCGGGCTACTATGCCGAACGCTTGGCCCCCGCGCAGCCTTCCGGGTGCGGGAACACGCGATCCGCCTTCTCAAACCTCACCTCCGGCGAGTAGGCTAGTGGCACCACTGGTAAGCGTCCTCGTAACATGCTTCAACACTGAGCGCTATGTGGCGGACGCTCTCGACTCCGTGCTTGCGAGCACTTGGACGAACCTTGAAGTAATCGCGGTGAACGACGGCTCAACCGATGGAAGCGGCCGCATTCTGGACTCGTTCAAGAATCGTGGTGTGGTCGTTGTGCACCAAGAGAACAGAGGTCAGTGTGCCGCGGCCAATCGCGCCTTCGCCGTATGCAAAGGGGACTACATCAAGTTCTTTGACTCAGATGATCTCCTGTCTCCGGAGATGGTAGAGTTTCAGATGGCGCGACTTAACGGCAGTACGACAGCCGTGGCCTCCGCAGAATGGGGCCGCTTCTACGGTGACGATCTCGACTCCTTCAGACTCAACCCGCAGGATGTTTGGCGGGATGTTGGCGCGCTTGATTGGCTTGTTGAATCGTGGATGGACGCGCGCCCGATGATGCAGGCGGCGCTGTGGCTGATCCCGCGGCCGGTATTGGAGCGATCCGGGCTCTGGGACGAGAGCCTAACGCTCATCAACGACTTCGAGTTTTTCGCTAGGGTCCTGTGTCACGCAAGCGACGTGCGATTTACCCCCGGCGCTCCGTTGTACTACCGCTCTGGCCTCAGCAACAGTCTTTCCGGAAGGAAGGATCGAAAGGCCGTTGAGTCCGCGTTCAGATCGCTCATGGAGGGCACCGCTCACGTATTGGCCAAGCGCTCTGACGAGACCGCGCGCCTCGCCTGCGCGAACATGCTTCAGGATTTCGTCTACACGTACTACCCGGAGCATAGCGATCTGATTGAGAGGATCGGCCGCCGCGTACACGAGCTTGGCGGTGCTGATCTCGCGCCATCGGGTCCGCCTCGGTTCGAACAGCTGCGACGCGTGGTTGGCTGGAAGGTTGCTCGACGAATTCAGCGATTAGCTGGCCATTGAGTTCATCTCTGAAGCGGGACAGACTCCCTAGCAGTACTTCAGGCGCTCCGCCGCTATGAGAGTCATACACACGATCCACTCCTTGAGGGCAGCAGCGGGGGGGCCCTCCTACTCGGTGCCGTCCCTATGCATGGCGCTGCAGCGGCGGGGCGTTGACGTCGAGCTATGGGCGCAAGATCGCGGTGGTACCTCTCTTGGAGAACTCAGCGTCCGTCAGATGCGTCGGTCCGACGTGACGTCCGAGTTACGGAAATTTGCGGGCCAAGTCACTCGGCTGATCGTGCACGATCACGGTGTGTGGCTTCCGTGGAATCACTCGATCGCAAGATCGAGTCGCCATCTAAGGGTCCCGCGTGTTGTTAGCCCCCGGGGGATGCTTGAACCTTGGGCGATGCAGTACCGAGGGATGAAGAAGAAGTTCGCATGGCACGCGTACCAGTTCGGCGACCTGCAGGCGGCCGGCTTGCTGCATGCCACGTCGGCGGCGGAGGCTGGCAACTTCAAGAGGTTGGGCCTCACGTCGCCGATCATAGAGGCACCGAACGGGGTAGATGCCGATGCCATGCCCTGTGCGGAACACGATCCTTATCAACCAGAAAGAGTCCTTCTTTTCCTCTCGAGGATTCACCCTAAAAAGGGCCTGCTCGACCTGGTTACGGCCTGGTCACGTGTGCAGAGGCCGGGTTGGAAGATCCGAGTAGTCGGTGCCGACGAGGGCAACCATTTGCACGACGTTCGTGCTGCCGTCGACGCCGCCGGGCTAGGCAGGGTGTTCGTTTTCACGAATCACCTCGACGGCGCTGAGAAGTGGGAGGCGTACCGGAGTGCGGACCTGTTCGTGCTCCCGTCCTACAGTGAAAACTTTGGTCTCGTGGTGGCTGAGGCGCTCGGCTGCGGATTGCCCGTCATTACCACACAGGCAACTCCATGGGCGGAAGTCGCCGACGCCGAATGTGGGTGGTGGATTCCCACGGGTCCTGATGCGTTGGAGCAGGCATTGCGGGCAGCCGTGCAGCTCTCGCCGGCCGAGCGTCTAGCCATGGGTCTGCGTGGCCGAGCGCTGGTGCGGGAGCGCTACACATGGCCCGCCATCGCGCGACTGATGATCGAGGGGTATGAGGGCGTGCTCAACCCGGTCGTGGCTTGATGCGGTCACCTACGAAAGTCGCGGGATTGCCACCAACGATCGTACCGGCGGCGACGTCCTTCACCACCACCGCCCTTGCTGCGATGATTGCGGCGGGAGCGATCGAAATGCCTGGACCTACGAACGCGTCCGCGCACACCCACACGTTGTCGGAGATCGTGATCGGTGGCTTGAGGAGCGTCATCGCGTGCGTACGGTAGTCGTGTGATCCGGCACACAGGTGTGCGCGTTGGGAGATCGTGACATTCGCACCGATCGAGATCGCACCGAGATTGTAGACGAGTACGTCGAATCCTACGGACGACCAATCGCCGATCCGGAGATTCCAAGGCAGGAATATCCTCACCGAAGGATCGATTCGAACGTGTTGGCCGATACGGGCACCAAAGGCTCGGAGGAGCATCACGCGCCAGCCCCAGAGTAGGCGAGGGCTGAAGCGAAAAAGGGGTTGGGCAACCGCCCAGAGTACGCGCCCGAAAAGTTCCGTGCGGCTCCATTTTCTATCCGCACGATTCTTGGCGATGTCGAGCTGT
>CAZMGX010000558.1:0-3028 GCA_964565915.1 uncultured Gemmatimonas sp.
CCGAGGTCGACCAGCATGACGTGCTCGGCACGTTCCTTCTCGTCGGCCAGCAGCACCGCAGCAAGGGCGTGATCTTCTTCCGCCGTCCGCCCACGCGGACGCGTCCCGGCAATCGGGCGCACGGTGATGCGGCCATCCGCGACGCGCACCAGCAACTCTGGTGAACTCCCGACCAGTTCGAGGCCGTCGAGGATGAGATGGTACATGTACGGCGACGGGTTGAGCGCGCGCAGGGCGCGATACAGCGACGTCGGATCGAAGTCGAGGGGCAGGGTCATGCGCCGGGCCAACAGCACCTGAAACGCATCGCCCGCGAGGATGTACTCCTTGATACGATCGACATCGCGTTCGAAGGCCTCACGCGTGTAGCGCGACGTCGGCACGGCCGGTGCCGCCGATGCGTCAAGGGCCAGTGGCGTGAGAACGTCGGGGCCGTGGAGGCGCGCGATGGTGTCGTCGAGCGTGGCGCTGGCACGTGCGTGCAGCGTCGCGAGCGCGTCATCGCTGGCGGCGGGGGGGACCGGCACCGACACGATCACCCGCGCCTGACCGCGCCAGTTGTCGATGACGACCAGCGCATCGGTGAACACGAAGCAGGCGTCGGGCGCATTGAGGGTGCGCGGCGGCGCGTTCGGCAGCCGCTCGATGTGCCGCACCACGTCGTAGGCAAAGAAGCCCACGGCGCCGCTCCAGAATGGTCCCAGCTCGGGGGCGTCGACCGGACGCATCGCGCGCACGATGTCGCGCAAGTCGGCAATAGGATCAGCCGGGGTGCGCGTTCCGGTCCACCCGGAGTCCGCCGTCCAGTCCTCAACGACGCCGTCGCGGAGCCTCCAGGCGGCCCGCGGTTCGGTGCCGAGGTAGGTATAGCGAGCCCACGTCTCGCCTCCCGCTGGCGCCGACTCCAGCAAGAACCCGAATGGTCCGCGACGGAGTTTCGCAAAAGCCGCCACGGGTGTGCATTGATCGAGCAGGCAGTCACGCCACACCGGGACCAGGCCGCCGTCAGGGGAGCATGCAGCGGCGCGGGCGCGGAAGTCGGCGAATGAGGTCACGGGCGATGGAGCAGGGGGCGAGCGAAGCGGGCGCGCGATGCGATCAGCACGTGCACGTACCCGTGCACCGGCCCGTGCAAGTTCGCAGGCCTACTCGCCTCGGGGCAAGCGAGCCGATAGCATTGCCTGATGATCGCGCTCAATGGCCGGACGACGCGTCTCGACGCGGGGATCGTGGATGTCGTGGTGCTCGCACGCGCGCCGTACGGGCGTGCGCCACGCCGCGCGACCCCATCGCCGCCGTGGCGGGTCCTGACGATGCGTCGGGCCGTCGGCGTCCGCTGCACGGGCGCCTGGGAGCTCGTACACGGGACCATCGAGCCCAGCGAGACGCCCGCCGAGGCGGCGCGCCGTGAGGTGTGGGAGGAGACGGGTCTGTCCGTCGAACGGCTCTACAGCATCACCGTCAATCCGTTCTATCTGCCGACGATCGATGTCGTGCAAATGGCCATCGTGTTTGCCGCCGTCGTGCCGGCCGACGTCCCGGTGACGCTCGGTGTGGAACATGATGCGTCGGCCTGGCTCCGTCCGGTCGCGGCGATCTCTCGGCTGCAGTGGCCGCGTGAACATGCGGCCGTGCGCTACGCGATGCACTTGCTGCGAACAGGTGACGCGGGAGCCGCGGAGGATGTCCTGCGTATCGACCCCCGCGGCTGACGCCACGGACTCCTACGCCGGTGGTTTCTTCGCCGCCGACCGACTGCGCACGAGCGCACGTTCGCGCTCGATGGCCTGCAGGACACGGCCCCAGTCGGTCGCACCGGGCGTCCCCTCCATCATGGCGCGGGTCGGCTGATTGACGTCGATCTGCCCGTCGAAGACGAAGAGCGCCGACTGCGCCTCCCGCTGCTTCAGGCGGTATTCGCCGAAGCCGGGTGTCAGTGGCAGCACGTCGATGGGGCGGAAATCCCGCCCGGTGTTGCTGATGATGAACTCCTGCGGCGAGAAGCGGGTCTCGCCCTGCTCCAAGGCGAAGAACGTCACGTACCAGACCGAGTAGTTCGGTAGGCGATTGCGTTCCTTGATCTGGTTCAGTTCCGCTTCTTTGCTCGTCAGCTGCGCACGGAGCGCGCGATAGGAGTCCGGTGAGAGCAGCCGAATGATGCGCTCGTCCATCGGGATCGCCTTGACCTGCAGCCCCGACGAGGGTGCGACCTTGATGGCGATGTCCTGACGGAGAGATCCGAAGCCGGCCGGCACGTAGTTCGGATCGAGCGTGTCGGCCGCCGCCTGAGTCGTCGGCGGGACTTGGGCGATCACCGTTTGCCCACCCGTCGCGCAGGCCGCAGTGAGCAGCACGACGGGCCACCACAAATCCATGCGCGGTCGGGTTCGCATCACGCGCCTCGTTGTTGTTGGTGAGTTATTCGTGTGAATCCTGTTCGGCCGGATCCTGTTCGGCCGCCGACTTCCAGTCAGGCTGGTCGAGGAGGGCCATCAAAGCTGCCGCCAACTCATCACGGCCGCGACCGGTCGGGGCGCTGAACAGGACGATCTGATCGGCGTCCAGTCCGACCGCCTGCGCCAGCGCGGTCACCCGTCCGTCGATTTCCGACGTTCGCAATTTGTCGACCTTGGTGGCCGCCACAATGGTGGGTACCCCGAGGTCGGCCAGAAAATCCAGCATGGTCCGGTCGTCTTCGGTCGGGTCGTGCCGCACGTCCAGCAGCAGCACCACACCACGCAGCGCCGGGCTCTCCGAGAGGTAGCCTTCGATGAGGGGGCGCCATTCGGCCTTCCGGGCCTTGGAGATACGCGCGTACCCGTATCCCGGCAGGTCGGCCAGCACGAACTGCTTGTTGACGTTGAAGAAGTGAATCTCGCGCGTGCGGCCCGGCGTGTTGCTGACGCGGGCGAACGCCTTGCGGCGCATGAGCCGGTTGAGGAGCGACGACTTGCCCACATTGGAGCGGCCGGCGAACGCAATTTCCGGCAGGTTGTTCTCGGGGCGCCAGCCGGCCTTCGTCGCCATC
>CAZMGX010000559.1:0-3021 GCA_964565915.1 uncultured Gemmatimonas sp.
CGCTCGGAGACGTGATCGCCTTCACCGTACGCGATGCGGCGAGGGAGAGGCGCTGGTTGGGCGAGGACCTGGTCCTCGAGGCCGAGCGCAAGTGAGCCCGTGACTCGCCCGAGTACCGCGCGATGCGTGCGAGTGCGTCGCCAGGTGATACGGCCGTCGTGCAGTCACGCCCCCCGGAAGCCACACCGCTTCGCGAGAACACGGGGCGCTACGTCACCATCGTGATGGGGGTGGCGCTGCTGACCGGCATCGTCGGTGTGCTGCTGCGCGAGCGATACGACGGCACCATTCGCCGACGCAACGAGATGGAGCACGTGCTGCGGGTCCCGGGGCTGACGATCATTCCCCCGCTGCCCGCGGGATACAACTACAGCGACGACGCCGCAGGGGTGGCCCACGAGGCCTTTCGGACGCTGCGCACCCGACTCATGGAATCCAACGGCGTGCCGGCGCCACGTTCGGTCGTGGTGACGAGCGCGGTGGTGGACGACGGCTCGACCACAACGGCGGCGAACGTGGCGATCGCGTTCGCGGACAAGGGGCGACGCGTGTTGCTCATCGACTGTGAAATGCGGCGCCCGCGCCTGCACGCGCTGTTCGAGTGCCCGCAGGTGCCGGGCCTGTCGGAACTGCTGATGGACCGCGCAGAGTTGCAGGATGCGTTTCGCAAGACGTCGGTGCGAAACCTGTACCTGCTGCCGGCGGGTTCGCCACCACTGCAGCCGGCGGTGCTGCTCACGGGAAAGCGCTTCGGAGCGCTGCTCGCCTCACTGGCGATGCTGTTCGACATCGTCATCATCGACGCGCCGCCGCTGCTGACGGCGACGGATGCATCGGTCTTGGCCGGGATGAGCGATGGCGTAGTGCTGGTCGTTCGCGCCGGCCGCACCGACCGCTACGCGGGGGAGGAGGCCGTACGTCAACTTGGCGTGGCGCGTGCCCACGTCATCGGTGCCGTGATGAACGATGTCGACGGCACGGCCGCGCGCTACGAGTCCTACAACTAGGTGTGCCTGCGCACCGGCCAGCGCGCGACGACGTGGCGATGATCAATGGCTCGCGATGTCCGCACGTAGCGCCGTGAAGGTCTCGGCCAGGAACCGGTTCTCTTCTTCCTCGACCTTGCCCGCATAGTCACTCATCGCGGTGAAGCCGAGGTTGCCGAGGAAGCGCATGATGCTGCTTTCGCGCACTGCGATCACCGACGTGCGGCCGAAAATCGTCTGACCGCCGGCGGCGCTTGCAAAGCCGATGCGAAAGCGTACGCCCTGACCTTCGAACGGTCGCTTGAGGGGTGAGCGCAGCAGGCGTTCGCCGATCAACGGCAGGTGCCACTTGGGTTCAGTGCGAAAGCGCATCGACCAGCTGCGATCGGTCGGGGTGCTGACGTGAACAAATTCGCCCACGAGCTCGGAGACGCCCACGGTGAAAAGCGACAGCTTTTCGAACGCCTCGACGTGAATGGCGAGTGTATCCGGCATGCGGCGTGCGGCACCCAGCAGGGGCTGCAGTTCGCCGTGGTGGCTCCGAAAGCGGAGGACGACGCTGGACTTGGCCCCGCTGACGTCGAACCAGTCCGATCCACCGCGGTCGCGCAGTCGGAAGCGATACCGCGCCGGGCCGACGTACTTGCGCACGAACCTGGCGAAAGCGGGGAACGTGGACTTGAGTCGTTCGTCCGAGAGGGCGACGTGCAACGCAACGGTAGTCGAACCGTCGGACTGCGTGGCGGTGATCACCGAGTCGAGACTGAAGAGCCGCCCGAGCGACGCCGCACTGCGTGGAAACGCGGAGCGGTAGTCATCACGAATGGCGGCCGCTGGGCGCTCTGCGGAGGCGAAGAGCGCACGCATGATGTCGGCGGTGCGCGGTGGCGGCAACGGCCCGATGGCGTTGGAGACGGTGGTCGTCCACTGCCAGTCATCATCCGCGTTCAGCTGTATGAGGCCGACGAAGTGTCGTGAATCACCGAGGCGTGTCAGGTCGGCCGGTCGTGTGCGCGTGGCAAAGGTGTAGGAGCCGTTCAGCATACCGCCGGCCACCTCGAGCTCGCGATCAGCGCCGGCCCGCGTCGAGCGCATGGCCGTCCACAGGGCGGTATCGTTGGCGAGTTTTGATGGGGCGAAGGCGTACCGGCCGATGCGCATGCGGGCATGCTCGAACTTGGGCAGTCGCACGACCCGGGTGAAGCGTTGTTCCATGGCGGCGGCGAGCGCGTCGGCGTTGGCGCGCGCGGTGGCCGGATCGGCCCCGTAGGCCATGGTAGCGGCCTTGCATCCGCCCATGAGGAGCGTGGCGGTGAGCAGTACGATCGCGGCGGTGCCGACGCGGTGTGATGTCGCGACGGGCCGCCGGGCGGCAGACCAGACGGCGCCTGAGGAGATGGAACCGGGCGCAGATGCGATTAGCTTGTGTTGCACCCTCTCCTGTACCCCGACGTGTCCGATATCCTTCCATCTGATCCCAATGCGGCTGCTTCGGCGCCGCGCCGCGACTTCATCCGCGAACTGGTTGCCGACGACCTGGTCACCGGCCGTTTCGGCCGTGCGCCCGCGACGCGCTTCCCACCGGAACCCAACGGGTTCCTGCACATGGGACACGCGAAGTCCATCTGTTTGAACTTCGGCATTGCGCGCGAGTTCGGCGGGACGTGCAACCTGCGGTTCGACGACACGAACCCGTCGACGGAAGATGTGAAGTACGTCGAGGCGATCCAGCGGGATATCCAGTGGTTGGGGTTCCAGTGGGACGGGTTGTACTACGCCAGCGATTACTTCGAGAAGCTGTACGATATTGCCGAGTCGCTGGTTGAACGAGGCAAGGCGTACGTCGATTCGCAGAACGAAGAGGAGATCCGGGCGAATCGTGGCACGGTAACGTCGCCGGGATCACCGGGGCCGTACCGCGACCGCAGTGTGGCCGAGAACCTCGATCTGCTGCGTCGCATGCGCGCGGGCGAGTTCCCGGATGGGGCGCATGTGCTGCGCGCGAAGATCGACTTGGCGCATCCGAACATGATCA
>CAZMGX010000560.1:0-3020 GCA_964565915.1 uncultured Gemmatimonas sp.
CCCTCCTTCGGAGACTCCATGGGCAGGCTTTTCAAGTTCCTCGCCGCTGCCGCCTTCGTCACCGCGCTGCCGCTTCAGGCGGATGCGCAGACCCGTGATGTCACGGGCAAAGTGACGCAGGTTGGTACCGGCCAACCGATCGCCGACGTGACGATCAGCATCGTCGGCCAGCAGATCGGCGTGCGCACCAACGAGCGCGGCGAATACCGCCTGCGCGTTCCCTCGGGCGAGATCCTGGTCCTCGCGCGTCAGCTCGGCTTCAAGCGTCAGACCAAGCGGGTGGGACCGTCCGAAACGACGGCGGACTTTGTGCTCGAGCGCGACGCGCTTCAGCTGGAAGGTGTCACGGTCACCGGTCAGGCGACGACGGTGGATCGTCGCAGTGCCGCCACGGCCGTCTCGACGGTGAGCGCGGCTGAGCTCGTGCGCGTTCCGGCGCGCTCGGTGGAAAGCAACCTGGCCGGCAAGGTGGCCGGTGCGCGTATGTTCGACAACAGCGGCGCGCCGGGTGGTGGTGCGCAGATCCAGATCCGCGGCGCCACGTCGGTGCTGGGTCAGGGTGATCCGCTGTACGTCGTCGACGGCGTCATTATCTCGAACGCTGGTGTGTCCTCGGGTGCCAGCGCCATTTCGCGCGCCAGCGGCTCGACGGGCTCCAGCCAGGACCAGGTCGTCAATCGTCTCGCCGACCTGAATCCGAACGACATCGAAAGCATCGAGGTGCTCAAGTCGGCGGCCGCCTCGGCCATCTACGGCTCGCGCGCGACGAACGGTGTCGTCGTCATCACGACCAAGAAGGGTCGCGCCGGTCAAGCGCGGTGGAACGTGACGCAGCGCCTCGGCACGCAGTCGCTGATGCGCTCGCTCGGTCATCGCCAGTACGGCACCCTGACGGACGTCTACGATCCGGCCAATGGCGTCGACTTCACCGGTGGTCCGGTGGGCGCGGCGGCCGCACAGGCGGCGTGCACCCCGACCTGCAAGAACTACGATTGGCAGGGCGACCTGTACGGCCGCACGGACCCGTCGTGGGAAACGTTGCTCTCGGCGTCGGGCGGCGTGAATAACACGCGCTTCTTCGCCTCGATGAGCGACAAGCAGGAAGCCGGCATCATGATCAACACCGGCGCCCGGCGCACCGGTGCCCGCGTGAACCTCGACCAGACGATCGGCACGAAGTTCACGGCCAGCCTCGGCCTCGACGTGACGCGCAACTTCTTCCAGCGCGGCCTGGGCAACAACAACAACGCGGGTGTCAGCCCGACGTATACGTTCGGCTATACGCCGGCGATCATCGACCTGCAGGCTCGTGACGCGACGGGGCGTCTGGTGCGCATGCCGTTCGACGGCGGCGGCGCGGGTACGGCGAATCCGTTCGAAGTCATGAACGAGATCCAGAGCGACGAGAGTGTCTGGCGTCAGGCCGGCAACGTCCGCCTGGGCTACACGGCGGTGAGCACGGCGCGTCACAGTGTCCAGCTCTCCATGCTGAACGGCTTCGACCGCTTCCAGCAGGAAGGCACACAGTACTCGCCCAACTTCCTCCAGTTCGAGCCGGCCGACGGCTTCCTGGGCACGGCCAGCCAAAACAACGTGTCCAGCCTGCAGGTGAACACGGGCGTGAACGCGGTGTGGACGTGGACGCCGGCCAACGAACTGATCACGTCGTTCACGACGTCGGTCGGTGGGTCGTACGAGCGTCAGAAGGTCGACATCTACCGCATTCGCGGCCGCGGGCTGCTGCCGACGCGTCGTGTGGCGCAGGGTGCGACGGACATCGCGTGGGAAGACAATCGCCAGGAGTTCCGCGACCAGTCGTACTACGTCAACGAGCAGGTGCTGCTGCTGGACGAAAAGCTTGCGCTGAATGCCGGCTTCCGTGCCGACCGCTCGAGCGCCAACGGCGACCGTGAGAAGTTCTACGTGTTCCCGAAGTACTCGGGCTCGTACCGCTTCCAGAAGCCGCTGACGGACAAGATCGATGAGATCAAGCTGCGCGGCGCCTGGGGTCAGTCGGGCAACCGCCCGCGTTACGGCGATCGCGACCTGCTGTTTGCCGACGGTGGTGTGATCGGCGGCCAGGGTTCGTTGGTCTCGCCGGGCACGCTGGGCAACGTGAACATCAAGCCCGAAGTGATGAACGAGTTGGAATACGGTTTCGACGCCGCGTTCCTGGGCTCGCGCATCGGCCTCGAGTTCACGCGCTACGAGCGCAAGATCACGGACTTGCTGCTCACGTTCCCGCTGGCGCCGTCATCGGGTCTGGGCAACCAGATCATCAACGGCGGGCAGCTGGCCGTGCTGGGCAACGAAGCCGTGCTGTCGGCGGTGCCGCTGCGTTCGAACAACTTCGAGTGGACGACGCGCATCATCTACAACCAGAACAAGCAGTACACGAACGACATCCCGGTACCCGACTTCGCGGTGCCCGGCTCGTTCGGTGCGGCATACGGTCGCAACCGCATCGCCCGGAACACGTTGTCGACGTACATCTGGGGCAACGCGCCGTTCGGCGCGAACGGGGCCACCCGTGACACGATCCTGTTCGATTCGAACCCGATCCATACCACGACGTTCAACAACGACTTCACCTACAAGCGCATCACGTTCTCGTTCCTCGCGGACTGGCGTGCCGGTGGATACGTGTCGAACATGACGAACAACCTGTGGGATGAAGGCGGCAACTCGCGTGACTACGACGATCCGGCCCCGACGTCGATCTTCCCGGGCTCACGCGCCTGCGGCACGGCGACGCTGGGTGAATGCCGGTACGCCACCTTCAACGGTGGTGACGTGCGGCCCTACATGCAGAAGGGCTCGTACGTGAAGCTCCGCGAAGTCACGCTGAACTACCAGGCGCCGGACAGCTGGGCCCAGAAGATCCCGGGTGCCAACTCGCTGCGCTTCAACCTGAGCGGCCGTAACCTCGCGCTGTTCACGGACTACTGGAGCTTCGACCCCGAGTTCAACAACTTCGGCAACACGAACTTCAACCGGTTTATCGACCTCGCGCCGTTCCC
>CAZMGX010000561.1:0-3019 GCA_964565915.1 uncultured Gemmatimonas sp.
TGGCTGGACCGAGAGACTGGTTATGCTATCAAGGGCCGGGTATCGGGAGGCACGATCGATTTTGACTGGGTGGATGCGCGAGAGAAGGGGTCCTCATTTCGCGGTCGGTTTCGAGGGCAACGCCGGTAGAATCCAACGACAGTCACGATGAGGATAGGCGGGCGAGCAGATTCGTGAGGTCATAAACGCTCGGGGCAGCGTGCGGCACGCGGTCGGCTCTGACCTGAAGCTGCACGGTCTCCAGCAAGCGCTGACGAGGACGGTAGCAAGAAGGGCGTGGCGAGTGATAGACCGGTCGTCCATTGCGTCTGACCAACACCAGCTGCAGTTTAGCGCTTGGCGCCGGTCGACTCGCCCCCTTGTATATCATGCTCCCATGAATGCTGTCGCTCGCTTTTATACGAAAGACGCAGCGGGGGTAAGGGTCCCCTTGGGAGATATTCCCGAGTTGTTGCAGGCCCTCCGTAGTGGCGCGCTGCGGGGTGATGACTTGCTCTACGACGAGGTACTCGGCGCGTGGGGAAAGGCTCGCGATCATGACGCGTATCGTGTTGCTCGTCCAGCGCTGATCGCATCGCAGTCGCGCGCGCTGCGTCTGTTGTCGGAGTATCCGCGCACCTTCGCGTCGATTGCGGTAGTGGCATTGGGAGTTGCCATGAATCCTGCCGGCAATCCCGTGGAGTCGATCGGATATTCGTTAGGCGCAGCGTTCATTGGCGCAGTCCTGTCCTATCCCCTTTTTCGTGGCAACCGCCCAAAAGTCAGGTCAGGGAGCTTCGTATTCCTGCTAGTGGCTTGTGCCTCTGTCTGGACGGGCTGGAGTTCGCGAAAGGAGGAGAAGCGTGTCGAGCTCGCACAGCGGCTGGAGCGACTACGTGAGACGATTGACTCCTCAGCACTCACTTACGGAGAGCCGGCTTCAATGTCCGCGCCCTCGCCGCCGCCTGCCGTCCCGCGACTCAGTGATGATGATGTAGCGACCACGGATCGGATAGTGGTCGCTGTCACCATCGCCACTGAGCAGATCGAGCGGATAGGGCACGAAACTGCAAGGACTCGTTTCGGCATCGACATTTCTTCGCCGCCACCCGAGTGGCTCGAGACGGAATACATTGCGAATGCCAGCCGATATCCAAACGTTGGCGAATACTGGCGGCAGTACGCCAAGTACATCGAACACTGGGGCCTGGTATTTGCATCGGTGACCGACAGCGTTCTCACCGTGCAACTGGCGGAAGCCGGCGTCGACAAAGCCGACGCCTTATCCACGCGCGAAGGCGCCATGGGGCGAAGCGCTGAAGCGCGGGCAATCGTGCGGCTGTCCGCTCGCACCGTGCAAGCAGCCGGTGAGCTTCACCGAACCCTCGTGGCCTTTGACAATGAACTGACGATGAGCGAAGATGGCGCGCAGTGGATCTACCAGCGCGATGAAACCTCCAGCATCATTCAGCGGCGAATGGCGGCATTGCAGGCAGTGAGCGATTCGGTGGACAACGCCACAAAGCTGTTTCAGCGTCGGAGTGCGTCATTCGCGGAGTCTCTTCGTAAGGCCACCCGCGCGCGTTAAGAGCCGCACTGACAATGTTCCGGGAGGCTCGCTTGCGTCACAGTCAGATCGAAGCTGCCGGCGCTAACAGGATGATGATAAACTGGGCGTTTCGTGCGGCATGATCGTGGTCGTGAGCGCGAAAACGTGAATACGTGGTCCATGACGCGCTCGCGAGGCGCGCGCAGGCCTCGATTCAGCCGCCGTGGCGCCCTGATCGGGGCACGCGGTGCTGCCTCCGGCCCGAGGTCAGGCCGGGTGTGGCTCGAGCAGACGGCGCAGCCGCACGACGTTGTACGCCGCGCACGCGAAGGTGACAATCCAATCCACCAAGCGTGTGCCGCGGTGCCGCACTTTGCGCAGGCCGCCGACGGTTTTGAGCCAGCCAAACACTTCCTCGATCAACTTGCGCTTGCGTTGGCTCACCGCGTAGCCGGCATGGCGCGTGGTGCGGCCATCGATGGCGCCCCCCGAGGTCTTGGCCGCGACATGCGGCGTGAAGCCCGCCGCCCGCGCGCCGTCGACAAAGAGGCTGGTGTCGTAGCCCTTGTCCGCGCCGATCGTGGCGCGCCGATCGTCCTCGGCCACGCCCTGCAGCAAACACAGGGCGTCTTCGGCTTCGGCCGTGCCACTCGGGCTACTCACGACCGCGCTGAGCACCAGCCCGTGCCGATTCTCCACGAGCGCGCTGGCCTGATACGCCAGGATCGACGCGGTGTTGTTCGACTTGCGCGCCATGCGCGCGTCGGGATCGGTGACCGAGCGATGCGTCTGATTGCTCCGCCGCTCGCCGTGAAAACTGACGCCCGAGTTGTCGGGATCGACCGGCCGATCCGAATCGTCGTCGAGCGGCCGGACACTCTTCTGGCTGGCCCACGCTTCCAGCAGCGTGCCGTCGACCGAGAAGTGCTCGCGCGAGAGCAGGTGCGCGCCTTCGGCTTGGGCGACGACCCGGGCGAGGAAGTGACTGGCAATGTCCCCATCGAGCAAGCGCTGCCGGTTCTTGCTGAAGGTGGTTGGGTGCCACGCGCTGGCCTCGAGGTCGAGGCCGACAAACCAGCGATACAGCAGATTGTACTCGAGCTGCTCAATCAGCTGCCGCTCGCTGCGGATCGAGTAGAACAGCTGGAGCAGCAGGGCGCGCAGCAATTGCTCCGGCGGGATGGAGGGCCGGCCCGTCGCGCTATACAGCGCTTCAAATTGCGGCGAGAGATCCCGGAGGATCGGATCGACCAGCCGACGAATCGCGCGCAGCGGATGCGTCGCCGGAATCCGATCCTCGAGTACCACCGTCGCAAACATCATTCCCTGTGCGCGCTCATCCCCTCGCATCGCTCCCCTCGGGCTGAAGTCGCGCCAGTATACCAAACCGTCGCCGTTACGCCAGAGCGGACGGCGGGTTTTTCTTCACCCTGCTAAGGCGGCGAGTGCTGCCGCATCATGCGGATCGCTGGCGGTGAAGCGGCCAGGGGC
>CAZMGX010000562.1:0-3019 GCA_964565915.1 uncultured Gemmatimonas sp.
TCAGCGCCGGCAGCTTGAGTCCCGCGTTCACCTTCGCACCCAGCTGGATCACCAGCTGCAGCAGGTTGTCCGAGTTTCCGCTGACGGTCTCGGTGTATTCGATGGCCGAGGTTTCCGTGTTCACGGCGCGCACATCGATGCGCATGTTCTTCTTCATGTCGATGACGAAGGTGCCGAACAGCATGTGACGGGCGCCGAGGGTCTTGCCGAGTTTCACGGCCATGTCCTTGTCGACCCGATCGCTGTTCTGCAGATTCTGCTCTTCGATCACGCTCTGCAGGCGATCGCGCTCGACGACCCGGACCGCCGTATTCTGCGCCAACTCCGTGATCAGCATCTCGGCCATGCCCTTGCTCAAGGGGGCGTATGCGGCGTTGTCGACCAGGGCCCCATTGGTGAAGTACAGCACCGCCAGGGTTGGGCGTGTGGCGTCAGCAGCGCGTTGCGCCGCGAGTGGAAGCGCCGAGAGTGTCAGTATCGGAGCCGCCAGCAGCCACGGTCGTGAGCGACGGATAACTTTCTTGAGCACGGACATGCGAGAGCCTCGTGGGAGGGAAGGACGCGGAACCTCCTACAACGTCATGCTGTTTGCGCCCGATCGTCAATAGCCGTTGCGGAAGCGGTGCGAAAAATCGCCGCTTCTTCGCGGCCCAGTCCGGACATTTCGTACACCATGCCAAAGACCTGCACCAGCTGCCAAACGACGTACCCCGACTCCATGGTGTTCTGTCCGACCGACGGAACGTCGCTGCGCGCGGATGCCTCGTCAGGCGACCTCATCGGTACAGTGATCGCCGACCGATACCTCGTCAACGAGCTCCTCGGCGAAGGCGGCATGGGCAAGGTGTACCTGGCCAGTCATGTCCGCTTGCCACAGAAAGCGGCAATCAAGGTGCTGCATCAGGACATGGTGCAGGATGCCGGCGCGGTGGCGCGTTTCAACCGGGAAGCGGCCAACGCCGCCCGTATCGAGCATGACCGGGTCGCGCGTGTCTTCGATTTCGGAGAGACCAGCGATGGTCTGGTCTATCTGGCAATGGAGTTCGTGCCCGGGAAGACGCTGCGTGACCTGCTGAACGATTCCGCGCGCCTGACGGCCGTACGCGCCGCCAATCTGGTGTATCAGGTGGCCGAGGGACTCGATGCGGCGCATCGGCTCAACATCGTGCACCGGGACCTCAAGCCCGACAACATCCTCGTCGTTACGGATGACAACGGCGGAGATCGCTGCAAAGTGGTTGACTTCGGAATCGCCAAGGTCACGAACAGTTCGGAAACGCAACTGACGCAGGCCGGCATGCTGGTCGGCACGCCGGAGTTCATGAGCCCGGAACAGGTGCTGGGTGAGCAGCTGGATGGTCGCAGCGACGTGTATGCGCTGGCACTCGTGGCCTATGAGATGTTCACCGGCGAGTTGCCGTTCGAAGGCAACACCCCGGAGCGCAAGCTGACGGCCCGCTTGATTCAGGACCCGCGTCCGCTCGCCGCAGTGGCACCTGACGTCGACTGGCCCGTGTCCTTGCAGGAGGCATTCGATCACGCGTTGGTGCGTGAGCCGGAAGGACGGACCGCGACGGCGCTCGAGTTTGCGGATGCCATTGTGACGGCGGTGGAGGGGTGGACCGGCCTGGCCGTGCTACGGCAGCGAACGCCAATGTCGACGACAGCCATCACGGCCTCTGCCGACGAGAGCACGAGCGCCCTCAAGCGCAGCGTGACGTCGACCACAGGCAATGGCGCCGCCACCGCCGGCGCGCGCACGCCGACGACGAGCGGTGCAGGAGCGGCGAAAACAAGCAGCGCGACCGCGCCCTCATCACCTGCGCCTTCGACGGCGTCGTCGGCGACGCCGGCAAAGGCCACCCCGTGGATGGCCATCGTCGCCGTGGTCGCGATCGTTGGCGCCGGAGGCGCCTACTTCGCGTTTGGCCGCGGTGGAGGCGACGAACCGGGCGCCGAGGGGACGGTCACGCAGCCGCTGATGGTGACGCCGGATTCCGGACCCAAGAAGCCCGTGACCAGTTTCGCTGATCGCGGCGATTCGTTGTCCGCGGCGTCCACCGTCGCTTCGGCACCGCGAGCCGTGGGGGAGATGCCGCCCGCGGCGAGTCCGGCGTCGGCCACCCCCGCGTTGCCTCGGGCGCCGCAGTCCTCCACTAGCGGCCCTCCGGCGGGATCCGCTGCGATGGTCCCTCCACCGGGTGCGCGCGGCACAAGCGATGCGGACGCGGCCCGCCGCGAGCTGGATCGTATCAACGCCGCGATGATGTCGGGGCCCGACGAGGAGGATGCCGCGTACGGCGCCGCGGCGATTCCGCGCATCACCCAGATCCTTCCGCGGCTGGGCACCGCGTCGGACAGCGCGTGGGCGTACCTCTACCTCGTTACCGCACACGGCATGATGGAGCGCCCCGATCGCGCGTGCGAACCGTTTCGTCGGGCGATGCGTCTGGCCAAGCCCGAGCATCAGGCGGTGATCGCGCAGTTCCGCGATATGCTCACCTGCGCACCGTAAGGTTGGCGTAGGGTCGGTATGGCGCCTCCGCGGCGCACGAGCGAACTTCGTCGCGTCCGGTCGGTCGGCGAACCGTGCACAGTCCGTGCGCGCTTCGCCCCGCCACAGGAGGAGACGCGTCTTGTGAGTGGTGTGCAGCAGGCTGGAATCGATTCCCGCTGCGGCGGGAGGGGGACTCGGTCGGTGTTGATGCGGGCCAGTCGGCTCGCGGTGGTGGCGGGCGCGTTCGCCGCGACGTCGTCGGCCGCATGGGCACAAGGTGCCGGCAAAACTCCGCCGCCGTTCCCAAGCGATCCCATGGCGTCGGTACCCAAGCTGCCGCCATTCGTGGCGGCGACATCCAGTGAGTTGGTGGAGGTGGTGGCGCGCTATCAGGCCGACCAGGGCGCCATCAACCGACGGTACGATGCCGACTCACCCGAGCAGCGCACACGACTGCGCGGGTTCTATACGTCGTGGCGAGCACGCTTGCGCGAGATCGATTTCGACAAACTCTCGCAGGAA
>CAZMGX010000563.1:0-3017 GCA_964565915.1 uncultured Gemmatimonas sp.
CGGCCTGCTGCTGATCTCCGGGCTCGGGTTCGTGCGCAACCAGCTGGCCATGTTGGCTTATGCCTCACAATCCGGCTCCTTCCTGTACGTCCTGATCCGGTGGACGTTCGGCATTCTCCAGATTGCGTTGTTCGCCCGCGTGATCTCGAGTTGGGTTGGTGGCTCGCCGTATTCCAAGTGGTGGCGCTGGTCGTATGTGCTGACCGAACCGATCCTCGCGCCGCTGCGGCGTGTCGTGCCGACGATCGGCATGCTCGACGTCACGGTTCTCGTGGCGTACTTCGGACTGAAGCTGTTGGAGTCCGTGATTCTGAGCGCGCTCTGACGCAGATCCCCGCGGGAACCGCCCCATGCTCATGACTTCCAGCCGCGCTACCGCCCTCGCCCTGCTCGGTGTTCTTGCCGCCGCGCCCACGGCGTCCGCACAGTCGACGTCGCCCGCACGAACGACCGCACAGACGACCGCACAGACGACCGCACGCGCGGCGTCGCCGGTTGGCATCGACAGGAGTGAATTCGCACAGCGACGCGCGGCACTCGCTGCCGCGCTCCCCGATGGCGTGATTCTGGTGCTCGGGGGCCACGAGCCGCGCGAGGACTACATGTCCTTTTACCAGACGCCCAACTTCCTGTATCTCACGGGAGTCCGTGAGCCGGACGCGGCATTGCTTGGTGTAAAGCGGGACAGCACGGTGTCGTGGACGTTGTTCGTGCAGCCCAAGGAACCGTCGCGCGAAGTGTGGACGGGGCCGCGCGTTGGTCCCGACGCCGCGGAGGCGCGCTGGGGCATCCCGGGGCGTTCGATGCACGCGTTTGGCGCGACGCTGGATTCGCTGCTGGCCGGTGTCCCTTCGTTGCATGTGGTCGCTGACCTTGGGATGCCGGGTCGCCCCACCATCGACGACGAGGTACTCGAGAGCATCAAGACGAAGCGACCGACCCTTGTGGTCCGCAACGTCGGCAGCGCGGTCCTCAAGTTGCGCGCCTTCAAGTCGGAGGCCGAACTCGCGTTGATCCGCCGCGCGACGGACATCACGGTGCAGGCCCATCGTGACGCCGCGCGCGCCGTACAAACCGGCGGCTTCGAGTATGAAGTACAGGCCGACGTCGAACGCGTGTTCCGTCGCAACGGGGCGGATCGCCCGTCATTCGCGTCGATCGTGGGTTCGGGACCGAACGCGACCACGTTGCACTACAACGCGAACAACCGGCAGATGAAGGCCGGGGAAATGGTCGTCGTCGATATCGGTGCGAGCTTCGATGGGTATGCCGCCGACATGACCCGTTCGTATCCGGTGAGTGGCGTCTTTACCCCAGAGCAGCGCGCGGTCTACCAAGTCGTGCGTGATGCACAGGCCGCCGCCGAGCGTCAGGCGAAGCCGGGTCAACGTGCGCAACTGATGAGTGACTCGGCCGCCGCCGCCCTGGCCGCGGGGCTGGCGAAAATCGGACTCATCGAGTCGGCCGATGCCACCTATGAGTGCGCGGCCGGCGGAACCTCGACGTGCCGCCAGTTGTCGTTGTTCTACATGCACGGGCTGGGCCACGGCATCGGCCTCGAGGTGCACGATCCGGATCGGTACTCGTATGACGGTCGCACGCTCGAGCCGGGGTCCGTCTTCACGATCGAGCCGGGCATCTACGTGCGCGAGAACCTGCTTGATCTCGTCCCGAAGACGGCGCGCAACGCCGGCCTCATCGAACGCCTGCAGCGGCTGCTGCCGAAGTACCGGAACATCGGTGTGCGTATCGAGGACGACTACATCGTGACGCGCACGGGGCTCGAGTGGATCACCAAAAGCCCGCGCGAGATCGCCGAGATCGAGGCGGCAATGAAGCGCGTTCGCATGTGAGGCAAACTGCCTGACGCGGATGACGCGAACGGGCGCGAATCGCTCCGAGCGACGCGATGGCGCTCAGTGCTTGCGGCTGGTGTCGTTCACGACGCGTTTGAATGTGGGGGTGGGCTCGAAATTCAGGATCATGCCGAGTCGGTGGTTCGTGACGCGCAGGTAGTTCAGGGTTTGGACCTTGTGGGAGATGGCGATCTTCTCGGCCGTCTTGCATTCGAGCATGACGGAGTTCTCGACGACAGGTCCATGCGATAGTCGCCGACGGAGCGGCCGCGAAAGTACACGGCGGCGGGAACCTCGCGTTCGCTGGCGATGCCCCGATCCTGCAGCGCGATCACCATGGCTCGCTTGTAGACCTGTTCGAGAAATCCCGACCCCAGCTCGTTGAACACCTCGTAGTACGCTCCAACGGTCTCGTGGGAGAGCTCGCCATGTACCAGGTGATCCGCTCGCATCGCTCCTCCGAATTGTGGGTGTTTACCCACGATAACGGTGGCTGGCTCGCACAGGGGCATCTCTTGATTTCAACACTTACCCGATCGGCCGACCCGCGACGTCCCCCGCCCCGACTCGGAGCGATTCGCGCTTGTTCGCGTCATCCGCGTCAGGCAGTTTGAAGGACGGGCGAAAACCGGAACGGCTCCGACCGCCTGGGGTCTAATCATCTCAGTACGACCCGTTCGATCGTACGATTCTCGTGATCTGGAGCACTCATATGCGGAAGCGTTCGCTGCTGGCAGCGTCAAGCGCCGTGATCGCGATGGCCATCCCGGCGGTAGCGCACGCCCAGGATCAGGACATCGTCGAGACGGCCAAGGCCGCCGGCTCGTTCACGATCCTCACCCGCGCCCTGACGGAAGCGGGACTCATCGAGACACTGAAGGGGCCCGGACCGTTCACGGTGCTGGCACCGAGTGACGCTGCGTTCAACAAGCTGCCCAAGGCCACGCTCGACAACTTGTTCAAGGACAAGAGCGCCCTGCGCAACGTGCTGCTGTATCATGTGATCGCCGGCCGCCTGACGGCCGCCGACTTCGCCAACCTCAACGGGAAGGGGCGCAAGAAGGTAGAAGGCAGCGACGCGCGCGTCAGCGTGAAGGGTGCCACGCTGACAATCGGGAATGACAAGGTGGTCAAGGCAGATGTCGCCGCGCGAAACGGTGT
>CAZMGX010000564.1:0-771 GCA_964565915.1 uncultured Gemmatimonas sp.
TGCAGCGCCTCGATGCGCTGCTCGGTGCGGAGCTCGAACGGTTCAATGCGCTGCTGCGTACGCGCAGTATCCCCAACATCATCGCGCCCACCCCGAAGCCCATCGGCATGTAGCCGACGGCGCCGTCTTCGTCTCTTCCCCCGAGCTTCGATCCATGCGTGCCTTCGGCTTCCGGACTCCTCTCGTGCTTGCGCTGATCACGACGCCTGTTCCCGCGATGGTCGCGGCGCAAGCGACGCCAGGCAGTGGCAAGGCCCCCGCCGCCATGTCGGTGATCCGGCAAACTGACTTGAAGCGTGATCTATACGCGATGGCCGGTGACGCCATGCGTGGTCGCGAAGCCGGGACGGTCGACGAAATGCGCGCGTCGATCTGGGTGGCCGAGCAGCTGCGTGCCATTGGAGTGAAGCCCGCCGGCGTCGACGGCAGCTACTTCCAGTGGTGGAACATGCGCCGCACGCGCATCTCGAGCGTGTCCAGCAGCGTCCGAGCGGGCGGCAACACCTTGGCGTTGTGGACCGACATCGTCCCCAATGGCATGATCGGCGTCACGGTCGATGCGCCGACGGTCGTGCTGGCGGACGCCCGAGACACGACGACCGATGTGCGTGGGAAGGTGGTCGTGACGAACATGCTGCCGCCCGCCAACGCCGTGCGGCAGGACGGGACCAACTCGTACGAGTATCGCTATGCCACGTCGGCACTGGCCTCGACCGGCATGCGTCTGCAGCGTCGCGGCGCGGCCGCCGTCATCGTCATCGCCGACTCGAT
>CAZMGX010000564.1:802-3002 GCA_964565915.1 uncultured Gemmatimonas sp.
GAGAACGCGGCGTCTCGTTTCGCGACACAGACGGCCGGCGGCCCGATCGGTGGCGCCGCGACCAACGCGGTCGCCCCACCAGCCCCGGTCCTGCTGGCCCGTCAGCGCGTAGCCAGTCAGCTGCGCATTCCCGACCAGCGGGTGCAGATCGAAGTCCGTATCGAGCGCTTCGATACGCCGTCGACGAACGTCGTCGGCGTCATTCGCGGCACGGATCCGGTGTTGCGCGACGAATACGTCCTGTACAGCTCCCATCAGGACCACGACGGGGTGCGGTACGTGATAAACGGCGACTCGGTGTGGGCCGGCGCCGATGACAACGGCACCGTGAGCGTCGCGCTGCTGGCGATCGCACGGGCGTTCGTCAGGCAGCCGGGGAAGCGCTCGATCCTCTTCGTTTACCATGGTGCCGAAGAGCGCGGTCTGCTGGGCTCACGCTACCACGCCAAGAATCCCGTCGTGCCGTTCTCGAGCATCGTCGCCGTGTTGAATGGCGACATGATTGGCCGCAATCACCCGGACTCGGCCAGTCTGCTGGGTGTGCAACCACCACATCGCAACTCTACCGAACTCGTCGAGATGGCGCTGCGCGCCAACGCCATGACAGGGAAGTTCCAGCTGGATTCGATCTGGGACCGGCCGACCCATCCGGAGGGATGGTACTTTCGCAGCGACCACGTGCCGTATGCGCGACTGAACATCCCGTCGGTGGAATACTCCACCAACTTGCACAATGACTACCACACACCGCGCGACAAGCCGTCGGCGATCGACTACGCCAAACTGACGCGCATGACGCAGTGGATGTACCTGACGGGCTGGTTCGTGGCCACCACGCCGAAGCGCCCTGGCATCGATCCGGGTTTCAAGCTCGAGCGCTGATCACCCCCTTCGGAGGCAGGAGCCTTCCATGACGTCGTGTGCTTGCGGCTTCGGTCGGTGGTTTCCACGCGGAGCCGCCCACTGATGACGCCCGGGTCATTTCGGAGCATGCAGGAGGCGGCGGCGGCGGCGCAGCGGGCAGCCGACTTGCTGGAGAACCTTGGGCACCAGGTTCCAGGCGTCATCTACCAGTTCCAACTGTATCCCGATGGGCGCTCGCGGTTTCCGTATGCCAGTGAGGCCATGCAGGAGATCTACGAGCTTTCGCCAGAGGAGGTCAGTGAGGACGCGACCGCCGTCTTTCAGCGTCTGCATCCAGATGACTACGACCGCGTCGCGGCGTCGATCGAACAGTCAGCGACGACACTCAAGCCGTGGCAGTGTGACTATCGCGTAATCCTCCCTCGGCAGGGTGTGCGCTGGCGGAGTGGGACGGCGCGACCGGAGCGACTTCCGGACGGCAGCACCCTGTGGCATGGGTTCATTACCGATAGTACCGAGCAGCAGTTGGCGCGCGTCGCACTTCGCGAGAGCGAGGAACGTTTCCGCATTCAGATCGAACACGCGCCCGAAGCGATCGTCGTCTACGATGTCGACGCCGGCCATTTCACCGATGTCAATCGCAACGCGGAGCGACTCTTCGGGTTGTCGAGAGGCGAGCTGCTGACGCGCAGCGTCGCGGACGTCACTCCGCCATCGCAACCCGATGGTCGACCTTCCGACGTCGCCGCCGCGGTGTTCCTGCAAGCGGCGGTTCGCGGTGAGCTTCCCGTTTTCGAGTGGACGCATCAGCATCACTCCGGGCGTCCCATCGCGTGTGAGGTGCGACTGGCGCGTATGCCGTTTGACGGCCGCGTGCTGGTGCGCGGCAGCATCTCGGACATCACCGACCGCAAGGAGTCGCAGGACGCGCTGACCCGTATTCAGGCGGCCGTGGAGACCTCGCTGAATGGCGTGGCGATGGCCGACCTCGAGGGGCGCCTGACGTACGTCAATCGCGCCGCCCTGTCGCTCTGGGGATATGGTGACGTGGCGGACTTGCTCGGACGGGACGTCCGCTCGTTCTGGCAGTGGGCCGGAACCGCCGAGGACGTGGTGAGTGAGCTCCTGCAACGCGGGACATGGTCCGGCGAAATGCGCGCCCGACGTGCCGACGGCGAGCTGCGCACGTTGCAGGTGAGTGCCAGCACCTTCCCCGATTCGCGAGGGTTGCCCGCCGGGATGTTGGCGTCGTTCATGGACATCACCGAGGAGCGGCAACTCCAGGCGCAGTTGCTGCAGGCGCAGAAGCTGGAGAGCGTGGGACGTCTGGCTGGTG
>CAZMGX010000565.1:0-1212 GCA_964565915.1 uncultured Gemmatimonas sp.
GCGCGCAGCGAGACGTTCCCGCGGATCGCCTTCTTGAATCCAACCTCAGCGCCCCATGTGAAGAACGAGCTGCTGGAATTGGGGCCGGTGCCGCCACTCGTCGACGACGTACCATACGACAGTCCCGGAGCCACGAAAAACCCGCTGCGACCGCGGGTGCCGCCGAAATGATACGGAAGGTACGCGGCGAATTGCGCAGAGGTCGAGCTTCGTGACGTCCCGTCGGGCAGTTCGGTGCTGGCGTACGACAGGCCCACCAAGCGCGCATCGAGCGCGAGCGCCGGCGTGAAGTAGTACGCCACCGCGGCGCTGCCAGGCGCTGCCACCGAAAGTGACAGGGACTCGTTGAAGGACTGCGCCCGCACGGCATCGAGGCGAAGCTCGATTTGCCCCGATTGGGCCCGACCTGCGGATGGGGCAAGCAGCACCACCGACGCCAGGAGGCCGACCAGATGACGAACGGAACGACGAACAGGTGTGGTCACGCGTACACTCCGTGAGATGGAGATGGACAATCGCCGTCGGCGTGACGGCCCGACTGCGCCGCACGTATGCGCCGCGCGCTCAGGCGATCAAGGGTCTCGGGATGGAACGTATCCACTCGCTGACGCAGGCCGCGTACACGCGGTCGATCCGTAGATCCCGCGGTGGCGCTACAGCGCCGGCTGGTACCGCCCCCACACGCGTTCCAGCGTGTCGGCGATCTCGCCCACGCTGACGCGAACGCGCACCGCGTCGATGATTCGCGGCATGAGCTCACGGCGGCCCCCTGCGTGCGCGGGCAGGTAGTCGACGGCGCATTCGCCAATGGCTGCGAGCGTTGAGGCAACGGCCGCATGGTCACGCGCACGTTTCACCTGCGCCAATTGCGCGACTTGTCCCTGCTCGAGCGCGGAGAAGTCCGGTGCGGGGATGATCGGCGGCTCCTGTCCATCACCGAATTTGTTCACGCCGACCACGACGGTCTCACCGGCCTCGACGCGCAGTTGGTAGGCGTAAGCGCTGCGCCCAATCTCTTCCTGGAAGAAGCCGGCCTTGATCGCCTCCGCCGCGCCGCCCAGTTCATCGACCTTGGCAATGAGCTCGAGCGCCTGCCGTTCGACTTCATCGGTAAGCTGCTCGACGTACCAACTGCCGGCTAACGGATCGACGGTTTGCGCCACCCCCGATTCGTACCCGACGATCTGCTGCGTGCGCAGGGCGAGCGTCGCC
>CAZMGX010000565.1:1222-2997 GCA_964565915.1 uncultured Gemmatimonas sp.
TCGGCGGTCGGCAACGCCAGCGCCTCGTCGTACCCGTTGGTGTGCAGCGACTGCGTGCCGCCGAGCGCGGCGGCCAGCGCCTGCACCGTGACACGTACCACGTTGTTCAGCGGCTGCTGCGCGGTCAGCGTGACCCCACCGGTCTGCGTGTGAAAGCGCAGACGGCAACTGTTGTCGTTGGCGCCGAACCGTTCGCGCATGAGACGCGCCCACATGCGGCGCGCCGCGCGGAACTTGGCGACCTCCTCGAACAGGTCGCTGTGTGCCGCAAAGAAGAACGACAGCCGCGGCGCAAACGCATCGACGTGCAGCCCCGCGTTCACCGCCTGCTGCACATACGCGATGGCATCGGCGAAGGTGAACGCGACCTCCTGCACCGCCGTGCTGCCGGCTTCACGAATGTGGTATCCCGAAATGGAGATCGGATTCCACTGCGGTACTTCCGCGGCGGCAAAGCGAAACATCTCCGCCGTCAACGCCAGTGAAGGGCCCGGTGGATAGATGTACGTGCCACGTGCGATGTACTCTTTCAGGATGTCGTTCTGCACGGTGCCCGACAACTTCGCGCGATCGATTCCGCGCTCTTCCGCGACGACGATGTACATCGCGAGCAACGTCGACGCCGTCGAGTTGATGGTCATGCTGCTGGACACCTTGTCCAACGGGATGCCGTCCAGCAGCACGTGCATGTCTTCGACGGTGTCGATCGCGACGCCGACGCGCCCGACTTCGCCCTGCGCGCGCGGCGAGTCGGAGTCGATACCCATTTGGGTCGGCAGGTCGAACGCCACACTCAGTCCGGTCTGCCCTGCGTCCAGCAACAGGCGAAAGCGCTCGTTGGTCGATTTCGCGGTGCCGAACCCGGCGTACTGTCGCATCGTCCACAAGCGCCCGCGATACATTGTCGGCTGCACGCCGCGTGTGAACGGATACTGCCCCGGATCCCCGAGATCGCGTGCGTAGTCGGTATGCACGTCGTCGGGGCGGACGACGGTCGGGATCGGGATGCCGGAAGGCGACAGGCGTTCAGTCATTCTGAGAAGGTAACTTTGAACCGCTCACAATAAAGTGTTTGAAACGGCACAGGGTCGCCGGAGACGAGCCCCTGCGACCCCTGTGCCCCCTGCGGCTCAAAAGCAGTCAACGCGACTACGCGTTGGCCGGCTGCGGCTCACGTGGATGACTGCGCCGATCCGGAACCGGCAGCGGGAACTCCGCGACCGTCTCGACTTCCGCCTTGCTACCGAGGTAGAGCGGCGTCCGCTGATGCAGCTCGGTCGGCTCGACATCGAGAATGCGCTTGTGCCCATCGGTGGCCATACCACCCGCCTGTTCGGCGATGAACGCCAGCGGATTGGCTTCGTACAGCAGCCGCAGCTTGCCGCGTGGTGACTTGGTGTTGGCCGGATAGCAGAACACGCCACCGCCGAGGAGGTTTCGATGGAAGTCGGCGACCAACGAACCGACATACCGCACGTTGAGCGGCTTGCGCTCACCATCCATGCCACGATAGCGACGCATGAGTGCGCGCGTGGGCTCGGGCCAGTCCTGCTCGTAGGCGTCGTTCACCGACAGGTACCGCGCGCGCTCGGGGATCTTGATGTCCGGATGCGACAGCAGGAACTCGCCGATCGACGGGTCGAGCGTAAATCCGTGAGCGCCCTGCCCCGTGGTGTACACCATCATCGTGCTGGAGCCGTAGATGACATAGCCGGCCGCAACCTGACGCCGCCCCGGCTGCAGCATGTCTTCCATCTCGCCGCGCGCGCCACGGG
>CAZMGX010000566.1:0-2958 GCA_964565915.1 uncultured Gemmatimonas sp.
GGCAACATCGCGGTGACCGGCATGCTCGCGATCATGACCTTCATCACGGTCGAAGTCGCCGGCATGCGCGCGCTCGGGACGCACTACCTGAGCACGATCTTCTACTGGAACAAGGACCTGCCGATCGTCATGCGCGTCATCATGTTCTTCGTGATGTCGCCGGTCGAAATGGTCGGCAAGATCTCCAAGCCGTTCGCGCTCACGATCCGTTTGTTCGCCAACATGACGGCCGGACACATCGTGCTGCTGGCCATCATCGGCCTGATCTTCACGTTCCAGAGCTGGTTGATCACGGGCGTCCCGGTGCTGATGGCCACGGCGATCAGCATGCTCGAACTGTTCGTGTCCTTCCTGCAGGCGTTCATCTTCACGCTGCTGGCCTGTGTGTTCATCGGCCAGATTCGGGAAGCGCACCACTAGAGTAGAGAGCAGGAGAGTAACGAGTAGCAAATGGTAGGCGCGCTCCCGCCAACCGTTCACGTAGCCGGTCGAGCGACCGGTGAAGCCCATTGAGCCTCGGCTCGCTGATGGGCAGCGCAGCGAGCAGTCGCTGTGACAGGAGCGATGGTCCATAACGCTTACGTTCGGAGTTGGTCATGATCGAAGTGCTCGGTCTTCTGCAGGACGCGGCGGCGGCGGGTTCGGATCCCCGTGGCCTGGCGATGATTGGTGCCGGCATTGCGGCCGGTGGTGGCGTCATCGGTGCCGGTATCGGCATTGGTCAGATCGGTGGGTCGGCGGTGGAAGGCATGGCGCGTCAGCCGGAAGCGGCGGGTCGCATCCAGACGGCGGCGCTCATTCTGGCCGCGCTCGTTGAAGGCGCCGCGCTGTTCGGCGTCGTCATCGGCTTCCTGATCCAGAACAAGATCACGTTCTAAGGTCGTTCGTGTGCGGGACGTCCATCCGGGCGTCCCGCCATGGGCGTCTCGCCATGGGCGTCTCGCCATCGGCGTCTCGCCGCCCCTTACTTTCCGTCGATTCTCCCCATGTTCGCTTTCTCATCGCGTCTC
Source organism: uncultured Gemmatimonas sp. (assembly GCA_964565915.1). Lineage (GTDB taxonomy): Bacteria > Gemmatimonadota > Gemmatimonadetes > Gemmatimonadales > Gemmatimonadaceae > Gemmatimonas. The sequence goes on from CAZMGX010000566.1 coordinate 1,011, forward strand.
CGCTCCACCTGCGCGCGAGTCGCGGCGCTCGCCGCCGCCATGACGCTGTCGGCTACGCCCGCGCTGGCCTCCGAGGCCGAGGGCGGTCCGGTCAATCTGCTCGCGCCGAATCCGGGGCTGATGGTCTGGACGCTCGTGATCTTCGTGATCCTGATGTTCGTCCTGTCCAAGTTCGCCTTCAAGCCGCTGTTCGCCGCGGTGGAAGCGCGTGAGAAGGCGCTCGAAGACGCCATCGCCGGCGCCAAGAAGGATCGGGCGGAGGCCGAGCAGCTGTTGTCGCAGCAGCGCGCCCAGCTCGAGGCCGCGCGCACCGAGGCGCAGTCGATCATCGCCGATGGTCGCGCCATGGCCGAGAAGATGCGTGGCGACCTGCTGGCCCAGACCAAGCAGCAGCAGGAAGAGATGATCGAGCAGGCCCGTCGTGCCATCGAAGGCGAGAAGGTCGCGGCCATCGCGTCGCTGCGTCGCGAAGCCGTCGACTTGGCCATCGCTGGCGCCTCGCGCGTCATCGAGAAGAACCTCGACTCTGCCGGCAACCGGGCCATCGTCGAAAGCTTCCTGACGTCGCTGGACGGCGCCAAGGGCGTGCGCTGATGGCTTCGGCGGACGCTGGCTCGACGGTCACCCGCAACTACGCCGACACGCTGTTGTCGCTGGCCACGACGGCCGGCGACACGGCCGGGTGGGGCACGATGCTGCGTCAGGTGGCCAACGCAATCCGCGAAGACCTCACGCTGCAGCGCTTTCTCGACTCCCCGCGCATTCCCGCCGAGCACAAGCTGGGCATGCTCACCCGGGCCCTCGGGGATCGCGTGCCTCGCGTCTTTCTGCGTTTCCTGCAGTCGCTCGTGCACAATCGACGGCAGACCCTGATCCCCGAAATCTCGCAGGAATACGACACACTGCTCGATGCCTCCAATGGCATTGTGCACGCGCGCGTGACGGTGGCGCGGGAAACGTCGGATGATGAGCGCGCGGTCATCGCAACGCGCCTGTCGCAGGCCGTCGGCCGCACCGTCGTGCCGCACCTCGCGGTGGATCCGGAAATTCTGGGCGGCGTCGTGGTCCGTATCGGCGATACCGTCATGGATGGCTCGGTGCGTCGGAAACTCGGTCTCTTGCGACGGAAAATGGGCGCACGCGCCTGATGAGGGTTGGTGATGGCTGGTACGTGGCCCGCGCGTTCCCCCTGTGGGGCGCTGCGGGCCGTTGTACTTTTGTGCCATGAGGTGGCGGTCGCCAATCCCCACCCGGCCGTTGATCGACCAGCACCCCTCCCATCTTTCTGCGTTGGAGTCCCTGCATGAGCGGTCGCGTTGAAGTCCGGCATGTCCCGAAACCGTGGGGACATGAGACGATCTGGGCCCATACCGATCGGTACGTCGGCAAGATCCTGCATGTGAAGGCCGGCGAGACGCTCTCCGTGCAGTACCATGAGCACAAGGACGAGACGGTCCACCTGCTCCGTGGGGAAATGAAGTACTGGGTGCAATTGCCAGGCGACACCGAGCTGCGCGACCAGCGGCTGGTCGCCGGTGAGTCCTTCCGCATCACCCCGCACACCATTCACGCCATCGAGGCGGTGACGGACATCGACGTGCTCGAGGCCAGCACCCCCGAGCTGGACGACGTGGTGCGCATCAAGGACCGCTACGGACGCGAAGGCACCAACGCCCCCTGAGTCCTCCCCTGACTCCGTACTCCCTACTCCGTACCCCGTACTCGCCGTTCGCTCGTTACTCTCTACTCCCTCCTCCCTACTCAAGATGTTGGTCATCATTCCACTCGCCGGGAAAGGGACGCGCCTGCGTCCACACACGCACGTCGTCCCGAAGCCCATGCTCAAGGTCGCGGGCCGGCCGGTCATGAGCTACGTGATGGACGACGTCCAGCGACTGGGGACGGTCGACAAGGTGGTGACCCGGCTGCCGATTGCCGGCTGGATTCT
>CAZMGX010000567.1:0-2947 GCA_964565915.1 uncultured Gemmatimonas sp.
GCTGCTGACCGAGATCGCGGCCAGCACCGGTGGGCGATACTTCCGCGCCAAGGACGCCGACGCGTTGGAGCGCATTTACGACCAGATCGATACGCTTGAGCGATCGATCGTCGAACAGCGGGCGTTCGTTCGTTATACGGAACGCTTTCGCTGGCCCTTGGTCGTCGCGCTCGTCGCGTTGTTGTCGGAGCTGTTCATCCTGGCGCGACGCGGAGTGCTGCCGTGAACCATACCTGGAGCGCAGTGGCATGAACGGCGTGCCGCGTGTGCTGTTCGACCAGCCGTGGCTGCTGCTGCTGGCGCTCATACTGCCGGCGGGCGTGTGGTGGCTGCGTCATGTCCGTAAGCGCCGTCGCAGCGAGCGCCTCGAGCGGTTCGCCGACGCGCCGGCCCTCTCGCGACTGCTACGCGTGGGAGGCACCGGCGCCGGCGCACGCACGGCGCGGCTGGTAACCGTCGCCGTGCTGGCGGGTGTTGCACTGGCCGGGCCGCGGTGGGGGCTGGCGCGCGGTCCGACATCGGCGCGTGGCATCGACATGGCCATTGCGCTCGACGCGTCATTGTCGATGATGGCGACCGACGAACGTCCCTCGCGTTTGGAACGGATGAAGCAGGAAGTGCGGCGGTTACGCGCGCTCTCACGCGCCGATCGCGTCGCGCTCATGGCATTTGCGGGACGCAGCTACATTCTCACGCCGCTCACGACCGATGACGGCGCCATCGAGTTGTTTCTCGACAATCTTGATCCCAGCGTTGTCGGTCAGGCGGGCAGTTCGATCGCGAAGGCCATCCGGCAGGGGACGGATCTGTTGCTCGCGAGTGATGGCAGTGCGGACCGTGCGTTGGTAATCATGACGGATGGTGAAGTCTTCGAGCCGACCGAGGATGTGGAGGCCGCGGCGCGGGAGGCGGGCGCCAAGGGGATCAGCCTCGTCACCGTCGGCTTCGGCACGGAGCGTGGCAGTACGATTCCCGTGCGCGACGGCAGCGTCGTGCGGGAGAAGCGCGACGAGGATGGCAAGGTCGTCGTGACGCGGTACGATCCGAAAACCCTCGAACGGGCCGCTGCTGCCGCGGGCGGGACGTTCATCGCGGCGGACGCGTCGGACAAGGCGACGCGTGTGCGCACGGCCCTCCGCTCGCTGCGGACGGCGCGCCGCACGGTGGACGCCCGTGAAGACCATGTCCCGCGTTTCCTGTGGGTGTTGATACCGGCACTGGTCATTCTCTTGTACGACACGTGGGTGATGGGGCGGGGCGGACCGCGTCGACCGGCGAATGCGGTGGTCACCCCGTTGCTGTTGCTGCTGATGGCTGGACTGACCGGCGCCTGCGCGCGCCCGCCTGATCCCGCGAAGCTGTTTGCCGACGGCGACGTGCGGGAGGCCATCGCGGCCTATCGTGACATGATCGCCGCGGGGGATACGACGGCGATGACCCGCTACAATCTCGGCACCGCGTTGATCAGTGCCGACTCGCTGGCGGAAGCGGTGGAGTTGCTCGAGGCGGTACGCCGCAGCACCGACGGCGAACTGCGGATGCGCGCCCGCTACAACGCGGGGCTGGCGCACCTGTTGATCGGCCGGGCGGAAGGCAACCCCGACGCAGAGCGCGCGTTCGCGGCCGCGCGCGCGGCGTATCGCGCCCTGTTGCAGGATCGCCCGGCTGATGGCGAGGGGAAGTGGAACTACGAGTTGGCGCTCCGCGATCCCCCACCGAACAGCGGTGGTGGTGGCGGTGGGGGCGGCAATGATCCACAGCAGAACCCGCCGTCCGAAGAGCCGCAGGGTGCGCTGGACCAGCGACAGGCGGAAGCACTCCTGAACAGCGCCGCGCGCGAAGAACGTGACGTTCAGGGGCGGAAGCAGAAGCAGGGGAAGGTCCCTCCGGTCGGGAAAGACTGGTGAGAGTTTTCCTGTGGTGTGCACGCATCGCGTGTGCGCTTGTCCTGTTGGCGTCGCCGCCGGCTGGCGCGCAGGGCGGCCCTACCGCCATTCTGGATCGCGTCGACGTCAATCCGCGACGGGCGATCGATTTCCATGCGATCGTGTTGCCCGATTCCGTGTACGTGGGGCAGCAGGCGACCTATCAGGTCGCCGTGTTGCTCAGTGCGGATGCGCGATCGCGCCTGCGCCGCAACCCGGAATTCCTCCCGCCGGAGTTGCGCGGTCTGCTCGCGTATGAACTCGGCACGCCGACGCGTGTTGCCCCGCGCAGCTATGGCGGCGCGGTCTTCGAGGCACATGTCTTCCAGCGTGCCCTGTTTCCGGTGACGGATGGTCGACAAGTTGTCCCGGCGCCGCAGTTGACCTATTCGATGCCGCAGTCGGCCAGCTATTTCAGCCGCGAGGAGCGTTATGTCGTGCGGGCGGAGAGCGCCGCGTTCATCGTGAAGGCGCTGCCGGTCGCCGGTCGACCGGACGACTTCAACGGCGCCGTCGGCGTGTTCACTGCCGCTGTTCGCCTCGACACGCTGACCGCGCGCGTCGGGGATCCGCTTGTGCTGACGTTGCGGGTCCAGGGCACCGGCAACGTGAAGTTGCTGCCGCGCCCGACCATCGAGCTGGACTGGGCCTCCGTCGTACCAGGAACCGAACGTATTCAGGTCGACAGCTCGGGAACTCTCGTTCGCGGGACGAAGGAGTTCGACTGGATCCTTACGCCGTCGCGCGCCGGACGCGTGCGCGTCCCACCGCTTCGCTACAGCTACTTCAATCCCTACGCGGCGAAGTACGCCGTCGCGGAGTCCGCGCCGCTCGACGTACCCGTTGAACGCGGAACGTTGGCGGTGCTCGATGAAGGGGAGGCGTCGGATGTGATGCCGCTTCGCGAGAAGGCGGCCCATGATCCCACTCCCGGATGGTCAGGACACGGCCTTCCGCCGCAGGCGTGGTGGCCGTGGTTGCTGCTTGTCGTGTTGGCGCCGCTGCCGGCCCTTTGGCTCGGT
>CAZMGX010000568.1:0-2934 GCA_964565915.1 uncultured Gemmatimonas sp.
CGCGACGTCGCGACGATGGGCATCAAGATCGGGGTGGGAGGCGGCATTGCCGGCGTGGGCTTCTCCGCCTTCATCGCGCTTGCCTATCGCAATCGACGCATCTCGGACATCACGTGGTGGAAGTTCGGGATCGGCGGTGCGGTGGTGACGGCCGCTTCCATCACCGGATTCGTCCAGGCGGCGAGCGTGCTGGGAGGAGGTGGCCTGGTGCCATGGCGCTACATGAACCCAACCCTCGCGATGTTTGCGGCCTTCGGGTTCGGTGCCGCGGCCCTGTCCGTCAAGCTCGCGCAGATGGCGAGATCGCCATCGCCAGATCGCGACGACCCGCAGCTCGACGCTGAGTCGATCGCGACGCTCACCCCGGGCGCGGATGCCCCATCATTGCCACCGCGGGCACGCGCGACGGATGCCGTCGGCCGACGTTAGTACGGCGGCCGAGCGTCACGGTTTATGCAGCCGAAACAGGCGCACCCGCTCCACGTCACTGGCCGTGTCCGGATCGGCAACCAGCACGTAGTCCCGACCCCAGTCCAGGTACTCCGAGAAGCGCGGCGTGTCGAGCCGGCAACGAAAGGCGCCGTCGCGCTCGAACGCGATCCAGTGGTGCGAGACGGTGTCGGTTGGCCGCGGGAACTCGCGAATCCAGATGGCGCTGTCGCTGGCCAACATCAGCTGACCAAACGCCGGGAAGCTATCCGCGACGGGACGGGCCGGGCTGATCAGTGGGTCCAGAAAGCGGGCCCTGTTGTCGGCCGGCATGTCGGCGTACTGCGCCCGTTGCGCGGCCTTGAACGCCTCGACGTCGGACGACGAGATGCTGCGCGGGCCGACATCCCAGCGGATGATGCGGTCCACGGGGAATCCCGCGTCCGTGCGCTGCACCCGCAGCTCCGGTTTGGACGCGTGTCCGATGACGATGCGATCGCCGCGTGAGCGCGCCTGCGCGAACGACTCGAAGATCGGATAGAGGTACATCGACTGCGGGTTGTCATCAAGTTTGCCGTATCGGCCGTTCTCGAGTGTGGCCACCGTATCGGTCAGTTTGCCGTTGGCGTCGTACAGCTCCATGACCATCGTGCGCGGCGCGAAGTTCGGCAGCTTGTCGAAACTATCCGAACGCCCGTTGAAGAGACGGCCGTCGGCCAGGATGTTCATTGATCGCGGCGAATTCAACTCCATCGGGTCGGGCTTCACGCTCTTCACCCAGTTGCCTTTCTCGTCGAACACGAGGTACTGAAACGGCCGGAAGTCGCCGACGTAGATCGTGTCGCCACGCAGGGGTTGGATATAGAACGGGTCGCTGAACTCACCCGGCCCCTGCCCTTTGCGGCCTGACGATCGCAGAAAGGTCCCTGTCGAGTCGAAGTAGCGGATTTCATGGGTCATGCGATTCGCGATCACAATGCGTCCGTCGCTCAGCCGGATCGCTCCGCCGAGCCGCGCGAGCATGTAGGGCTCCTCGCCATCCTCGACGCCGATCGAAACCCGCGGCGTGGAGTCGATCGAGCAAACCGCGCGGCGACGCGTGAGATCGTGCTGCACGATCATGACGCCGCTGCTGTCGCGCATGGTGGTCGCGGCGGCGTCAGGGTCCGCTTTGCCACACGCGACGGCGAAGGCGCCGCCAAGGAGCAGTCCGATCGAACGAAGCGTCAGGGACGAATCCACAGAAATGGGCATTGTCGTTGCGGCGCGAGTTGTGGGATCGAGCGGCTCGGGTTACGATGTCGCGAGGTCGGTCCCTTCGCCAGACCGCGATGCACGACGACACGGAGATCACGATGCGCTTTCTGATGTTTCCCGCAATCGCGGCCCTGGTGCTGTCGGCATCGCGTGCCGGGGCACAGGTGACCGACTCGACGGCCACGGCATTGCTCGCCGCGCCGACTCCAGTCACTCTGCAGGACTTTGCGGGATCGCTGAACGTGGCCGTCCCGCCGGGTCGCCTGGTCCGCACGCAGACATCGGCTGTAGCGGCATTGCTTCAGCGAATCGAAGCCGTGCGGCAACGCGGTACCCCCAACACGAGACCGCCGGCCGCGTCGAGTAGTGCCGACATCCCGGCATGTCCAATGCCCGTCGTCCGGATCGACACGACCACGCTCGCTCCGATGCCCGTCGTCTCATCCACGGGTGACCTGCCAGTCGCTGGACAGCTCAAAGGGTGCGACAACCCCCTTCGCTCGCGTTGACGCGCAAGACGCCGCCCCAAGCGGCGAGCAATCTTCTTCGAGGATGACGCATGCCCTTGGCCTTGGCGGCGTTTGCGCTGGGCGTTGGTCTGATGCTGCTCAGCTACTGGACACAGCACAGCGACGCGGTCTTGTCGATCAAGCGAGCGCTCGGAGAACGTGGAGCGACCGAGGTCGACGTGCGCCTCGACCTCTTCGACTTTGACGCGTCGACGCTGACATACGACGTTGGCTACCGGGACGGCGGCGGCGCGTTGGTCCGAACGCGCTGCAAGCGGCATGTCGGGTGGGCTGGCGACCGTACGTTGTACTGGCAGGACCGAACGGCGTCGTGAGCGCCGACAGCGCACCGCCGCCCGTCACGAGCGCCGATGTCCAGCGCCCGCCGCTGCGCCCGCAACCCACGCGAGTCACAGCGGCGCGCACGACGCCCCATCAGGCGGCCAGCAGTTCACGCTCCAGTCGCTGGTAGCTGGTCTCCATCCCCGTCGTCATGCCCGTGCCAAGGATCATGTCGCGCAGCTCCTTGGTGGGATAGGTGATGAGGAGGCTCATCAACGTGCCGGTGTGTAATGGCGTCAATGTCAACTCGTTGCGGGTAGACGGCCCGTCGGTTCCAATCATCTGCTCGGTCGTGACGGCACGGTAGGGCGCTTCCGACTGCAGCAATTCACATTCGAATCCGTAGCTCTGCGTGCCATCGGCCGCTTCCCACTCATTGCGATAGCGCTCGCCAACG
>CAZMGX010000569.1:0-2919 GCA_964565915.1 uncultured Gemmatimonas sp.
CGGGTCCACCTACTTCGCCAACAGCAGCTCGATCGGCTGTCCGACCGGCGCGATCTTCACCAGACGGCTGGACGCATCCTTCGCGATATAGAAGATCACGGCGCCCTCTCCACCCTTCTGTTCGATTTTCCAGGTGTCGAAGGTACCAGCGGGCACGGTCACCGACTCACTTCCCACGACCGTCAGGGTGACAGGCTCGACGGTACCCTTGCCGGGGCTGAACAGGTTGAGGGTGAACTTTGCATCCGCCTGCCACCGAAACAACGGAAGCGCCGTCTGCAGGGCATCGGAATCCAGCGTCCCGGCGGGCAACTCGGCGTCCACGGCCGTGGTCTTCGGGCCGGTCTGCGCCGCCGTCATCGCACTGCCGGTGGCGCGGCCGTTGGCAAAGGTAATCTCCGTCTTGAGTGCCTGTCCTTGCATCGACGTGTTCTGGGACAATTTCGTCGGTGCAAGGACCTTGTCCGTCTCGAGCGTGGTCTTCTGGTCGACCATGCCATTCATGATGTTGGTCGATTCGCGGATCACCCAACCGCCGTCGCGGGCTTCCAGCCAGATGACGGCACCGCCAAGCGCGTTGCCCTGGACCATGACGACAAAGGAATCCCGGCGCGCCGCCAGCCGACTGAAGTCGAGCGCGAGCCCCATCGCTTTCGGCGTGAGATCGGCGGGGGTCATCGGGTCCCCTTCGACGCTCACGATCGAGACCGGTGCGATGGTCTTGAGCTTGTCGTAGAGTTTGGCGCCGTCACCGACCACGACGACCAGGGCCTGCTGCGGCAGAATGGTGCGTTTGGCGGCCGCCTGCGCCTGCGCCGCCGTGATTGACGCGATCTTCGTGCGATAGGTCTGTAGGTAGTTGGGCGCCAAGCCGTACAGTTTCACCGTCGCGACGCGCTCGGCCAACTGCTGCGGCGTTTCAATCGTCAACGGAAACACGCCGACGAGTGCGTTCTTCGCCGGTTCGAGTTCGGCCGCCGGAATCGGCTCGCTCGCGATGCGACGCAACTGCGCCAACATCTCGACCAACGCCGAGTCGGTTACTTCGGTGCGGACTTCGGTGTTCGCCGAAAAACGACCGATGCCGCGCGGACGGGTGAAGTTGCTGTAGGCGCCGTAGGTCCAGCTCTTCTTCTCGCGCAGGATGACGAACAGACGAGAATCGCTGTCCGCACCCAGCACACGATTCGCGACGAGGGCGGCGTACCGGGTGCTGTCGGCGGGGCCGAGGGCGAGGTTACCCACGAGCACGTTCGACTGCACCGAGCCAGGGCGATGGACGAGCACGATGTTCGTGGCCCGTCTCACTGGCGGACGCGGCAGAACGGGTGCGGCGGCTGGAGCCCCCGTCCAGCCTGTGAAGCCCTTGGTCGCCAGCGCCTTGAGTGACGCCATCGTGATGTCGCCGGCCACCACAAGCAGCGCGCCGCGCGGCTTCAGACGCGCCGCCTGAAAGGCCTGCAGGTCCGCGCGAGTGATGGCGCGAACGGACGCCGCCGTCGACGCGCGCCCATACGGATGGCTGCCATACAATCCAGCGGCGAGAAAGCGCGGTCCGAGGGCGGCCGGGTTGGCGAGCTCGAGCTGCAATCCCGACAGCGTCTGTGTGCGCGCCAGTTCGAACTCCTTCTCGCTCAGCGTCGGACGCGCGACGGCATCACCGAGCAGTTCGAACGCGAGTGGCGCCGCGTTCGACAACACGCTGCCGGAAATGCTGAGGAAGTCGTCGTCGGAGAACGCGCTGAGGCTTCCGCCGGCGCTTTCGATGGCGGCCGCGATGTCTTCGGCACTCCGGGAACCAGCGCCTTTGGTCAGCAGTGACGCAACGAGACTGGATGTGCCGGCCTTGTCCTTCGCGTCGTAGATGCCGCCCGCAGGGATCGCCAGCCGGAACGCGATGACGGGATTCTGATGATTCTCGACGAGCACGACCCGCACGCCGTTCGCGAGTACGGCCTCCTGAAATGGGGGTAACGTGGCCGGCTTGAGCGGGGCCGGCGGCGGTGGCGTCGTCGGATACTGCTGGGCGCCGAGGGCGACCGACATCGACAGCATGGCGGGAACCGTCAGCGACATCGCCATTCGTGCCGGACGCAAGCGCAACAGTGCAGCGGTACGCGGGTTCACGGCGTCTTCCCCTCTGGCTTGATGAGCGTGATGACGCTGTTGTCGGCACGCAGGTACTTGGCCGCCACGCGCTTGATGTCATCCACCGTCACGGCCATGTGGCGATCGAGATCGGCGTTGACCGCCTTCGGGTCTCCCAGGAACATGTCGGCCGTGTGAATGGCCTCCGCACGTCCCATCGACGTCTGCAGTTCACTGATGCGGCCGGCCCGGTAGGCGTTCTTGGCCTTGGCCAGCTCGGCTTCCGTCACGCCTTTCGCGATCACCTCGGCCACTTGCGCGAGCAGCAGCTTCTCGACGGAATCCGGCGAGACGCCCTGATTCGCAATCCCGAGCGCGGCAAAGACGTTCGGGCCACGACGTGGGCCGAGACCGGCGAGGGTCTGCACGGCGACCGCCGCCTTTGCATCTCGCACCACGACCCGGTTGAGACGCGAGCTCTCCCCGCCGCCGAGGATCGTGCTGAGGAACGTGAGCGCTGGCGCATCCGCGCTCTTGTACTCGGGCATGCGATACAGCAGCAGGACGGCCGGAAGATTGGCCTTGTCGTCGGTGACGGAGCGGCGCAACGCGCCGGTGTTGAATGGCTGGTCGCACGCCACGGCCGGCGGCGCGGCCTTCTTCGGGATCGCACCGAAGTACGTGCTGATCAATTGCTTGGCCTCGGCCGACTGGAAGTCGCCCGTGACCACCAGCGTCGCGTTGTTGGGGACGTAGTAGGTGTCGAAGAACTCCTGCACGTCTTCCAGCTTGGCGGCGTTGAGATCGTCCATCGAGCCGATCGTCTCGTGC
>CAZMGX010000570.1:0-2918 GCA_964565915.1 uncultured Gemmatimonas sp.
GGTCCCGCACCCAGCGAGTGCCAGCATCGTTGCCGGCAGGCCTTTGTCACAGGTCGCGATCCCCATCATCCCGCGGGCCGTCGGCAGCGAGCGGATCAATCGACGCATGACGATCGCGGCGTCGTTGCGATAGGGCAGACTGTCGAACATGCCGGTTGTGCCTTGCGTGCGGCCGTCGCACGGATCGCTGCAGAACCCGGCGAATGGAATCGCACCGTTGGCGCGCAGCGTGTCTGCTGCCTCACGAACCAACAGGCCGATTTCCCAGTGTCCGGTGTGCCAGCCCAGCGCGACCGGCTCGCCATCGTTGTTGCGGATGCCGCCCGCGGTACTCACGATGACAAACTCGGGCCCGCTCATGGCGCTCGGGTCCCATCCCATCCCGACGTTCTGCGTCAGTCCGAAAAGGTCACCGCTTGGGGCCGAGCGAAGCTGACTCTCGGTGAGCGGCAGGCGACCACTTCGCCCGCTACCAGCGAGTCGGCCGACCGCGACGGCGTCCGCGCTACCCAGCACGTCGGACAGTTGAGGTGCTTGCCGTTTCGTGGTCATCGGACGCACCCTTGTTCACCATGAATACCTTCCATGCAGTCAATCCGGCGACGGGCGAGACGCTCGAGCCAGCGTTTCGTGAGTCGTCCGTTGCGGACGTCGATCACGCGTTTCGTGATGCCGACGTGGCGTTCGTTGAGTACGCGCAGTGGCCGGGCACGCAGCGCGCCGAGTTTCTGCGCCGCATCGCGCATGAGATCGAAGGGATCGGCGCCGAGCTGAGTTCGCGCGCGCAGGTTGAAACCGGGCTGCCGACCGTGCGTCTCGAGGGTGAGCGCGCTCGCACGACACACCAGCTGCGTATGGTGGCCGATGCCGTGGCGGAGGGCTCGTGGGTTGGCGCTCGCATCGACCGCGCCGACGCCACGCGTGTGCCGCTGCCACGACCCGACGTTCGTCGCGTACTGGTGCCGCTTGGCCCGGTCGCGGTGTTCGGCGCCAGCAACTTTCCGCTTGCGTTCGGCGCTGCGGGCAACGATGTGGCAGCCGCGCTTGGTGCCGGTTGTTCGGTCGTGTACAAGGCGCATCCCGCGCAGCCCGGCACGTCGCAGTTGATTGCCGACGCGGTGCGCCGAGCGATCGATGCCGTTGGCGCACCGGCGGGTGTGTTCAGCATGGTGCAGGGATGGTCCACTGACGTGGGTATGGCGATGGTCCGGCATCCTCTCGCACGCGCGGTGGGATTCACGGGTTCGTTGCGTGCGGGTCGCGCGTTGTTCGATGCCGCCGCGGCGCGCCCCGAGCCCATACCGGTGTTCGCCGAGATGGGGAGTGTGAATCCCGTCTTCCTGTTTCCGTCCGCGGTGCAGGAGCGCGGTGCCGCGTTGGCCAACATGCTCGCGCAGTCGATCACGCAGGGGGTCGGACAGTTCTGCACCAACCCCGGCGTCATCATCGCGGTGCGCGATGCCCACTTCGAAACACTGCGTGCGCAGCTGGAAGAGGCGCTGGCTGCCATCGCCCCCGGCGTGCCCCTGTATGCACGTCTCGCGGAGTCGTTCCGGGATGGCGTGGCCAGAGCCGAGGCATGTGGTGCGTCCGTCGCGAGTTCGACGACGGACGGAGATGACGGGTCGCGTCGGATGCCGCCGACGCGCATGCGGCCGACCCTGCTGGTCGCCGACGGCGACGCGTTCATCGCGCGGGCCGAGTTGCGTGAGGAGATCTTCGGTCCGGTGTCGATGCTCGTGGGTGTTCGCGACTGCGACGACTTCACAAGGGTGGCGGCAGCCATCGAGGGACAGTTGACGGCGACGTTGTTCGCGTCGATGGACGATCTGACGACACACGCGGATCTGCTGCGTCGGCTCGAACGCAAGGTGGGGCGGCTTGTCGTGAACAATGTTCCGACGGGTGTCGAGGTGAGTCCGGCGATGCAACACGGTGGACCGTATCCGGCCTCCACCGATGCACGTTCGACGTCGATTGGCACGGCGTCGTTGGACAGATTCGTGCGACCGGTGTGTTACCAGGGGTTCCCCGACGCGGCCCTGCCTGTGGCACTGCGTCACGACAATCCCCTGCACATCTGGCGGTTGGTGGACGGCGCGTTGACGCGCGATCCGGCGTAGGGCGCGTGTGTCCGGCGCGCGGTACGTGTTGCTGAACGTGGCGACAAGCGGCGTGACGGGCAGCGCATGGTGGCGTCGCGGGGCGTGGACAACGGCGGCGGTAAAGTCATAAGATGACTTGAGGTCCCGAACTCCGCAACGCAGGGGGGCCCCTGAGGCTGCGTCCAACCGTCTGGCTACAACCGTCTGGTGTCCAGCAGGGTCTCACGGGGACATCCGCCTCCCTCCTGCCACGACGTCATGCCGACACCGCTATCCCCGCTCGCCTCCGCGACGTGCCTTGCCACCGCCATCGGTGCGGCCCTGATGGCCGCCTGCGGTGAGGGCGCCCCTACCTCGGGCTCGCGTTCCGCGACGTTCGATACACTGCCCGGTGGCATCGTGCGCGTGAACAACCTGGCTCCCGCTGACAGTGGACGCTGGTCGCTGGTGCTGGAGCGCACGGTGCAGCCGGCCGACGACAGCGTGGGGGCGCTGCGAGCCCCCGATGACATCCTCCTGCTGGACGACGGCACGCTGTTCGTGGCCGACGCCAAGCCCGCAGAAGTCATGCGTTACGATTCCGCAGGACGATACGTGGGTCGTATCGGTCGCGAAGGCGCCGGGCCGGGAGAATATCGATCGCCCTGGTTGGCCGCGCGCGGCGACACGCTGGTGGTGCACGACCCGACCTTGGCACGGGCCGTGATGTTCTCGCTGGCGACGAGTTCGCCGATCACGCAGCGCAGCACGACCCCGCGTCACTATGCCAAGGTCCACATCGATGGCGCCGGTCGAGCGGTGGCCCCGATGCTG
>CAZMGX010000571.1:0-2911 GCA_964565915.1 uncultured Gemmatimonas sp.
GGTCTCGACGCGCGCCCTTCGTGACCTTTGTGACCTTTGTGGTTCAAACACATTCTTTTGCCATATACGCCGGACCCACGGGTATCGCTTGACGCGCGGCGGCGCGAGCAGGAACATTTCCAGCATGCCAATGCCCAGTCGCCTCCTCATTGCCTCACTGCTCACGCTCGGCGCGGCAACCCACGCCGACGCGCAGGTGCCGCGTCCGCTGCGCGCCTCGGCCGACCCGATTGCGCGCCGCGCCGATTCCGTCGCCGCAGCCGGCGACTCAGTCGCCGCACTGGCACTGCTCGAGGCCGAAGTGCGCACGAAGCCGAAGAACGCCGCCGCGTGGCACCAACTCGGCTTGCTGCAATGGGCCATGGCGGCCGCCAACCGACGTGGCGGCTACATCAGTGACGCACGCACGATCAACCAGCTGCGGGGCGCCGACAGCGCCCTTCGTCTCGCCACCAAACACGCACCGGACAGCGCGCAGTACTGGGTCTCCCTGGCGCGCTTCAATTTGCAGTCGGACGTCGGGTCTATGCACTTCGCCGCATCACGCGAAATGGAGAATGCCCACAAAGCGGCGACGGCCGTTGGTGATTCCGTCTTCATGGCCATGGGCTCGGACGAAATCGGCATGGCCATCTGGCGCCGCTACGAGACCGTGGTCAATCGCGCACTGGCCATCAACAACGGGAAGATCCAACTCTCGACGAACCCCGGCTGGCGACGCGGCTACGCGAAGGACTACATCGCCACGTTCGCCAAGCGCATCGTCCCCCCCACTGGGGGCGCCGATTTCGCGACCGCGCTCGAGCGCTTCCGCACCGCCGTCGCGATCGATCCCGTGAACCTGCGATACTCTCGGCACCTCTTCATGGCGTTCGCCGAGCGCGGGCGGTGGGCCGAGATGCTCTCCACCGCCAATACGCGGGCAGCCAGATCACCGTTCGATGCGCAAGCGCGATTCGCCGCGGGCCTGGCGTTGCACCGACTGGGCCGTGTCGCGCAAGCCAAGGCGGCCTTCGATACCGCGATGGCGCTGATGGACCCGACTGAAGCCGCCGCCCTCTTCAACATCAAGCGACTGGTGCCGCCCGGCGCCAACGTGCTCACCGGCAAGCGCAGCGGCGATTCGGCATCCATCGGCGCGCTCAGTGCGGGACAACAGGAGACCTTCAGTCGATTGTACTGGCTGCTGAACGATCCGCTCGCGGGGACCACCGAGAACGAACATCAGCTCGAGTTCTATGCCCGCGTCGTGCAGGCCGACCTGCGCTGGACCGAGGACGACCTTGGCCTTCGCGGCGCCGATACGGATCGCGGGGACATCTTCATCCGGTTCGGTCCGCCCGACGAGGAAATCACGATTGCCGGCAAGGCCAGCGTGCAGATATCGGTGGACACGAACTTCGGCTCGCAGCCGGTGATGGCCAGTCGCGAAGATGCGGGCGCCACGCTCGTTTGGCAGTATCGCTCGGGCGATGTCTTCTTCTTCGACATGGCCATGGGCTTCGGCACGGCGCGTTTGCCGGTGGCCGACATCCAGTACGTGTCCGACATCAAGAGCGTCAAGCCGGTTTCCTGGGACAACCTGGGTCTCGCGAGCAAGGTCGACAGCATGGACGTGCGACTCACGCGATTCCGTGCCGGCCGCGACTCGAGCGACGTGGTCGTCGCTGCGAACGTCTCGCTCGAATCGCTGTTGCGCGATGTCGAGATCGCCGACCCCGAGGTCGCCATCGATTTCCGCATCTACGATGCATCGGCGCGGACACACGGCGCCGAATCGACGCGACGTGCGCTCGCCGCGGATTCCGTCACCAAGTCCGCAACACGTTCATGGGTGCGACGCATCGGCAATGGCCTGAATATCGTACGCGTCGAAGCAATGCAGCGCGACGTCGGGCGCGCCGCACGGGCGACACTGCGCGCCGAGCGCGACACCGAGGACGGGTTCGGCCTCAGCGACATCCTGCTGGCCAAGCCCGGCGCGGCGCCGCCGCCGTCCGACGCGACCAGCTGGCGCATGCTCGGCGTCGAGCCCTCGAACGGCGTGTACCGTGCGGGCGAGAAGATCGGTCTGGCGTGGGAAGTTTACGCACTGGCGGCGAACGCCAACACCAATCGGTATCGCGTGGCCATTACGGTGGAGCGCGTGCAGAGTACGGGCGCGGCCGCCATGGCCATGCGCGTACTCGACCGCGTGGGCGGGCTGCTGCGGCAGGGCGAGAGCGGCTCGGAACGACTCGAACTGTCGTTCGATCGGTCGGTCGCCGCGCGTGGCACACAAGTCGACTATGTCGCTCTTGATTGGCTCGCCGAGACGCGGGGGACGTATCGTCTGCGTGTGGCGATCACCGACCAGCAAACGCAGGAAACGCGCTCGCGAGAGACAACGTTCACGATGCGATAGTCAGCGCTAACGCGCGGTCGCAGCGGGCAGGGATGCGGAGACCGAGTTGAGGATCCAGAGGCCGATGCGACGCTCGGCCTCATCGGCCAGGTGATTCGTCTCGGTGTAGATCGGCCGGCCAAGCACGGTGCTCGGGCACTGGTGGTTCTGGCAGAGCTGGGCGTACAGATCGAGGAGTTTCACGCCGCGCGCCGCATGACGCGCGACCGCCTCGCGCAGCATCGCGTTCATGCAATCGGGACTGCTTTGCGGCTTGCCGTCATTGTCGTAGACCGTCGTCACGAACACCGGCGTCTCGTTGGCGGACAGGATCGTGATGGCCGAGTCGAGTTGCCGACTGTAGCTCGCCTTGAAGGGCGCGTCGCAGGCGCGCACGAAGATTCCTGAACCGTCCACGTCCTTCGGCACCTGATCCCAGTTCCCGACGGTGAGGATGGCGGCGTCCGGACGGAACGACCGCATGCTCTCCGCCCAACTCGTGCGCCAGACCGCACACTGTGGAGGGGT
>CAZMGX010000572.1:0-2908 GCA_964565915.1 uncultured Gemmatimonas sp.
CTGCTGCGCCCGGGTCGCTTCGATCGCCAGATCGTCGTCGATGCGCCCGACCTGCGTGGCCGTGAAGGCATTCTCAAGGTGCACCTGCGCAACAAGCCGCAGGCGGACGACGTGAGTGTCACCTCGCTGGCGCGCGGAACGCCTGGGATGGCTGGCGCCGATCTGGCCAATCTCGTCAACGAGGGCGCGTTGCTCGCGGCGCGCAAAGGCCACGACAAGATCTACATGAGCGACCTCGAGGAAGCGAAGGATCGCGTCATGCTCGGCGCCGAGCGAAAGTCGCTGGTCATGAAGGATGACGAGCGTCGCTTGACCGCCTTCCATGAGGCGGGGCATGCCGTGTGCGCCATGATGGTCAAGGGCAACGACCCGCTCCACAAGGTCACCATCGTGCCGCGCGGTCGCGCCCTCGGTATTGCCTTCACGCTCCCGGAAGACGATCGCGTGTCGGTGACGCGCGAACAGCTCGAGGCGCGGCTCGTCATGGCCTATGGCGGTCGGGCGGCGGAAGAAATCGTGTTCGGACGCGACCGGGTGACCACCGGCGCGGCCAGCGACATTCAGCAGGCGACCAGCATTGCGCGCCGGTACGTCACGCAGTGGGGATTGTCCGACACCATCGGACCGATTCTCGTCGGTGACAACGAACAGGAGCTGTTCCTTGGTCGCGAGATCCAGTCGCGTCGGGAGGTGTCGGAGCAGACCGCGCAGCTGGTCGACTCCGAAGTGAAGCGCGTCGTGATGGAAGCGCACTCCCGTGCCCTGTCGGTCCTGACCGAAAATCGCGCCCTGCTCGATATCGTGGCCACGCAGTTGCTGGAGCGCGAGACGCTCACGCGCGAGGACATTCTGGTGCTCAAGTCCGGCAAGGACCTGCCGCCCCGGTTGCCCCCTGACGCGCCCCCTGCGCCGCTGACGGTGTTGCCCCCGATGACGCCGGCTCCGCGGCCGTCGGTACCGCCGCTGCTCGGTGGCCCCGAGGTGGCTCCTGCCTGATCGCGTCGGTCACTCGTGACCGACATCGCGCTGTTCCGCGCGCTGCACATCGACTGGCGCGACGGCCTCGAGATCGGGGTCGTCGCGCTCGTCTTCTACCGCGTCCTGTTGCTGATTCAGGGCACACGCGCGCTGCAAATGCTGGCCGGCATCGTGGTCCTGGTCGCCGCCTATACGCTGGCGTGGGTCCTCAAGCTCACCATGATTACCTACCTGCTCGGGTTGGTGTTCACCTACGGTGCCTTTGCGCTCCTGGTGGTGTTCCAGCCCGAGCTGCGGGCGGCGCTGGCACACCTTGGCCAGTCCCCGGTCACGCGGTTCTTCCGCAAGCTCGATGATGCGCCGTTCGCCGACGAGATCGCCGTGGCGGTCGAGCGCCTGGCCCGTTCAGGTGTCGGCGCGATCATTGCCATCGAGCGCGACGTGCCGTTGACGGAGTACCTCGACAGCGGGTCCGAATTGCAGGCGCGCCTCACGGCCGATCTGCTCGCGACGATCTTTACCCCGTATTCCCCGCTGCACGACGGAGCCGTCATCGTGCGCGGCGATACGATCATCGGCGCCGGATGCATCCTCCCGCTGTCGCAAGGCAGTGTGGGGGCACGATCGTTCGGGACGCGGCATCGCGCGGCACTTGGACTCAGCGAGGAATCCGACGCGTTGGTCATCGTGGTCTCCGAGGAGACGGCCATGGTGTCCATCGCACATCGCGGCGTCTTGCAGGCGGACCTCACGCCGCTGCAGGTACGCGACGTCCTCGCCGGACGAGTGCCGCGCGCCACGGCCGAACACGCCGTGCCCGTGCTTGCCGGATGACGTGCCGGCAGTGAGCGTCAGCAGGCTGGAAGGCACCCGTCGGTCTGCTCGTCGGTTTCGTCTGCCGTCCAGCATCGTGGCGGGCGGTATCAGCACGGTCGTGCTGCTGGCGCTGTATCTCGCGACCGCTGCTCCTGACCTGACGTTCTGGGACGCGGCCGAACTGACGACCGCGGCGCACACGCTCGGTATTCCGCATCCGCCGGGGACCCCACTGTGGGTACTGCTGGGCCACATGGCGGGGAAGGCGTTTCAGTCCGTTGGACCGGCCCGCGCCGTCACTCTGCTCTCGGTGTTCGCCAGCGCCTTGGCTGGCGGATTGGGCGCGATGATGGCCGCCCGGTGGATCGGGTCGCGCGGCGCGGTGGCCGCGGCAGTGTCAGCGGGCGCCATGATGTCGATCTGGAGCAACGCCACCGAGGCCGAGGTCTACGCGGTCGCGCTGTTGTTTTCGGTGGCTCTGCTCGTGGCCGGCGAGCGCGCCGGGCGGGCTGAGGTTTCCGATGATGAGCGCAGCCGATGGCGCGGGCTCATCGCCTTCCTCTCGGCGCTCGCGATCCCACTGCATCTGAGTGTGCTCGTTGCCCTCCCGGCTGCCGTGACGCTGGCGTGGCGCGGACGGCGCCCGACCTCGCGTGAGCTGGCTGCCTACATCGCCATAGGAGCCCTCGGGGCTTCGGCCGTCGCGATCCTGCCGCTGCTGGCGTCGCGGGAACCCGCGCTCGACTCGGGTCATCCCGTAACTATCCCGGCGTTGTTTGACGTGCTGCGCCGGGCCCAATACGACGTGGCCGGGCTCTGGCCGCGTCGTGCCCCACTCTGGCTGCAAGTGGGCAATGTCCTGGAGTGGGCCGATTGGCAGGTGGCATTCGGACTACACCCCGATCCCCGTCCCTCGTGGAAACGGACGTCATTGACCGTCGCGTGGGCCTGGCTGGCGCTGCTTGGTGTGCGATCCCTCTGGCGGCACGAGAAGCGCGTCGGTCGCGCGATGACGGTCCTGCTGCTCAGCGGAACCATCGGCGTGGCGCTGTGGCTCAACATGCGACTCGGTCCGTCGTATGGTGCGGGCGTCGTGGCGGCTGACGCCGTCCAC
>CAZMGX010000573.1:0-2904 GCA_964565915.1 uncultured Gemmatimonas sp.
AGCGGCCCTCAACGCAGCCGCATAACCCGGTGTCTACAAAATCGGGTCAACTCCAGAGGTCGCAGGGGCGCGTGTCGACGAGCCGAGGTGCAGCCGGCTGATCATCAAAATCTTTTTGAGGACCATCCGAGGCGGCGACCTGCTCGAACCGGGCCCCTGCGACCCCTGTGCCCCCTGCGGTTCAAGCTTCTACCTCAGCTGGCCCAACCGACTGACGCGAATGACGCGAACGAGCGCGAATCGCTCCGCGCCGATTCGAGTCACGGTCGCATGTCACGCACCGCCAAGACTGCATTTGAACCGCAGGGGCACAGAGGTCGCAGGGGCGCGTGTCGACGAGCCGAGGTGCAGCCGGCTGATCATCAAAATCTTTTTGAGGACCATCCGAGGCGGCGACCTGCTCGAACCGGGCCCCTGCGACCCCTGTGCCCCCTGCGGTTCAAGCTTTTCCCGGCGCGTTGATCAGCTGGCCGGCCGACGCGCTACGCGGCACGTCGAATGCTGGGCCCGATCCGCGCCCGTTCGCGTCATTCGGGTCAGTCAGTTCGGCCGCATCGCCAAGCCGCTACTCCCGCTCCACACCCTCGAGCCGCCGCCGCGCCATCGACAACGGCACCACCGTGGCAACGACACAGATGGTCAGCGCCAGCACGAACGGCAACACCATCCGCGTGGGATCGTTGGTCCACCCGAAATGATCAGCCACCACATACCGCGCGGCCGGTCGACCGGTGAGATACGCCACAACGCCGATGAGCACCACACCGGTCATCATGAACAGCAGGCCGCCGAACGACGTCGGAATCTGCGCCGCGTTTTCCGTATCGAAGCGCGGATAGAACGTCCCGAACGCCAACGCCAGCGCCGTCAACGGGAAGACCAGCGCCGCGATCGCCGACAACGACACGATCTGCACGAAGGGCAGCACCCCGAGCATCGTGTTCGTGACGCCCACCAGGATCAGCGCCAGCACGAACAGCGGCAGCGCACCCACCCAATACTGGGCCCACAACACATCACGCATGGACAGCGGACTGGAACGCAACAACCACCACGTACGTCCCTCGAGACTCACACTCGGGAACACGAAGCGCGCCGCGATGGACGCCAACACGAACCCCGCCAGTGCCAGATTCAGGAAGGGAATCACGTTGCGCAGCAGCGTGGTCATGCCGCTGCCGTTCAGCGGCAAGTACCGCACGTTGGCCACGTACACTACCAGCAGCACGCCCAGCATGATCAGCTGCGACCACTGCGTACTGTCGCGCGCGAAGACCTTCAGTTCCTTCAGTACCAGCTCGCGACGCGTCGGACCGAGGAAGCTGAGCGCGCGGTCAAGCCACGGGCGCCCTGCACCGGGCACGCTGCGGCGATTCGCGCCTTCCTGTGCCTGACTGAAACCGCGTGACCAGCCGCGGGTGTGCAACACACCACCCACCGCGACGAGTGCGGCAGCGGCACCCCACAGGCGGAGCAACGGTGGCCACACGGCCTCCCGCTCGATCCACCGCATCAAAGCTTCGCTCAGCCACTCACTGGGCAGCCACGGCGAACTGGGCGTATCCAGCGACGCGACGAACTGCATAAAGTCGGCAAACCCCTCCGGCTTCACCAACTGCTCCGGACGCGCCGCGCGGAACAGGATCACGAGACCCGCCACGGCCAGCGCTGTGATCACACTCAACAGGTCTTTGGTGCGCCGAGCTGGAAATACGTTGACCAGCAGCAGGGTCAACGCCGAACCAGCGGCCGCCGGAAAGAGCAGGAACGGCACGATGGCCATCAGCGCAACGCCCGCAAATCCCCACCCGGCCTCGAAGGCCGCGCCGTACGCCGCGATGATCGGCACGAGCAACAGCGCCACCATCCAGCTGGAGTGCAGCGCCGTCTCGGCCAAGCGCGCGCGATACACCGCCCACGGCGACACCGGTGCCGCGGCGAGTTGGTCGAGGTCACGGGCCAGAAAGAAGTTCGACAACGCCGCAATCGTGTTCGACAGGAGCAGGATGCTGCCGAACGACAGCAGGATCATCGACAGCAGCTTGCCGGACAGCAGGGTGCCGATGTCCTCGGCACTGCGGAAATAGCGCACCAGCTTGTACGCGATGAGGAAACTGGCGACCCAGAACGCACCGCCCAACACGGCCAGCGTCAATCCGCGCCGCAGATCACCCCGTTCGTGACGCGCCATGCGATGGCGCGCCATCTGCCACTTGGGGAGCAACAACCACCACGCGCTCGCCGGGCGAACCAGCGCCGGCACCACCGGATCAGGCATCCAGAACCTCGACCAGCTCGCGCGCCACCTGGTCGCCGGTCAGGCGCAGGAAGATGTCTTCCAGCGCGTCATCGCGGCCCGACGCACCGCGCAACTCGTGCATCGTGCCACAGGCCACCAGCTCGCCCCGCTGCATGATGCCGATGCGATCACACATGTCTTCCGCGATCTCGAGGGTATGCGTCGACATCATGACCGTATGCCCACGGCGCGTGTATTCGCGGAACAGGTCCTTGAGAATCCGGGAGGACTTCGGGTCGAGGCCGATCATCGGTTCGTCCACCACGATCACGGCCGGTCGATGCACGAACGCGCTCGCGATGATCAGCTTCTGCCGCATGCCGTGGCTATAGCTCTCCACCAATTCGTCGCGCCACGGCTCCAGGTCGAACAGGGCGAGCAGTTCCTGCCCGCGGCTGTCCACCGCGGGACCCTGTTCGCCATACAGACCGGCGGTGAAGCGCAAAAACTCCATGCCGGTGAGCTTTTCGTAGATGAACGGGCGGTCCGGAATGAAGCCCAGCGCGCGCTTCGCGCGTAGCGGGTCGACGCGCAGGTCGTGGCCGGCGATCCGCACCGTGCCCGCCGTTGGCTGCAGGATCCCGGCGATCATTCGCATCGTCGTC
>CAZMGX010000574.1:0-2891 GCA_964565915.1 uncultured Gemmatimonas sp.
CAGCAGATCGCGTAACGACGCCAGCACCAATTCACGCATGGCGTCCGGGACTGGGGACGCGCGAGACCGGCGAGCGCCGCCTGTTGATTGCTACAGCGAGTAGTTGGGCGCTTCGCGGGTGATCGTCACGTCGTGCGGGTGAGACTCTCGCAGGCCCGCCGTCGTGATACGCACGAACTCGGCCTCCGTTCGAAGCTGATCGATGGTGCCGCAGCCCACGTACCCCATGCCGCTGCGCAGTCCGCCAATCATCTGGAAGAGTACATCACCGACCGGACCTTTGTACGGCACTCGCCCCTCGATGCCTTCGGGAACGAGTTTTTTCGGGGACATCTCGCCGTCCTGGAAGTAACGATCCGCGCTGCCGTCCTGCATGGCGGACAGCGAGCCCATCCCGCGAATCATCTTGAAGCGCCGGCCTTCGAGCAGGAACGACTCGCCCGGACTTTCCTCGGTGCCGGCGAGCATCGAGCCCATCATCACACTCGAGGCCCCGGCGGCGAGGGCCTTCACGATGTCCCCCGAATACTTGACGCCGCCGTCGGCGATGACAGGCACGTCGCCCGCGCCCTCGACCGCGTCCATCACCGCCGTGAGCTGCGGCACGCCAACGCCTGCCACGATGCGCGTGGTGCAGATGGAGCCCGGCCCCACGCCCACCTTCACCGCGTCGACCCCCCGCTCGACCAATGCTGCTGCACCGGCACGAGTCGCCACGTTGCCGGCGACGAGCTGCACCTCGGGGAACGCTTCACGTACCCGCGCCGTCGCCTGCAGCACGCCCTCACTGTGGCCGTGCGCCGTGTCGATGACGATCACATCCACACCGGCCTGGATCAGCGCGCGTGCGCGTTCGAGGTAGTCCCCGCCAGCACCGATCGCAGCGGCCACCCGCAAGCGTCCGTGCTGGTCCTTGTTGGCGTCCGGGAACTGCCGGCGCTTGTGAATGTCCTTGACGGTGATCAACCCTTTCAGCGTCCCGTGTTCATCGACCACCGGCAGCTTCTCGATGCGATGTTTGCCGAGAATCCGCTCCGCCTCGTCCAGCGTGGTGCCGACGGGTGCGACCACCAGATCTTCAGAGGTCATCACATCGCGCAGCGGGCGATCGAGATCGCGCTCGAACTGCAGATCGCGGTTCGTGAGAATGCCGACCAACCGGCCTTCGCCGTCGACGATCGGCACGCCGGAGATCTTGAAGCGCATCATCAACGCGACGGCTTCGCGCAGGGAGGCCGTCGGCGACAACGTGATCGGATTGAGGATCATGCCGCTCTCCGATCGCTTCACCCGATCGACTTCGGCGGCCTGCCGGTCGATCGACATGTTCTTGTGCAGCACACCGATGGCACCCGAGCGGGCCATCATGATGGCCATCTCACTTTCCGTGACGGTGTCCATGGCCGCCGACACCAGCGGCACATTGAGGGCGATGCCGCGGGTGAATCGCGAGCGGATGCTCACTTCGCGCGGATGCGTCAGCGAGTGCCGCGGGGCAAGCAGCACGTCGTCGAACGTGAGCGCGAGATCTTCGCGAACGCGCGAGGCGCGCGGCGAGTGACCATTGCGCGAAAGCCCGCTGCCGGAGTGAGCTCCGGCGGCGGGCTTTGGGGTATCGATCGAAGATTCAGTCGTTGAGGGTGCCATCTTGAAACATAGACTGAAGGCACCGCCCAGTCCAGCCGCGTGGCCGGGTCAGCGCCGGCGCCGCTTTCCCCTCGCCATCCCCCGCAGGCGACGTCGGATCCCGCCCGGCAGGAAGAACGCCGCCGCACTGACGATCGATGTCAGATTGACGTCGGACACCTCGTGCGGATCGCCACTCCAATGGTCGAGCACCACCCGTCGGCCGGCCCGATCCACCAGACGCTGCAGCGCCGTGGTCACGAGGAAGATGTCGTCGACCTGGCCAAGGAACGGCAGGAAATCGGGCACGAAGTCGAAGGGCGAGATGACGTAGCCGATCGCGGCGAGGACCATGAACCGATCGATCTTCGACACGCGGGCATCACTCATGAGTCCAAGCAGCAGCCGGATGTACGACGGGATCTGGCGAATGGCCCGCAGGACCGACCGCTTCGCCCCGGTTCTGGGGCGGCCGCGAACCACGGGCTCATCGAGGTCGTCGTCGGACGCGTCCTCGAAGTCATCGATCTCCGAGCCGCCTGGTTCGAGTTCATCCGTGTCGGCGCCATCCGTCGCCGCCATCTCGTCATGCCGTCGCCGCGAGCGTTCTACGCGCTCACGCAGGCGTGCTCGCTCGCGCTGACGAGCCGACTGCGGCGCATCCGCCCGATCGGCCTTGGTGGCAGATTCGGCCTTGGCAGATTCGCCCTTGGCGTGACTGCCGCGACCCGTGAAAAGTCCGCGCTCCGGTCGGCCGGCCGCGCGGTCTTCGAGTCGCTCACGCGCCATCTGGTCGAGGCGGCTGGGGGACATTGGGATTCGGGTTCGGAGGTGGCGGGACAACGGGCGGCGCGCCCGCAGGTGCAGCAGAAGATGTGCCCGGTGCTGGCGGCGGCGCACCCACTTGATCGACCGCGGTGCGCGCGGCCGTGACCACATCACCGGCGACGGTCATGGTCGTCTGCGCCACGCCGTTGAGGACGCCGACGGCCCGGTTGAGCAGCCCCATCGTCTCGCTGATCGTACTGACGGCCACGCCGCCGGCGCGCAGCTTGTCCTCTACGCCCTCGGCAAATCGTTGCAGTACGTTGACCGGGGTGACCGGCTTCTCGGCGTAGCGCGCCTCGAGAAATTCCACGTAGTCCAACACCTGATACAACCGCTCATCGCTCAATGTTTCCAACTTGCGATGAATGCGATCGCGCACATACGGGTTCACGCTGCCTCCTGAGGTCGACCGAGCCACGAACGGGGTGTCGTCCCCC
>CAZMGX010000575.1:0-2878 GCA_964565915.1 uncultured Gemmatimonas sp.
GCACACCGACACGGGCCGTGAGCACGCGGACCACATTCACCATTTCCACTTTTTTGCTCCGGAGGATTCATGTACCGTGCCATGCGCGTGCTCGGGCTCTGCCTTTCATTCACCGTCGCTTCACGCGCGGCCGCCCAATCGGCCGATCAGGCGTCGGCCACTGCGGCGTTGCTTGCCGTCTTCGCCGCCGCTGAGCGCAACGACTTGAAGGCGCTCGACTCGCTGTACGCTGGCGACAGTCTCACCGTGATCGAGGGCGCCGGCATCAACAAGGGGTGGGCCGACTATCGCGACAATCATCTCGGCCCCGAACTCAAGGTGATGAAGAACTTCAACTATCGCCCTGTGGACATCGAGATGCGCATTGTCGGCAACACCGCGTGGGCGACGTTTCGCTACACGCTGAAGGCCGACATGAACGGTCGTGCCATCGACAACGTCGGGCGTGGCACAGCCATTCTGGAGCGTCGTGCGGTCGGTGGTCGATGGGTCGTACGGCATACGCAGACGGGCTCACGGGCGCGTCGGCCGAGTGATCCGCCAGCGAGTTGAGTAAGTCTGGTCTCGTCTCCATAGCCTACCGTTTGCCGGCCAACGCATGGCCGACGCTCTCACCACGGGTCTATCCCATGAACCGTTTCGTGCTCACTGCCGTTGTGCTTTTTTCATCGCTCTTCTCCGATCCGCTCGATGCGCAAGGGCCCATGCGCGTTGCCCCAAGCGGACGCGCGTTCACCGAGGTGCAGCTCACCATGATCGACACCGCCGCCGCGCGTGCGGCGGGTGCACCTTCGAAGATCCGGATCGAGTACGGCCAGCCGCACTTGCGCGGACGAACTTTGCACACCGAGGGGTTGGTGCCCTACGATCAGGGCTGGCGCCTTGGCGCGAACGACGCGACCATGCTCACGACCGACGTCGCGCTCGTGATTGGCGGACAGCCCGTACCGAAAGGGAGCTACGTGTTGCTCGCGATGCCGGCACGCAATGGCTGGAAGTTGTTCATCCAGAAACCGGTCGGCTCGACCATGGCGGCTGCAATGTCATACAAGCCCGAGTATGACATCGCGCGGATCGATCTGCGCGTGTCGACACTCACCACACCGCTCGAGAGCTTTACGATGTGGCTGGTGCCGAGCACCGGCGCAGACGCAGCCAAGGGAGAGTTGCGGTTCGCCTGGGGCACGGCGTTGTTGAGTACGGACTGGATCGTGAAGTAGACCACTTCGGCGCGCCGTCCATTCATATCCGACTACGCAACACCTCAGGCGTCCACTGCTGCAGCCATGTGGTCAGCGTGGTCATGCTGCCGGTGATCATCAAGATCCCGATGCCGATCAGCAACACGCCGGACGCACGTGACATCCACATCAGCGCCGCGCGATATCGCCGGAACACAATCATGAATCGATCGATCATGAGCGCGGCCAGCAGGAACGGCACGGCGAGCCCCAGCGAATAGGCGAGCAGCAGTAACAAGCCGCGGTTCAAGTCGGCAGAGCTCGCGGTGTACGTCAACACCGCGCCGAGAATCGGACCGATACAGGGGGTCCACCCTGCCGCGAATGCCATGCCGACCAAAACCGTGCCGAGGTAGCCGAGGGGCTTGTCGGCAATATGCACTCGGCGTTCCTGCGCCAGCGCCGGCAGTTTGATTACGCCCAGCAGATACAAGCCGAGCAGAATGACCAACACGCCACCAATGCGACCGACCCAGTCGCGCTGCTGAAAGAACAGCCGACCGACCACGGTCGCCGTCGCGCCCAGCAGCAGGAACACCACGGTGAAACCGAGCACGAACAGCAACGAGTGCACCAGCGTGATGCGCCGCGACCGTTGCACATCGTCGAGACTGAGGCCGGTGATGAAGCTGACGTAACTCGGAATCAGCGGCAGCACACACGGCGACAAAAAGCTGAGCACACCAGCAGTGAAGCTGATGGTCAGACTGACGGACGCTGCCTGAATCATCAGGAACCCAGCGCCCGTTCGATGGCTGCCGTGAGCGAGGTATCGCCTGGTGTGATCGGACCGGTTTTCCGCCAGCGCAGCACGCCGCGTTGGTCGATGAGGAAAGTGGCCGGTACCCCCAACGCCAGGAACAGCGACGAGATGCGCTCGTCCGGATCACGCCAGATGGGGAACGGCATGGGGTAGTCGCGCATGAACGCGCGAATGGCGTCGTCCGTACCATCGGTATCCACACTGACGCCGATGACGCTGAATCCGCGATCGCGGTAGCGCTGATGCAGCGCTCCCAACTGCGGAATCTCTTCGCGGCACGGATGGCACCAGGTTGCCCATATGTTCAGCAGCACGACCGTGCCGCGAACTTTCGCCAGGGACACGGAGTCGCCGTCGAGCGCGGTGGTCGCATACGCCGGCACGGGCAACCCGACTTCGATCGCGCCCCCGTCGCCATCCGCAGTGCGCGCCGTGCAGCCGGTCCCTGCGACGCCGGTGGCGAACACCGCGACGGCCATCACGATCTGCGGGACGCGTCTCACTTGAACGTGGACAAGGCCGCACGTGCGACCCGCACATTCGACGGGCGTCCCGGCACGGTCCACGCGAAGACCGCGTCTGATCCGGTGATCGCAACGCGCGGAAAGCCACTGGCGCGCGCGACCGACGACGACGCAATCGTGGTGGGTGTACCCGCAATCCCGGTGCGGGAAAAGCGGCGGGCACGCACGGCCGCGACGTCGCCGCCGACACGCTCCACCCACGTGACCAAGGCACCGCCGTCCGGCAGCAGCGCAACATCGACACGACCCGCCGGACTCCCGCCGTCGACACGCTTCGGTGCGGTGAAGGTGGCGCCGGCATCATCGGAGAACGCGAGGTTGACGCGCGCACTGTCACCCGGCGCCGTGAA
>CAZMGX010000576.1:0-2865 GCA_964565915.1 uncultured Gemmatimonas sp.
GACGACTTCGGTATCCCCAATTCCGTGCTGGTGGTGAGACGCCCATGACGTGCAGATTGGCATCGTTCGGCGCAATCGTTGCATACACGCTGGCCGCGGCGGCGATCCTGCCATTACAGGCACAATCGTTGCGCGGTACCCAGTCGACGGGCGCCCCGCTTCCCGAGCGACTGTCCGCGAGCACGCGCGCCGCCATCCGCTCGCTCGAGGATTCGCTGTCGACCGAGCGCCTGCCGTCTTACGCGCTCATCGACAAAGC
This sequence comes from uncultured Gemmatimonas sp., assembly GCA_964565915.1. Classification (GTDB taxonomy): domain Bacteria; phylum Gemmatimonadota; class Gemmatimonadetes; order Gemmatimonadales; family Gemmatimonadaceae; genus Gemmatimonas. The sequence continues at coordinate 260 of CAZMGX010000576.1, forward strand.
GGCAGAGGGAGCGCTGAAAGGGGCCGATGACGCGCGCATTCTGGCTGCCGTGCGCGCACTGTCGCAACGACTGCGCTCGGCGCGCACGCTGCTGAACGTCGAGGCTGCCGACGACGAGCTGTTGGCGGCGGCGGGTGCGTTGTACGCAGGTGTTCCGCCGTCAACGATCTCACGGCTGGCCACCGCGCATCGCGCGCGGCGCACGTCGAGCGAATCGCTGACGGTTCCGCTGGGCGTCATTGGTGAACTGGCGGCGGCACGCGTGCCGGCCGACGTCGCGTTCAAGGCGGTGGACCAGTTGCTCTCGCGCGGTGCGGGCGATGCGGAGCTCCGGCAGTTTCGTGCCACGGTCGATCGCAACATTCGTGACGGCCGCTCCCCGCGTGACGCCACCACCGACGGTGCACTACGCACGCTCCGCGGTCTGGATCGCGTGCCATGACCGTGGTGTCGCAGTCGGTTGTGACCTGCACGCGGCGCGTCAGGTATCACATGCTGTCCGGCGCGGCGTCGCGCCACTTCCCCATCTTCACGGATTACCCTCCTTTCGCGGAGCCAGCATGATTCGCACACCACTCTCCTTCACCACGCGACGCGCGATCGCCGTGCTAGGTGCTGCCGGCATCGGCGTGGCGCTGGCAGCGTGTACCGACGAAGCGCCGACCCAGTCGACGTCGAGCGACGCGCAGCTCGAACTGACGCAGGAAGTCAATCCCAACGATCTCATTCTGGTCGACGCACGTCATCCACGTCTCGAGGTCGGGTTTGGAATCATCCTTCGCGCGCGCATCATGAACAGCACCGGGCAGACGGTGACCGCCGCTCGGCCCGTATGGCGCAGCACCAACCCGTCGGTCGTGTCCGCGAACCCACTGCCCGACTCCGTCGGCGTCGATGGCGCTCGAGTGGCGGTCGCCGGAATGGCGGTTGGCACCGCGATGGTGATTGCGAGCTACAACGGCCTCGCGGACACCTCCGTGGTCACGGTCGTCACGCGGACCGATACGGGCACGACGAACCCACCACCGCCACCGCCACCGCGACCGGTCGTGTTCGACGCGACCATCTCCGTGCGCGGGTTCGTGGCAAGCGCCGACACGGGCACGACGGGCACCCTGCTGCTGCCGGGAGCCACCGTCACCCTCACGCGACTACCACTCGCCGCCGGTGACTCGATTGCCCCCGGAGTGACTCCCGTGACGGTTCCGACTTTATTCGCGACCCAAGCCGTGGATGCGAACTCTCGGGTCGTCTTTCGCAACGTGCCGCAATCGCGCTTTCGTGTAAACGTGACACCGCCGCCGGGTACGGATTGGCAAGCGGCGGAGTTCATCCATCCCCCGCCGCAAGTCGCGGTCTACGCCCGCACCGTCACGCTCCGTCGTCCATAGTCGCTGCATGGGCGCAGCCCGGCGGTCGGGGCGGCTGCGCCCTCACGGCACCGTTTTCGTGACTGCCCGTTCCTTCACGAATTCCACCCACAACCGCGTACGCTCCAGTTGCATCACGGGGTCCGTCGGGTTGTGGGTGCGTCCGGGGAAGCCGAGGAACTTTGATTCCACGCCCATGTCCTGCAGCGCGCGATAGAGCGCCATGGCTTGCGTGGGCGGCACGCGGAAGTCTTCCATGTGCGACATGATGAGCGTGGGCGTGCGCATGTTGCGCGCATACGTGATCGGCGACTGGGCGACGAGTTTGCGTCGCCCGGCATCCGTCCACGGCGAGCCGCCGGTGAGATAGCGCCAGTTCACGTTGCCGTCGGCCAGGTTGTATTGGTCTTCCCAATCGGTGACCGGCGCGCCCGCCATCGCAGCGGTCCATTCATTGGGATAGTTGCCGATCATCCACGACGTCATGAAGCCGCCGTACGACCACCCCGTCACCACTGTGCGTGTCCGATCGATGTACGACTTGGCACGCAGCATGGTCACTCCGCGCATGACGTCCCGCCCTGGACCGGCGCCGGCATCGCCGACGATGGCCGACTGGAACGCGTTGCCGAGGTTGTCGCTGCCGCGGTAATTCGGCTCGAACACGATGGACCCGTCCGCAGCGATCAGTTGCGGTGCCGACGCGAAGGCCAACTTCGAGGACGCGGTCGGGCCGCCATGGATGTACAGCACCAGTGGGTACTTTCGGCTGGCATCGAAGTCGGGCGGATACGTCACCACACCGTCGGCCTCGAAGGTGTCGGAGCGCCACGTCACGCGCTCACTGCGTCCGAACGCGACGTTCCCGGCCCACGCGTTGAAGTTTGTCAGCGCCTTCGGGGCCGCGGTCGCGGAGGTCTTCACATACAGCTCAGCTGGTGTGCGCGGCGACGTCGCCGTGAACACGAACACTCCGTCCTTGCTGCGTTCGATGTCGGCGCCGAACCCTCCGGTGAGTACAAGGTCGCCCAGCGTGAGGCGTTGCGCGGCGCCGGACAAGGGTTGAATCCACGCGGCCATTGTGGTCTGGTCGGCCGCGGCAACCAGCATGCCGGAGCCATCGGCCAGCCACTCGGCGCGGAGAATATGCCGGTCGAGGTCCCGCGTGATACTGCGAGGGGTACCACCCGTGGCCGGTACCACGTAGGCCTCGGTCACAAAGCCGGCTTCGCGCTT
>CAZMGX010000577.1:0-2862 GCA_964565915.1 uncultured Gemmatimonas sp.
GGTGGTCTCGAGGTCGAACTGCAGTCGATGCAGATCGTCGAAGGTGAGGTCGCGAAAATACGTACGCCCCGTCGCCACGAGATACTGTTCGTCTGGCGGGAGCGTGTGAACGGTGCGGCTATCCAGCTCTCGTAGGTGCGAGACGCGATGGCCAAGGCGCTTGCTGGCCCCGCGCAGGATGGCGTTGCTCAGCGCGGACCAGGAGTCGGCTGACACGCGAAAACGCAGCGCGCCGGGGCCGTCGAGTTCGCGGTAGCGCACCGGCGCCGACGTGTCGTCTTCCGCGCCCAGTTGTGCGCCGAGGTGCTGGAGGTCCTGCGGGGAGTCGAGCAGGAGCCACGGACGGAAGCGGACGTCTTCGCGTAGCAGGGCCCCGGTGCCGGGAACCCGCCGCCAGATCGTGGCGCGGCCATCGTCTTCGGCCCAGACCGAGACGATGCCCGGCGTGGGGTCCCAGCCCCAGAGCCATTGGTCTTCGATACTCACGCCGGAACATAAGTCTGCGCGTGGGCGGGCGGGATACAACTACGATATCAGATATCTGATATCTGATATCGCAGTTGACCCAACGCAGGACCCGCGACGGGTTGGACTTCAGCGCTTTCCCCCAAGCGAGAAATGCACCCCGAAATTCAACACCGCGTTGTTCGGGGCGTCGTTCAGCACCGTGTACTGGAACTGCGCAAACGGCTTGACCTGACCCGAGCCACTCGTGGTGGCACCAACGACATAGTTGTAACCAACGGCTGATTCATCGTCGATGGTCGACTGATCGTAGCTGATGCTCTCGAACGCGAGCCCGATGCCCAGATATGGTACGAGGCGCGATTTGCTGGCCAACGGGAGTGGCTTGAGCACATTCAGGTCGACCTGGAAACGCGTGGTGAACTCGCGCAGGAAATACGAAAAGCGCGGGTTGATCTCGAGTCCCTTCGATCCCATCGCGCCGCGCGCGTCGGCGCCGATGACGAGGAATTCATCCCAGCTGCTTTCGTGCTCACCGCCCACGAAGCCGCCGATGCGCCATTGTGCCGACGCAGGTGTGGTCAGCAAGCACATCGTCACGAGGGCCGTCGCCAGTGACCAGACGCGGCGTGAGCATGAGCGCGGTAAGGTCAAGCGCCGGGCGTATGCCGAAAGACCCGTGGACGTTTCCGAAGCGCGCCGAACGGATGCAGGCATTGGTGGAGGAGTCGAGGGTGATGGAGAGGTGCCGCAAAGAGGTGCCCGACGTTGTCGTGCGCAGAATCGAGTAGCAAGGTCAGCAGTATCTCCTCGATGGCGGAGACGACCAGTACGGCCGCGCCGACGCGGAGCAGGGTCAGTTGATCGAATGCGACCCACGCGCCGAGTCCGGCAACCAGCAAGGCGAGGGCGAGTCGCGCCAGCACGGTGTGATACGACGTGAGGCGACCGAACTTCCACCAGCCGATGGCGATGGGGAGCGCGTACGCCGCGATGACGGTGGTGAGCAGACGCCATTCGCCAGCGAGCCTGTCGGGAATCAGGAAGCCAAGCGCCAGGAGCGTGCTTCCGTAGAAGACCACGTCGGCGCGCGAGTCGAGTGCGGCGCCGGCGGGTGTGACTTCGCCCCGCGAGCGGGCGACGACCCCGTCAGCGATGTCGCTGAGCATTCCCCACGCGAGCAGCATCGCGAATACACGCGGTGACTGGCCCATCGCCGCCACCAGCAGCAAGGGTGACGCCACGAGGCGACTGAGCGTGAGTCGATCGGCCGTCGTATGGCCACGCCAGAAACCGTTCATCGCTGTCCTCCGGATCGTCGAACTCGTCGATACCACGAGAATAGCGCCGGTCGGCCGGTCCGCAAAGCCGGTTGCTACTATGCCGATAGTTGACAAACGGCCGGAACGGTCGTAACTACTACTAGCATAGTAGTCCGGCGGATTGGCGGAGCATCACGACGAACCGGAGGGCCGAGTGACCGACGCAACACTGGGTGAGCGCGAGCTCGATGTCATGGCCGTGCTGTGGGAGATCGGGTCGGGGACGGTGGCCGAGGTGCGAGAGCACCTCGACGTGCCACTGGCGTACACCACGGTGCTGACGATCCTCCGCAACCTCGAGGCCAAGCGGTTCGTGCGTCGCGAGGAAGAGGGGCGCGGGCATCGGTATTTCGCGCGGGTGCAGCAGCAAACGGCGCAGCGCAGTGCACTCTCGCGCCTCGTAGCGCAGTTGTTCGATGGATCGCCGCACGCGTTGATCGCCCAGCTGGTGGATCAGCACGGCGTCTCGGCGGACGAGTTGCAGAAACTGGCGAAGGCGCTGCGTGCCAGGACGCGCGAACCATGATCAGCCTGTGGGTTCTCGGCGCCCTGATGTTCTCGACGCTGTGTGCGCTTGCCGCGATCTCGATGGAGTCGGTGCTGCGTCTGTTCCGGCATCCGACTCGCTGGCCATGGGTGTGTGCCATCGTCGTGGCCGCCGTCTGGCCGTTGTTGGCGCCCTTCGTGCTGACGGCGCCAGTTGGTACCGGCGTCACGCTGGCGACGACACCGATCGACGCCGCGCTCACGGCAGGTACCGTCGTTTCCGAGCCTTGGTGGACGGCCGCGCGTGCCGCGCAGTTCGACCAGTGGATGTTGATCGGTTGGGGACTCGCGAGCGGACTCTTGTTGGCGCAGCTGCTGATGGCGCTGCGTCGTTTGCAGCACGTGCGCCGGCACGCGACTCGCGCCGTGGTCGATGGCGAACCCGTGCTGCTGGATGAGCAAATGGGCCCGGCGGTCATTGGCCTCGTCCAGCCGCGCATCGTGCTGCCGTCGTGGCTGTTGAGTCTCGACGCGCCGATGCGCGCGGTGGTCGTACAGCACGAACGCGAACATTGTCGCGCCGGCGATT
>CAZMGX010000578.1:0-2860 GCA_964565915.1 uncultured Gemmatimonas sp.
TGCTTGTCGGTCGACATGCGGGCGTAGATCGCGGCTCTCATTCTCCCACCTTCTCTTCCCGATAGCCCGATTTCTTTGACGGGTCCGCCCATATCGGAACTCCTAACCTCTCAAGGCCCTCCTGAACCGTCGCGTACACCTCGCGCTGCTCATCGCTCGCCCGTCCGAGGACGAACGTGCGCGTAATGTCCGAACAGTACCCCTGCCAGATGGCACCAAAGTCCAGCAGCACGAAGTCACCTCTCTCCAGCACCCGATCCGCGGCGCGCGCATGGGGCAGCGCCGATCGCGGGCCAGACGCCACGATCGACGCAAACGGAAAGCCCTCGCTACCGGCGTCGCGCAGCGCGTGCTCGAGCAGACCGGCAACCTGCGTCTCGGTCAGGCCCGGGCGGATCTGCGGTACGGTTTCCGCCAGCGCCGCCTCGGCCACCGCAATCGCGCGGACGATCAGCCCCACTTCCATCTCGTCCTTGCGCTCCCGCAACCGCTCCACCATCTCGACGGTCGGACGCCACTGCCAGCGCCCACCTTGTTCCAGCAGTCGCTGGAAATCGCGATGCAACAGATGCGCTGACTCGAATCCGATACGCTCGACCCCACTGAGACCCGGCAGGAGCGACCAGAGTCCACTCCACAGACTGGACGGCTCGATGCGGACGGCGGTGGTCGACGCGACTTCCTCTGCCACTTGCGTCGCATACCGGAAATCGGTGAAAAGCACGCAGTCGCGGGCCGTGACCACCAACAGCGCATGGCTCCCGGAGAACCCGCACAGATAGCGGATGCTCGGCAACGCGGAGACCAGGATCGCGTCGAGATCGGCGCGGCCGATGTCGTCGCGCAGCACGGCGAGACGGCTCGCGTGCGGCGTGGTCACGCTGGCGACGCGCGCTCGCGCAGCCGATGCACGAGGCCGCGCAGGGCATACTCGTAGCCGTCGGCGCCAAGACCGCAAACGAGGCCAAGCGCGGCAGACGCCAACATTGAATGTCGGCGTTCGACCTCACGCGCGTAAATGTTCGACAGGTGCACCTCAACGAACGGCAGCGATGTCGCCGTGAAGGCGTCACGAAGCGCCAGGCTGGTATGCGTATACGCCCCCGCGTTCACGATGACCCCGGCCACCTGCCCGCGCCACGCGTGCAGCACGTCGATCAGGGCGCCCTCGCCGTTGTGCTGCGCGAAACGCACCGAAACCCCGAGCGACGACGCGACCGACGTGAGATGCGACTCGATGTCGGCCAGCGTCGTCGTGCCATACACCTCAGGCTCCCGAACGCCCAGCAGGTTGAGATTCGGTCCGTTGAGGACGCCGATGATCACGTATTGCCGAGTCCCTTGAGCCAGGCGGAAAACTGCGCGACATCGTCGGTAACCGGCGCGTCCGGGACATTCGGCGAGGCAGCCGCCGGCGTACCGCGCCGCATGGCCGGATCGGGGAAAAACTTGTCGAACGCAAATCCGGCGTTGGCGGCATCCGACGTCGGTGCCGTCGGCGACGAGAACGATGGGAGTGCGTCGACGGTCGGGGGCGTGAAGGCTGGGGTTTGGGCCGGCGTGCGGCTTCCGGTCATCGCCGGAGAGAACGCCGGGGTCGAGCGCGCATACTCAAAATCGAGCGCATCCCCATCCTGCAGCGCATCGGGCGACACCGGTGCAAACGCATCGGCCAGCGCACGTGCGGCCGCATCATCCTGCGCTGATGCCGACACGCCGAAGAGTTCACCAAGCCCCTCGTGCGCCGTCAACGGCGACTCGACCACGATCGTGGCGCGCGGCGGGGTGCGACGCGGTACACGGCGTGCTGCGAGCTCGGCAAACCATTCGCGGGCGGAACGGCGCGGCCTCAGTTCTTCCTCGATCGCGGGCTGCGCATACGGCGTCACGGACGGGGTCACCAACAGGCCGTTGCTCGGCGTGGCGGACGAAACCGGCGTGGCGAACACCGGCGTCGGCTGCGACGGCGTGACGTAGCCGAACACGCCGAATCCCGCGTCGTCCCCGGCGGCGGCGGTTTCGGTCTCCGCGAACGTCTCGGCCCACGGATCATCCTGCTCTCCGCCCGAAACGGCATCGGTCACCTGTGCCACAAACTCATCGCGACCCGCCGACTCCAATGCTTCGGGGGTGGCTGCGAACATCTCGGCGGGAGACGCGTCCACCACCTCAGCCGCGGTCACCGGCGTCTCGTCGGGCGACACCAGCGGCGCGGAGTCGGCCGCCTCGAGCATCGCGCGCAATTCGAGGAGTCGATCCGACAAGACCGGATCAGCCGGTCGACGGCGAACGAGCTCCTGATAGACATCGACCGCCCGCCCAATGAAACCCTGGGAAACGAGCAATTCGGCCATCGTCTCCGTCACAAATGCCGGGGCACCGGACGACGGCGTGCGATTGATGGCCTGATCGAGCGTGGCGATGGTCATCGGGCGCTCCTCACCTGCCGAACGCGCGTCTTCGGCGAACGCCTCGACGATCTCCTCGAGTCCGGCCTCCTGAGGCTCGGCCGACTCGCCCGACTCCACCAACGCCTCGGTATTGGCGATCCACGGCAGCGACGGATCGGACGCGTCGACCGCGTCAACACGGTCGTCGCTGTCCAGCGCGTCGAAGGATTGCGTCTCTCCGTCCTCCTCGGGTTCCTCGTCCGTCGCAAGTGCGTCTACCTGGTCCAACTCGCCAAGCACCGGGAGGGGCGCCGCGTCTTCGTCGTGCGACGCGGCCTCGAGCGTCGCGCTGACCGCAACCTCGTCGTCATGGGCGGTCGAATCGACGACCGCGGCCAACGACGCTTCGGCTGACGGCGCCTCCCACTCCACCGTCTCCGTGGCGAATTCGAGGAGCTCGGGCTCGACCG
>CAZMGX010000579.1:0-2845 GCA_964565915.1 uncultured Gemmatimonas sp.
CGGGGTGCACATCGCCGACGTCAGCCATTACGTCCGTCCTCACACCCCTCTCGACCGCGAGGCGTCGCTGCGCGGGAACAGCGTCTATTTTCCCGACCGGGTTCTGCCCATGCTCCCGCCCCGCCTCTCCAACCGGATCTGCTCGCTGCAGGAGGGCGTGGACTACGTGATGCTCGCCCTCGCCAAGGCCTGGGGTGGTGAAGTGTTCGTGCCGAAGATCCCGAGCTATCGCATCATGGATGTCGCACGGGCCATCGCCCCCGACGCGCGGATCGAGATCGTCGGCATTCGTCCCGGCGAGAAGTTGCACGAGGAGATGATCACCACCACGGACGCCATCGCGACCGTGGAGTTCGCACGCTACTTCGTGATCCTGCCGTCGACCGAACTCTGGGACACGGAGCGCTTTCGTCTCGAGAGCAACGGCAGCATCGGACGGCGCTGCGACTACGGCTTCAGCTACAACAGTGGCGACAACCCGCACTTTCTGACCGTCGACGAACTGCGCGAGCAGATCCTTGGCCAGGTACTGGCGCATGCGTGAATCACGGATTCCCTACGGGCGTCATGAGGTCGACGAAGACGATATTCGCGCCGTGGTCGAGGTCCTGCGCGGTGACTGGCTGACGACGGGGCCGGCAGTCGAAGCCTTCGAGTCCGCCTTCGAGGAGTTCACCGGGGCGGCACATGCCGTTGCGGTGGCGAACGGAACGGCGGCGCTGCACCTCAGCATGCTGGCCGCCGGCATCGGGCCGGGTGACGAAGTCATCGTGCCCGCGCTGACGTTTGCGGCCAGTGCGAACTGCGCACGCTACGTCGGAGCGACGGTCGTGTTCGCGGACGTCCGCCCCGATACCTTGACGGTCGACGTCGATCACGTCGCCTCACTCATCACGTCGCGCACGCGGGCCATCGTTGCGGTGGACTACGCCGGTCTGCCAGCCGACCTCATCGCGTTGCAGATCCTCGCGCGACGTCACGACCTGCTGCTGATCGACGACGGATGCCACGCGCTGGGCGCTACGCACGACGGACAGAGCGTGGGCGCGATCGCCGACTGTACTACCTTCAGCTTTCATCCGGTCAAGCACATCACCACCGGGGAAGGCGGCATGATCACCACCAACGATGCCGCCACGGCCTCGCGGATGCGCATCCTGCGCAACCACGGGATCACGACGGATCCGCGTCGCCGCGATGCCCTGGGGACGTTCGAATACGACATGGTGGCGCTGGGTTACAACTATCGGCTGAGCGACATCCAGTGCGCGCTGGGACGCAGCCAACTGGCCAAGCTACCGCGCTGGCTCGAGCGTCGGCAGGCGATGGCTGCGCGCTACATCGACGCCTTCGGCGAGATCCCGACGATCGCCCTGCAGCATGTCCCAAGTGACCGCACGCACGCGTATCACCTGTTTCCGATTCGCGTGACCGGGGATGCACCGGCGGCCACCCGCCTCGCGCTCTTTCGCGGTCTGCGAATGCGCGGCATTGCCGCCAATGTGCACTATCGCCCGGTCTATCGGCACAGCTACTGGCGCGAGTTGGGCTATCCGGCCGGACTCTGCCCGGTGGCCGAACACGCCTACGATTCCTTGTTGTCGTTGCCGATGTGGCATGGGCTGGAACACGTCCAGCAGGAGCGGGTCATCGACGCGGTGATCGCGGAGTGTGTCGTGCATGCCTGAGTCACCCGTCATCGCGGTGATCCCGGCACGGGGTGGCAGCAAACGCATCCCCCGGAAAAACATCCGGCCATTTCTGGGCGTACCCTTGTTGGCCCGCACGATTGCCCGGTTGCAGGCCGCCGCATGCTTCGACCGCATTGTCGTTTCCACCGACGATGACGAGATCGCCGCGGTGGCGAACGCGGCGGGTGCGGAGACCCCGTTTCGGCGCGATGCGTCGTTGGCGGGCGATCACGCCTCCACGGTGCCGGTGATCCGCGACGCGATCCAGCAACTGGAGCAGCTCGGCATTCGACCGGCGACGGTCGTTGCGGTCTATCCGGCGGCGGTGTTCGTCACGACGGCCGACCTGCATCAGGCACTGGCGCTCCTGCAGCAGCCGCACACGGACTACGTGGTTCCCGTCACCAGCTTTCCGTATCCGATCCAGCGCGCGCTGCGCTGGCGTGACGACGGCAGTACCGAGCTCTTTCAGCCCGAGCACTACGAATCCCGTTCGCAGGACCTCGAACCGGCATTCCACGACGTCGGTCAGTTCTACGCCGGGACGCGCGAGGCATGGCTCGAGGAGCGTGCGCTGTTCACTGTGCGCAGCAGGCTCCTGCGAATTCCGCGCGCCCGCGTGCAGGACATCGACACGCACGAAGACTGGGAACGTGCCGAAGCCCTGTACCAACTGCTCGAGGGCGCCGATGGTGCCTCCCTCGTCCCCACTTCTGCGATTCAGAGACGATGACCGACACCCTGCAGGCGTCGCCACTGACGGCACAAGAGCAGTTCTGGCGCGGCGAGTTCGGCACGGAGTACATCGGCCGCAACAACGATGATCGCTACATCGCCGCCAACATCGCCCTTTTCACGAAGGTGCTGGCGCGCACGGGCCCGCTGTCGTCCGTGATCGAGTTCGGCCCCAATGTCGGGCTGAACTTGCGTGCGCTCGCGACCCTGCAGCCCGACGTCCGGTGCACCGGCGTCGAGATCAATCCGCAGGCGGCCGCCGAACTGCGGGCGTGGGGTGGCTGCACGGTCGAGGAACGTTCGATGCTGGAGCCACTGTCGCTCGAGCCACATGACCTCGCGTTCACGAAAGGGGTGTTGATTCACGTCGCCCCCGAGCAGCTGGATGCCGTGCTCGAGCACCTCGGGCGCTCCCCACG
>CAZMGX010000580.1:0-2844 GCA_964565915.1 uncultured Gemmatimonas sp.
TGCCGCCGAGGGCCTGCAGGGTCGCTTCGCGTGCCGTGTAGGCGGCGAGGAAATAGTGATTGAGGACCGGATCCTGCGGCGCATCGCGCAAGGCGGCGCGCGAGGCGGTCATCATCTGGTCGAGGGCGGCCAGTCGGGCCCGATAGACATCGCTGCTATGCACGGTCGTGTCGTTCGCCGCCAGCCACAACGAGGCGCGTTCGTACTCGCGCTGGGCGCGCGACAAGACATCGGTGGCCTGTTGCACCGATCCGAAACCGTCCACATCCCCGCCCGCCGATGCCAACGTCGCGGGAACACCCGTGTCCGCCGCGCCATCGGACGGCGAGGACACGGTCGCCAGCGGCAGTGCCGGCGCCCCCACGGACACGCGACCCGCCATCGCGCCACCGGCGGTCAGGACGAGCGCCGCTGCGACGCGCAGCCACGCCGCCGACGCCCGCTGCGTCAACGAACGCGTCACCGATGGCGGCGTCGATGTCGGTACGGATGGCGCTGCGGACAGTGCCGTCACCGTCGCGACGGGACGCATCGCGGACGTCGCCGGTTCGAGGATCGTGGGCTCGGCCGAGGCGAGCAACCCTTCGCGACGCAGGCCGATCGCCAGCCGATCCCAGTCCGTGAGTCGCGCGGCGTCGGACGCCGCGACGGATCCGGCATCATGCGCGAGCCGTGCCAGCGACTCGAAGGCCTGACGTTCGCGTCGACACACCGCGCAATGTGCGAGATGGGTCAACTCGTCCGCCGTCGGCGACTCCTGATCGAAGGCCGCGAGTCGCTCGGCCTCGATGTGTCGGTTATCGATCGGCATATCCACCGGTTCCACTGGCATAGCTGCGCTCCTGACTGCGTTCCATCCTGGCGTCCACTGTATGGTCCATCGTGACATCGACAAACGGGGCGAGCAATCGTCGCAGTTTCGCCCGCGCCTTGAACAGCTGTGACTTGGACCCACCGGCGGTGATGCCCAACTCCGCAGCGATCTCCTCGTGCGTGTACCCTTCCACATCGTGCAACAGGAACACGGTCCGTGCCCCTGGCGACAGTTTTCTCGCGGCCTCGTCGATCGTCTGGGCCAGCATGCTGCGATCGCTATGCTGTTCGACCGCCGCCGAGTCTTCCTCGATCCCGGTTTCCAGCTGTTCGAGACGACGCGTGCGACGCAGGGCATTGAGAGCCCGGTTGATCGCGACCCGATGCACCCACGTGCTGAACTTCGCGTCCCCCCGCCACGAGGGGAGCGCACGAAAAATCTGGATCCAGACCTCCTGCGCGATGTCCTCGGCGAGGTCCGGATCACCGGCGAGTCGTCGGACGACGGCGTCTACATGCGGGGCGTGATGGTTCCACAGCAGCCGCATGGCACGTTCGTCACCTTCGATCGCCCGGCGGACGATAGCGGCGTCAGTCTCCATGGGTTCCGTCGAATCTGTCACCGTTGGCCCCTCGGAAGGTTGCCTTCACCGCCCAGAATCGTGGAAAAAGAGCTGGGGGCGTGGAAAAGACATGCAACTCATTGGCGTCCCGCGGGTTTGATTACTTGACGGACGGCTCAGTCTGTTATAGATGGATAGGTAGGTTCCCGTATTCTGACCCTTACGCAGACAACCGGCCCGGTGCTTCTCCTCAGCGCACTGCTTCTCGCCGTCGGTGATCCGACGCCCGGTGGACTGCCCGAACGGGCCCCCGCGGCCCTCGGTATGTCCGCTGAGCGTCTGGCCACGATCGAGCGCGTGGTCCAGCGCGGGATCACCGCCGGCGGGTATCCCGGCGCGTCGGTCGTCGTCGGGCGCAAAGGCTATTCCGTCTTGTCGCGTGGATTCGGCGCGCTCGACTGGACCGGAAGCAGCCGGGTCAGTGTGCAGTCCAGCATTTACGATCTCGCGTCGCTGACCAAGGTGGTCGGGACGACGACGGCGATCATGGTGCTGTTCGACCAGGGCCGCATCGAGCTCGACGCACCGGTTTCGCGGTACCTGCCCGACTTCAGCGGCGGCCTCAAGGATCAGGTCACCGTTCGGCATCTGCTGACGCACCGCGCCGGACTGCCGGCGGGCCGTGAGTTGTGGCGCATCGCGCAAACGCCGGCGCAGGCGCGCGCGGCGGTGCTCGCGACACCGGTTCGGTGCACCCCCGGCAACTGCTACGAGTACTCCGACCTCGGCGCCGACCTGCTCGGCTTCATCGCCGAAGCCGTCAGCGGTCAACCGCTGGACGCCTTCCTCGATCGCGAGGTGTTCACTAAGCTGGGCATGACCGACACGCACTATCGCCTGTCGGCCACCGATGCGGCTCGCACGGCGCCGACCGAAATTGCGCCCCCTCGCGGCTATCCGCTACGCGGCGAGGTTCACGACGAAAATGCCTGGGCCTTGGGCGGGGTGGCTGGCCATGCCGGGCTGTTCAGCACCGCGTCCGATCTCTCGGTGTTTGCCCAGATGATGCTGGACGGTGGCACGTATAACGGCGTGCGGGTTATCGCCGACAGCACCGTGACCCTCTTCACGCGCCGCGCCGCGGGACATCGCGCGCTGGGGTGGGACACCTGCGACGGCGGCGCCGGCTGCGGGCAACACCTGAGTGAACGCGCCTACGGACACACCGGCTTCACCGGGACGTCGCTCTGGATCGACCCGGACCGGCAGGTCTTCGTCATCCTGCTGACCAACCGCGTCCACGCCGCCAAGGCGCGTCGCCCCAGCAAGGTCATTGCCGATGTCCGCAACGACCTGGCCGACGCGGCCGTGCTGGCGGTCATGGACGACCCGGGTGGCGTGCTGGCGATGCCGGTCAGCTTCCGGGCAGACGCCGCGACCGATTGGAACCGTCCGCTCCGCTCGTCCC
>CAZMGX010000581.1:0-624 GCA_964565915.1 uncultured Gemmatimonas sp.
CCGGGGCGCCCGGCTGGTGGCCCTGCCGGAGTATTTCGCCTGTTTGGGGCGCGACGCCGACACCGCGGCTGCGGCCCAGCCCGTGGACGGCCCCCTGGTGACCCGCTTCCGGGAGTTGGCCGGGAAACTGATCGGCGGCGGCCGCTTTCGCCGCACCCAGTCGCCCGATCGGCTGCATGATGTCCAGGTACGGCAGCGCCAGCATGGCACCGGCGCCGCGCAGGAACGTGCGCCGATCGAGTGCCCGTCGAGAAAGAAAGGTCATGGGTATGCTGCTCAGCGTGACGAGGATTGGGGCTGGGTCGCCGGCTGGGGTTTGACCGGGCCGTCGAGGCGTTGCATCTGGAACGCAGGGCTCTTGATCACGCCCAGGATGTATGCCGACATCTGATGGTTGCGGGTGCCGGCATCACGCACGATCTGCCGAATGGTCGGCATGTCGTACGGTTCGATGCGACGGCCGACGGCGTAGGCCATCAGGTTGCGGGTGAAGGTGCGCAACAGCACCTCCTGGCGTCGCAGCAGCGCCGACTGCAGTTGCGGCAGGGTGGACGCCTGAGAGCCGTCCCACAGGTCGCCGCGGGAATCGATCGGCATCCCGTTGTCGCGCACGCGCCACCGGCC
>CAZMGX010000581.1:634-2825 GCA_964565915.1 uncultured Gemmatimonas sp.
GACGTCGAAGTTCTCCATGGCGAGACCGATCGGGTCCATCATCTTGTGGCATGACTGGCACGACGGGTTCTTGCGATGTTCTTCCATGCGCTCACGCACCGTGAGCGTGCGCCCATTGCTGGCACCGGGTGTGGCTTCCAGGTCAGGCACCCCTGGCGGTGGTGGTGGCGGTGGACTGTTGAGCAGCACTTCCATGACCCACTTGCCGCGTTCCACCGGTGACGTGCGACCCGCATGTGACGTGAGGGTCAGCACGCTGGCGTGCGACAGGATGCCGCGACGGGTGCTGTCGGGGTAGGCCACCTTGCGGAACGCCGGGCCAGCCACGTTCGGGATTCCATAGTGCCGCGCCAGCTGTTCGTTCACGAACGTGTAGTCGGCGCGATAGAAGTCGAGTACGCTGCGATCGGTGCGTACCAGATGGTCGAAGAAGAGTTCGGTTTCACGACGCATCGCGCCGCGCAGCTGTTCGTCGAAGTCGGGGTACTGCCGAATATCCGGTTGAACCACCTCCAAGTCCGGCAAGCGCAGCCACTGCGAGGCAAAGCGGGTGGCCAGGGCACTGGCCTTCGGATCGGCCAGCATACGGCGCACTTCCCGCTCCAGCACCGCCGGATTCGACAAGCGGTTCTGTGTCGCAAGATTGATCAGCGCGCGATCGGGCGGCGCTGACCAGAGGAAGAACGCGAGCCGCGATGCCAGGTCGAGATCGCGCAGCTTGTAAGTGCTGCCGGGCGCCACGCCGCCGGGCGCACGCTCGAATCGGAATACGAAGTCGGGGCTGGCCAGCAGGCCTTCGAGCATGGCCCGCACGCCGGATTCGAAGCCGGCGCCCTTTGCGCTGCCCGCGTCGTACAAGGACAGCAGTCCGTTGCGGTCTTCTGCCGACAGCGGCCGCCGATAGGCCTCGGTCGCCAACCGCGTGATGATCGACTCGGCGCAAGGCCGGGCTGCGGCTGGTGTGGCCGGCGTGCAGGAGAACACGCGACGACGAATCGGGGAGTCCGACACCCCACGCACGGCGAGTGGACCCTTCACGGTGAACTCACGCAGGTGCGGGACCTGCGCAAAGCCGTACGCGGTGGCGTTCGATGTACTGCTGAGCGAGTACTTGAGCGGCGAGATGAGTTCCTGTGAAACGCTCTGAAACGCCGGCGGGATGAACGCTGCGGAGATGCGATGCGGGCCAGCCGTGATGGGCACCGCGTCGGTCGACATGCCCACGCCGTTGGGATCCGACGCCGTCATGAAACGATCGATGTTGAGCAGCGCGACGCGTTCGCCGTCCACGGACACTTCGATGCGCTCACCGCGCGCCAGTCCGCCGGCAAAAGCGCCCGTCGTCTCGTGGAAGAAGTTCACGTCGAAGCGATAGTCGCCGTCCGCCGGGAACGTGTGGATCACCGACATCCCGCCGCGGGTGCCGAACGGTGCGCCTTCCACGTGCGAGGTTTGCGATGCCATCTTGGGCATCGTGTATGTGTAGGCCGCTGGCGAGGCATTCGCGTTGCCCACCGCCAGCCAGCTGATGTCGCTGGCCGCGCGCAGGTACCCATCCAGCAAGGTCGGCGACAACATCTGCACGTCGGCGATGTTGTCGAAGTTCTCGCTCTTGGTATCCGGTGGCAGATACACGGCGGCGTCCACATCCAGAGCAAGCAACTCGCGCACGGAGGCGCGATACTCCGCGCGATTCAGGCGCTGAAAGGTGCGGTGACCGGGATTCGGATTGGCGGCAGCCGTGGAATCGAGTTGGCGCTCGAGCGTCCCGACCAGCGCATTCACGGTATCGATGGCCGGGCGCGGCGACCCCACCGGCGGCATCACCCCCAGCCGCAGCTTGGCGACCACCTTCTCGGCCACATCCGGCTGCATGGGTGCGGCGCCGACGTCGAACTGGTCGAGCGACAGGTTGCCGCGCCGCATCGTGGGATTGTGGCACTTGCCGCAGTACTGCTTCACGACCCCGTTCAGCTGGGCGTCGGATATGCGGGTGACGGGCGCCTTGGTGTGCCGCCACGGTGCGAGGGGCGGCCGGGACGGCATCGGGGGCCGCGGCTTCGCCGGGCGTCCGGGAGGGACGACGGAGAGACCGGTGAACACAGCGAGCGCGAGGAGCAAGCGCATGCACGTCCTCTGGAAGTGCGGAGCGTCGAGACGCGGCGGGAGCCCAGAACATGCGGCCCGGTGG
>CAZMGX010000582.1:0-695 GCA_964565915.1 uncultured Gemmatimonas sp.
CCACTACTTCTACCTCGCGCGGTGCAGAGACGGTTCCCTCTACGCCGGAACCTGCATCGACCTCACGGCACGCGAGCACAGGCACAATGAAGGAACGGGCGCCAAATACACGCGGTCACGTCGTCCGGTGGTGCGGCACCGTTGCACTTCGCCGCCTCCAACGGCGACTCGGCCACGGTTGCCGCGCTGCTGAACAAAGGCGCGCCGGTCGACGCACGCGAAGCGGCGTGGTCGCAGACGCCGTTGATGTGGGCTGCGTCGGCCAATCGTGTGCGCGCGGTCGAATTGCTGCTCAAGCGCGGCGCCGATATCGAGGCGGTGTCGAAGGTCGAAGACATTCCCGCGCGCGAGAAGTCGGATCGAGCGTTGCTGACGGCGCGCGCTCGGCGCGTCGCGGCGCTCAAGGCGGCAGAAGCACCTGCCGCCGCTCCGGGTGCTGCACCGACGGCGGCCGCTGCTCCGGCGACGGCGGCCGCTGCTCCGGCGACGGCGGCCGCTGCTCCCGCGGCGGGGGCCGTTGCGGCGGCGCCGTCAGGCGGACGCGGCGCGCCAGCGCCCAACGCCCGACCCGCTGCGGATAGCGCACGACGGGCACCGGGCGACTCCGCAGCGCGTCCGGCAACGGGCTTCAACAATCGCGGCCCGTCATACGGGGATTTGATCGGCAACAAGGGGGGCCTCACGCCGCTGTTGTT
>CAZMGX010000582.1:705-984 GCA_964565915.1 uncultured Gemmatimonas sp.
GACGGCAGCGTCCAGACGGTCGAGGTGCTGCTCAAGGCTGGGGCCAAGATCAACCACGTCAGCGCGGGTGACCACACCAGTCCGCTGCTGATGGCGACGATCAACGGACGATTCGACTTGGCCAAGATGCTGCTGGCCAAGGGCGGTGACCCGAAGCTGGCCAGTGACGCCGGCGCGACGCCGCTGTATGCGACCATCAATGTGCAGTGGGCGGCCAAGTCGCTCTATCCGCAGCCGACCGCGCAGTTGCAGCAGACGACGACACATCTCGAGCTCATG
>CAZMGX010000582.1:994-2824 GCA_964565915.1 uncultured Gemmatimonas sp.
GCGCCAGGCGCTGATCAAGGCTGGCGCCGACGTAAATGCGCGGCTCAGCAAGCACCTCTGGTACATGTCGTTCAACTTTGATCTGCTCGGCGTCAATACCACTGGCGCGACGCCGTTTTGGCGCGCGGCCTACGGCACCGACGTGCCGGCGATGAAGCTGCTCGTCAAGTACGGTGCCGATCCGAACATCCCGACCTACAAGCCGGTCGGTCGCTTGCCGGGCGATGACGCGCCAGCTGAAGAGGGTGGGGCAGGGAAGGACCCATCAGGATTGCCGCCGATTCCGGACAATGGTCCGGGCGTGTATCCGTTGCATGCGGCGTCAGGCGTGGGATACGGCGAAGGATTCGCCGCCAACTCGCATCGTCATGCGCCGGACGGCTGGATGCCGTCGGTCAAATACCTGATCGAAGAGCTCAAGGCCGACGTGAATCTGCGCGACCACAACGGTTACAACGCCGTCCATCATGCGGCCGCCCGCGGCGACAACGAGCTGATTCAGTACCTGGTCGGCAAGGGCGGCGATATCATGGCCATCAGTCGTCGTGGACAGACGACGGTTGACATGGCGAACGGCCCGGTGCAGCGCATCCCGCCGTTCCTCGAGACCGTCGACCTGCTGGTCAAGATGGGCGCCAAGAACAGCAACAAGTGCAAGAGCTGCTGAACCGATAGAGTAGGGAGCCGGGAGTAGGGAGCTACGAGCGACTGCGAGTAGCGAGTAGCGAGTAACGAGTAACGAGTAACGAGATTTCAGTCGTCGTGGTTCAGTTCGTACTGGCGCTGAGCGTGCATGCGCTCGGCGCCTTGCGCTTGGTCGCGACGCTTGGCCGCCTGCATGGACAGGGCGTGTGTCCCTTCGGTCTTGATGGCTGGGAGCGAGAACTGCTTCTCGAGTGACGCGCTCTGGC
The DNA here is from genome assembly GCA_964565915.1 of uncultured Gemmatimonas sp. Lineage (GTDB taxonomy): Bacteria > Gemmatimonadota > Gemmatimonadetes > Gemmatimonadales > Gemmatimonadaceae > Gemmatimonas. The sequence continues at coordinate 1,906 of CAZMGX010000582.1, forward strand.
ACTTGGGACACGAGGGGGCCTTGCTGCCCCGAACAAGCGCTTCAAACTGGTGTTGACAGTCGGTGCAGACGAAGTCGAAGATTGGCATGGCTGTTTCCCTTTCCGTTCACCTGTACGTCCCGAGGATCCTGTGGCCCGCTTGTCGATCCCCACGCTGCTGCTTGTCAGCACGCTCGCTGCTGGACCCGCCTTTGCGCAAGGTGCCCGTCAGCCCGTCGTTCCCGAGGGCACGCGCGCGTCGGCGACCCTCACCCCAGGTATCCGGGTGGGCAACATGATCTATGCGTCGGGGCAGTTGGGTGGCCGGGCCGACTCGACCATTCAGGCGCAGACCAAGACGGCCCTGGAGGCGACCAAGCGCGTGTTCGAGGCCGCTGGCACCACCATCGCCAACACGGTCAAGTGCACCGTCTTCCTGGTCGACGTGAAGGACTTCGCCGGGATGAACGAGGCCTACAGCGAATTCTTCAAGGGCATTTCGCCGCCGGCTCGCTCGACCGTCGTGGTCGCCGCACTGGTCGTGGCCACTGCGAAGGTCGAGATCGAGTGCTTCGCCGCTATTCCCTGACCTCAGGCTGACCTGGCCAACAGAATGGCCGCGAGCGCTCGACGCGCTTCGCGGCCATTCGTGTTTTCGGGTACGGCCTCGTGATGCGCTCGGCTACTTCTTCGGCCAGAGCACACCCTGATTGGCACGGGAAACCGTCCCGATGCCCTTGTACGAGAACTTCTGCAGCCGCTTGCCCTCGTACGTTTCGGTCGTGTAGATGTTGCCCTTCGAGTCGGTGGCGATGCTGTGCACGGCGAAGAACTGGCCGGGCTGACGACCGCCGTCTCCGAAGCTCGTCAGAATCTCGAGCGACTGGCGGTCCATGACGTACACGCGCTCGTTCTTGCCGTCGGCCAGATAGAGGTACTT
>CAZMGX010000583.1:0-2820 GCA_964565915.1 uncultured Gemmatimonas sp.
CACTCCGGTTCGAACGGCGTCACGTTGGTGATGATCCCGCAGCGCGCATAGGTGCTCTTGCCGACGGTGAGGGTCAACACGTCGCGCGGGATTTTGAAGTACTCCACGCTCCGCGCCAGGGCGAACGAGTTGGGCGGCACGATGCAGACGTCACCCTCGAACTCGACGAAGCTCCGCGGATCGAAGGCTTTCGGATCCACGATGGAGCTGAGCACGTTGGTGAAGATCTTGAACTCGCGCGCCACGCGCATGTCATACCCGTACGAGCTCACCCCGTACGAGATGACCCCTTCACGGACCTGGCGGTCTTCGAACGGCGAGATCATGCCGTGTTCGCGCGCCATGCGCGTGATCCAGCGGTCGGAGCAGAGCCCCATGGGAAGGCCAGTTTGGAGTGGAGGAAGAGTGCCGCTCGGACCGCTCGGTCCGCGAATACGGACGCCACGGCGGGACTGGCGGCGAATCTAATCGGGCGTGTGGTCAATGTGCCATCACACGTGCGGGGCGAGGGCGCGATGTGATGCCCGACCGGCATCGGCGCGGGTAGAGGGTTACGCATTCGTTTCCACTGCCGCATCGACATTGAGTGCCGGTGGTCCTGTGGCTACCTTCTTCGGGATCCTTTTGTGAACTTTTTCACGAGACCGGCCGTCCGCCGATCGGTGACCCTCCGCAGGGCACAGAACCGCCGGTCGCCGTTCACCTTCGCGCCCACGTAGTCTCGATGCTGCGTAACTATCTGCCGGTGCTGTTGCTGCTCGGATTCGTCATCCTCAACGCGGTGCTCATTCTGGGTATCGCGCACCTGACGGTGCGCCCGCAACCGACCGCCGTCAAATCGCAGCCCTACGAATCCGGCATTGCCCCGCTCGGCGATGCGCGCGAGCGCTTCTCCGTGAAGTTCTATCTCGTCGCGATGTTGTTCATCGTGTTCGACATCGAAACGGTGTTCATGATTCCGTGGGGCGTGCATTTCCGTCAGCTCTCCTGCACGGTGCCGATGGTCGCCGACGCGTGTCCCGCCGGCAGCCTGTCCTTCTTCGGTCTCGGGGAGATGCTCGTCTTTGCGGCAATCCTCGTCGTCGGGTTCGTGTACGTCTGGAAGAAGGGAGCGTTGACGTGGGACTGATACCAGCGGCAGGCCGGAGCAGCACCACCGTGGATCCCGCGTCGCAGGACGGCTGGATCACGTCCCGTCTGGACTTTCTCGTCAACTGGGCGCGCGCCGGCTCGCTCTGGCCGATGCCGTTCGGCACCGCGTGCTGCGCCATCGAATTCATGTCCACTGCCGCCAGCCGGTTCGATCTCGCGCGATTCGGCATGGAGCGTCTCAGCTATTCGCCCCGCCAGGCCGATGTCCTGATCTGCGCGGGACGCGTGCCGCTGAAGCTGGCGCCCGTCCTGCGTCGCATTTATCAGCAGATGCCGCAGCCCAAGTGGGTCATTTCCATGGGGGCGTGTGCCTCCACCGGTGGCATGTTCGACAATTACGCGGTCGTGCAGGGCATCGACACGATCATTCCCGTCGACGTGTACGTGCCCGGGTGTCCGCCGCGACCGGAGGCACTCATCCACGGGATCCTGATGCTGCAGAAGAAGGTGATGCAGGATCGGATGCGCGACCAGGGGCGCCACGTCGAGATCGATCCCGATCCGACCAGCCAGCTGTACATTCCGCCGTCACGCATCGACGAGTTGTCGGAGCCGTTCGGCAATTCGGTCAATCAGACACGGTCCGCGCCGTGAGTGACGTGACCATCGTGCCACCGGCACCATCGGCAGAGCCGATCGCTCGCGGTTCCGTGCAGAACGACGAAAACGGGGCCCCCACCACCCCGCGCGGAATCGTGCACCGCGGTGGCGAGACGAATCCGTCGGCGCGCGCGCTCAGGGAACGGTTTGCCGACGCGATCGTACGCCACGACGTCGTGTGGGGGGAGACGACGGTGGTCGTTCGGCGCGACGCGGTCCATGCCATCATCCGATGGCTGCACGACGAGCCCACGCAGCGCTACGACTATCTGGTCGACATCACCGCCGTGGAGTATCGAGAGGCGTCGCGGCCCCTGGAGGTCGTGTGGCACCTGCGCGCCCTTGCGCATCGCCGGTTCCTCCGTCTCAAGGTCGAACTGCCGAAGCGGGACGTGCTGAGTGTTCCGTCCATCATCGACATCTACTCCGGTGCCGACTGGTTGGAGCGTGAGTGCTTCGACATGTTCGGCATCCGCTTCGATGGACACCCGGATCTTCGGCGAATTCTCCTGTGGGATGGGTATCGCGAGGGATTCCCGCTTCGCAAGGATTTCCCGCTGCGTGGCCGCTTCTCGCGGGCCGAGCAGCTGAAGCAGGCGCTGGCCGCCAACCCCGAGGCGCGCTACTCGATGGATGAGTTGCACATCGCGGAAGCGTTCGATGCCTTGCCTGAGGACATGAAGCAGCGGTTGGCCGCAGAGCGGTTGGATTCAACCCACGCGGACGACGACCGCGCGGCGGGCGGCGAATGACGACCCGGCGGACGCTGGAGGTCGCGCTCGGCACGACGGGCGTCAACGCGCAGGGCCAGCCCATCCGCGCGCCGTTGACGGTGCAGGGGCAGGGGGCCGTCGCGCGGACGCCGGAGTCGACGCGCGAGCCCGAGCTCGACTCCGATCACATGCTGATCAACATCGGGCCGCAGCACCCGGCAACGCACGGCGTGCTGCGCCTGGTGCTCGAGCTCGATGGCGAGACGGTCGTGCGGTGCATTCCGCACATTGGCTATCTGCACTGCGGCTTCGAGAAGATCGGGGAATACCGGCAGTACAATCAGATCATCCCGTG
>CAZMGX010000584.1:0-2815 GCA_964565915.1 uncultured Gemmatimonas sp.
ACCGGCGACTTCCCGGCTGGCAGGTCGATGCGGCGGTCCAGCAGGTCCGCGAGGGAGATCGGCACATAGCCGCGGGCGTGCAGCTCTGTCAGCTCCGCCTTGAAACGCTCCCGCGAAACCTTGTACGTCCCGTCGGTGTCCACCACTTGGTGCCATTCGACGATCGGGATCCGTCCCATTTCGTTCGGCTGCCGCGCCGAGGCCTGCCCGGCGTGTCCTTTCGAGACAGCGGGCGGTTTGGCACTTCCTGGTCCCTGCACGCGTACGACAGCGTGCCCGATGCGGGCGGTGACGGTCATCGCGGCGAGGACGAGCACCCCGGCGGCGGCGCGGCGAACTGCACTGCGGTGATGCAACAACGGAAAGCGTGACATGCGTGGCGGCAGGATTCTCTGGACGGAGCGCAGGAGCGATGGACGTGAAAGCTAACGACCCGGTCGACTCGGCCGGAGTCAGAGCGGCGGATGGGGTGAACGGCGCGGTGAATGACGCGACGGCCTTGCCGACGTCGCCGAGTGACGCCGTCCCTTCGCGCAGCCGTCGTCGCATCCCGCGTCGCGTATGGTGGTACACCGCGGCGGCTGCGGTGATCGGCTGCGCGTTTACCGCGTCGTGGTGGTTTTCATGCGGTTATCGCGGGTGCCCGTCGACCGCGCAATTACGTGCCTGGCGTCCGACCGAAGGTGGTGAACTGGTCGACCAGAGTGGCGCACTCATCGCGCCCTTGGCGCCGGTCAAGCGGGTCAACGTTCCGATCGCGCGCGTCCCGCAGCACGTGCAGGCCGCGTTCGTTGCGGTCGAGGATCGTCGGTTCTACGACCACCACGGTGTCGATCTTCACGGCCTCGCCCGCGCGGCGTTCGAGAACCTGAAGGCGCTGGGTGTTCGCGAAGGTGCCAGCACGATCACGATGCAACTCGCGCGCAACGTCTTTCTCAGCCATCGTGCCAGCGAACGCAGCATTCCGCGCAAGCTGCTCGAGTGGCGCTACGCGATGCTCATCGAAGGGGCGCTCGACAAGCCGGCCATTCTCGAGCGCTACCTCAATGCGATCTACCTGGGTAACGGCGTCTACGGCGTCGAAGGTGCCAGTCGCGACCTGTTCGGCAAGAGCGTGCGCGACCTGACGCTGGCCGAAGCTGCGTTGTTGGCGGGCCTTCCCAAGGCCCCCAGTGCGTATACTCCGCGTCGGGACCGTACGCGTGCGCTCGCGCGCCGCGAGGTCGTACTGGATGTCCTCGAGCGCGAAGGGGTTGCGCCAGCACCGGCCATCGCGGCCGCGCGCCGCGCCCCGATTGCGGCGCTCCCGTCGCCGTGGACGCCCCAGCGCCGCGTAGACTCTTGGGCCGTCGAGATGACGCGAACGGTCCTCGACTCGCTTCGGCGCCTCGGGGCGATCCCGGCTGGACTGAACGATGCCCAACTGCGGGTGTTCTCCACGTTCGATCGGCGTGCGCAGATCGCGGCCGAGCGTGCCATTGCGTCGGGAGCGGCGCAGGTGGACGGCGAACGCAGTTGGTGGCAGCCGGTGCGCGAGCCGCGTGATCGCACGCAGGGAGCCCTCGTGGCAATGGACCCGGCGACGGGCGCCATCCGCGCGCTCGTGGGCGGGCGACGCATCGAACGCAAGGGATTCAATCGTGCGCTCAACGCACATCGGCAACCGGGCTCTGCATTCAAGCCGTTCGTGTATGCGGCCGCGCTGCAGCAGGGCTTCACCCTGGCATCGATGGTTGAGGACGAGCCGGTCACCATCGGCAGTGGTCGCACGGAGTGGACGCCGGCCAACTTCAACGACGACTACGCGGGACGAATGACGGTGCATGATGCGCTCGCGCGTTCGGCGAACGCCGCGACTGTGCGCGTCAGTCGCGATGTCGGTATCCCGCGTGTTGTCGCCATGGCGCAGGCCCTGGGCATCACGAGTGACCTGCCCGCCGTCCCGGCACTCGCGCTGGGGGCGGGCGCGGTCACGCCGCTCGAGCTGACCGCCGCGTACGTCCCGTTCGCGAACGGTGGTCTGCGTGTGACACCGCATGCCGTAGAGCGCGTCGAGGACATCTTCGGACGGGTCCTGTGGGTCCGTCCGCCCTCGACGACCCGACAGGTGCTCGATCCGCGCGATGCGTTTCTCATGACGTCGCTGCTGCGCGGCGTTGTTGACGAAGGCACCGGCCGTGCGGTGCGCAGTGCGGGTGTCCGCGGGCCCGTGGCGGGCAAGACGGGTACGACGAACGATGGTGCCGACGTGTGGTTCGTCGGATATACGCCGACGCTCGTGGCCGCCGTGTGGTTCGGGGTCGACGATCCCGCGCCACTGGCGGACAACGCATCGGGTGGACGCTTTGCGGCGCCCGTCTGGGCGCGCTTCATTCGAGAAGGCTGGCACAGTCCCGAGAAGGATCGCGCCTGGCGCCCGCCCGCTGGCATCGTCTCGGCGTCGATCGATATCGGCACCGGCAAGCGCGCCAGCGATTGGTGCGGCCCGTCACGACGCGAGTGGTTCCGCGAGGGCACCGTGCCCACGGAGTCCTGCGAGAACGATGCCCACCTCGCGATGTACTCGCCGCCGGACTGGCACGACTCCGACGCCCGCATCGAGAATCTCGATGATGTGGTCGAAGCCGCTCTCAGCGCGATCGAGGACAAACGCGGGCGCGACGTCGCACGACGGCTGCTCGACGAAATCCGGCGACGCCGGAGATGAGCACAGGAGTAACGAGTAGACAGCAAGGGAGCAACAGAGAGTAGTGAGTAGGGGGTAGTGAGTCTGGAGTCGGGAGCAACGAGTACTCGTTACTCTCGACTCGTTACT
>CAZMGX010000585.1:0-2795 GCA_964565915.1 uncultured Gemmatimonas sp.
GTACGTCACACGCCGTACTCACCAGCATGTACGCATCCTCGCGCGACATCTTCTTCACGTCCGCCAGCAACGCAATGGCCTCGCGCACCGCCACCTTGGCCGCAACCGTGAGGTTGGTGTCGGTCCCCATCGCGATCCAATGCGTGCGCGTCTCTCCGCGCGGCCACGTGAGCTTCATGTCCTTGCGCACGATGAACTGGAAGCGGCCGCGCAGCGCGGTCTCGAGCGCTGTGATGTCCACCTCACCATCGCCCTGCGCCGCATGGCCATCGCCGGCCAGGAACAATGCGCCGCGTACATGCACGGGGATGTACAGAATCGTCCCGGCGACGAGCTCCTTGTTGTCGAGATTCCCCGCATGAATGTCCGGTGGCGCACTGTTCACCCGACCACGAGCCGGTGGTGGCGCGACACCCATGCTGCCGAAAAACGGGCGCAGGGGAATCTCGATGCCCAGCGAATCGGAGAAACGTCCGATCATGCGGCGGCTATCCAGCGGCACGATGCGGCTGCGCGAGGTCCCCGGAAAATCTTCCGGCAGAAATCCGCTGCGCGGCCCGAAGGAATTGCACGCAAACGGAATGGCCAAGTCCACGGCCTTGATGCGCACCTCCAGCACATCGCCCGCCTCGGCGCCGTCAATGTAGACGGGTCCGGTCAGGATGTGCCCACCCGGACCTCTTCGCAGCGTGGAGTCGCGTACCGCCGCCGCGATCGCACGATACGCCGGTTCGACCGTGCCGGTATCGACACCCGGCTGCAGCAGCCGTGCGCCGCACGTCGACACCGCGCTGATCTCGACTTCGTCGCCGGAGTTGACGCGCAGCGTAGGCGTCGCGAGCGGATCATACCCGCCATACACCACCGTCTTCGGCGACGGCAACAGCGCATGGCGCGCGCCGGCCGGTCGTTCGGCCCAGAAGAACGGGGCCCCGGGAACCGCCGCTTGCGACGAGGAGACTGAGGGCCGACAGCTGGTCACCAGGGTGACCAAGGCGACCAGCGGGACCGCCGCGCGAGCGGCCGATGAGAGAGGGGTCATGCCGGGAATGTACCGATGGAACGGCGTCTTGTACCGACCGCCCGCCGCGCGGAACCCGCGGACGCATTGGCTCGTACGGGGGCGGGATTCGAGCGCGGCCTGTCCTCACGCGCCCCTCAGCGCACACGGCCGATGTCACTCATCGGCGCAGCCACTCCCGAGGTCCCACCGTGAAGGCTGTCCAGCGCACCCTGCTCTTCCTGTTGTGCTACTTCGCAGCGCTGTGGCTCGCCGCGATCCCCAAAGGTATGGTGCCGCCGGCGTACGCCGATCTCACGTGGGGTGCCATCGCGTCTGTGATACTCGTGGCGCTGACGCGCGCCTTCCTGAAACGCGAGGGTCGGACTTGGCACGAGATCGGCCTCGCACCGGATGGCGGCAGCGTTGTGCACATGCTCATGGGCGTTGGCATCGGTATCGCGGTTTACGCCGCCACCCTGACGCTCATCTCCCTCGTCGTCGGTCCGCTGCGAGTCGTCGCCGAAACCGCCCCGTCGTTCGGCACGCTCCTGCGCACTGCGGCCGGCGTGCTGGCTCTTTCCTGCATGGAAGAACTCGGCTTTCGCGGCTACGTGTTGCGAACGCTGATACCCGCCGTTGGCCACTGGCCAGCGCAAGTTTTCGTCGCCATCGCGTTCGGGCTGTCACATCTGCTGTTCGGATGGTCGTGGCAAACGGTCATGATGGGGGTGATTCCCAGCGCCCTGTTGTTCGGTGCCGCTGCGCGCGCGTCCGACGGATTGGCGATGCCCATTGGCGTTCATGCGGCGGTCAACTTCGCCATGTGGGTCGTGGGGGAGAAAGACTCCGCCGGATTCTGGACCCTCGATGTCGATCCGGCCAGCGCAAGTCGCGTGGCCGCCGCCGCGCCCGTCATCGGCGCGGCCGTCCCCATTGCGACCGCGCTGGTGCTCCTCTGGTGGCACCAGCGCCGGAGACACCGGGCGCTGTAACATTCCGGCAGCCCCGCGGCATCTCCGAGTGTGCGCCGCTCCCTGCTCTCCTCCCGACCCGCCATTGCCGCGATGAACCACCCCGAGCCGACCGACTCGCAGGTGGCCGAGGTGATCGCGCGCACCCGTTTGGGCAGCGACTCCGCGCTGGCCACACTGTACGGCTGGTATGCCCCGGACCTGTTGCGTCTGTTGTCGCGATTGCTGGCCTCGCGCGCCGCCGCCGAAGACATCGTACACGACCTGTTCGTGGGGCTGCCTGAGCATCTCGCGCGCTATCAGGAACAGGGAAAGTTCCGCGCCTGGCTTCGCACGACCGCCGTGGGTATGGCGCGTATGTCCAGTCGCCGCGAGCATCGACGCCGCGAGGTGCTCGCTCGCGAAACGCCGTCCCCGGCGAGCCTCGGCGCGCGGGACCTTCATGCCTCCATCGATATCGAACGGGCGGTCGCAGATCTGCCCGAAACGTTGCGGCTGGTCTTCGTCCTGAAACAGTGGGAAGGCTACTCGCACGACGAGATCGCCCGAATGCTGGACATCTCCGCAGGGGCGTCGCGCGTGCGACACTCCCGCGCTCTCGACGCACTCCGCACTTCACTGGATCGCTGACCATGCGCCTTCCGTTCACGCATCCCGCGCTCGCCGAGCTGAGCGACTTTGCCGCGGGCAACCTGCCCACCGATCAGCACCAGGCGTTGGCAATGCACCTCCAAGCGTGCCCACGGTGCCAGGGCTCGCTGCGTTTTGTGCATCGCCTCAACGAACCGGCCGATGCGCCGCTGCCTGCTGTCGACGCACCC
>CAZMGX010000586.1:0-2222 GCA_964565915.1 uncultured Gemmatimonas sp.
TGGATGATGTCGTGCATGGGCGTCTCTTCGCCGGGAACAAAGAGTCCCAGTCCGCCGGTGGTGATCGCCGGCTGTACGTCGCGCCACCGGTCGCCCACATACACCGACGCGGCGAGCGACAGGCCGAGGTCGTCGGCCGCTTGGCGGTGCAGCCCGATGCCCGGCTTCCGGCACGAACAGGGACCGTCGCGTTCGGTCCAATGCGGACAGTGGTAGCTGGCGTCGAGGTGTGCGCCCAGCGCCGCCAACTGCTCATCGAGCCGTTGGCGCACCGACTGGTATTGCGCCTCGGTGATGTGGCCGCGGCCAATGCCCGACTGATTCGTGATGACGACGGCCGGGACCTTGGCGGCATTGGCGCGCGCGACCGCCGCCGCTGCACCGGGAAGCAAGACGACCTGATCCGGATGCGATGGGTAGTGCGCATCGGCAATGAGGGTGCCGTCGCGATCAAGAAACAGCGCCGCACGGGCCACGATCAGGGTGGTCGTCGCGTTGGGCCCGCCGCGCTGTCCGCCGCCGCGCGACGCGGTGTGACGAACGCCCGCGAGGGCGACTTGCTGGTCCCCGACAGGCTGCGCACGCCACCGACACGCAGCACGTAAGGTGTGCCGTACTCGAGTCGTGTCTCCAGCGTAATGAAGACCTCGCTCGAGACGGCTGGGCGTTTCATCTTCGGGGCCGGGGTCGTATCCACGGTCGTGGTCGGGCGCCCCCCGCGCAGCGCCGCCAACCGCCGCGCTTCACGCGCGGCCCGTTCCACGGCGGCCACACTGTCCGCGCGACGTCGCGCGAGCGCCGAATCCGCACGGGCCCGTGCGAGTGCGCTGGTGTCGCGCGGCGTCGCGGCGGCGATGGAGTCCGCCACGATCTTGCGAGCCAGCGAGTCGGCCCGCGCGCGATCCGTCGGGGTCTGTACCAGCACGATGCCGATGGACGAGGAGTCGGCGCGCTTCAGCGTGAATTGCGGGCTCGTGAGCACCTGATCGGGCGCAACGGGCTTGTCGAAGACGACACGCAGCACGCGCAGGCTATCGCCCGCCGGCGCTTGAACCTCGGAGATGCGCAGGCCCACCGTATCGTGGGGAAATGCATAGAACTCGACGTCGGCGCGCTCGGTCAGCGTGATCCGCACGGTGTCGAAGGCTTCGCTTCGATCGAGCAGGCGATTGTTGTTGCGATCGAGGATGGCCCGCACGGCGTATTCACCCATCGGCACATGACGCAGCGTGAAGCGGCCGATGGAGTCCGACAGCACTTGGTACGAGGTGCTGTCCTTGGCGATTGCTTCGATCAGCGCCTTGTTGGCGGCGCGTCCGGCCACCCAGTCGAACGCGACCCCCGTGACCGTGGTCGCGGGGATTGGCCCGCCGGTGCTGAATACCACGGTGAGGGAGGTGTCGATGGCATTGCTGCGCAGATCCTGGATGCCTGCGGCAATCTGCACGGAGTACACCGTGTTTGGCTTCCATCCTTCTTTCGGGCGGATAGTCAACCGATCACGATGCCAATCGACGGAGGTGTTCTGCACGCGCGGACTGATGAAGACCAGCTGCGCGAGCGATTGCTGTCCCTTCGGCGTTTCGCTGACGACTTCGTCGAAACGCAGCTCGACCTCCTTGAGCTTCGCGCCGACCGTCATCGATTTCGGCGTGACCACCAGCAGGCGCGGCGGGGCGACGTCCGGCGGTCCGCCGGGCGGCACGCCGGGACTGGCGCACGACGCCACGACGGCCGCCGTTGTGAGCACGGCAAGTCGCAACGCGGCGAGTGAACGCCACCTCACCGAAGCACTCACGCGTCCAACTGGGCGAGCTTCTGGCGAAGCGTGTCGAGGCGGCCCTGCCATTCGCTCGCCTTGGCGCGTTCGCCTTCGACCACGGCCGGCGGGGCCTTGGCCATGAACTTCTCGTTCGACAACCGCCCGAGCAACGCCGCGAGCGGTCCCTCCAATTGGGTGATCTCGGCGCCGAGTCGTGCACGCTCCTTGTCGAGATCGATCATGCCCGCGAGGGGCATGTGCACGGTGACCGACGACGTGACCACGCTGGCGCTGGCCTCGATTGGCGCGGCGTCGCTGATCGTCACCGTTGCCCGCGAGAGTGAGCCGATCACCGTCGACTGCTTCGAGAACACCGGCACCGGAAGTGTCGTGGGCTGCACCGTGGCCGCCACCAGCGCACCGGGCGTCACGTTGTACTCCGACCGGATCTGTCGAATGG
>CAZMGX010000586.1:2232-2793 GCA_964565915.1 uncultured Gemmatimonas sp.
CGCGAGTTCTTCGACGTGAGCCTCCACCTTATCCGCGATCGCCAGCAACAGCTTCGAGCGCACGCTCATCGGTCGAGACACTGTCGGCACCACGCACGGCGGGCCACGGTGCCTGCGCAAGGAACTGGCCCGGCGTCGTCTGCGGCAGGTGCTGCCACAACGCCTCGGTAATGAACGGAATGATCGGCTGCAGCAGTCGCAACGCACCGTCGAACGCGTGGGCGAGTACGGCCCGCGCGGCGTCCTGATCCGGGCCCGCGCTCGCCGCCAAGCGCGGCTTGAGCGACTCGAGATACCAGTCGGCCAGTTCGTTCCACACGAATCGGCGGGCCGACTCAGCGTAGTCCGACAGCCTGAGGCCACGGCCACGCTCCGCATCGGTCCACGCCATGCCGTTGGCCGGACGCGCCGGCCCGAGCGCCGCGTTGCACTCGGCGATGGCGACGTCCAGTCGCTCCAGAATCCAGGCATCGGCCGCCGTCATGGCACCCGGTGGCAGCGACGACACCGGCAACACCGGCTCGTCGCCGACCCGTGACAGCAGGAATCGGCCGATGTTCC
>CAZMGX010000587.1:0-2774 GCA_964565915.1 uncultured Gemmatimonas sp.
ACCACCGGCGCCCCGATCGTCGATCCAGCGACGTAGCTGGCGATCGGCAGACCCGCGAAACGCGGGCCAGTGGCGCTTTCGTTGCAGGCAGAGAGGAGCCACCCGAGCGCGATTCCAATAAGAGCCGGCAGACCCTGGGTGGGTGCCAGACCACGACATCTTCTCGACCAGGATTCCACCTCCGAGACATTTTGCATACCATGAGCCGCTGCGATTCACGTTAGCGGTGACTGCGGCGTTCTGCAAACGAACTGGCCACACCGGCCGACGCTGGTGCCACGCGGCCACTCGTGGCAGCTTCCAACATCGGCAATTCCGGCACCTCCCGACCCAGCCTTCCATGAATCGCTCCACGATCGCCCAGTCCATGCTGGTCGCGTCACTGCTCCTCACCGGCGCCTGTGCGTCGTCGGGCGGCGCACCGGTCAGCACGGCGCCCACATCCGCTGCCGCCGTGCGTGTCTACGACACCAAGGCCGCGCGATTCATCGCCTTCGAGCAGCTCGTCGACGTCGCCGCCAAGGCCGACGTGGTCTACTTCGGCGAACAGCACGACGACCCCGCCACACACTCGGCCGAAGCAGCCGTGCTGGCGGCGATCGGCGCGCGCCGTGGTGAGGTCATCGTCACGCTCGAGATGTTCGAGCGCGACGTGCAGCCGCTGCTGGACCAGTATCTGGCGGGCACGATCTCGGAGAAGAACTTCCTCGACGGCTCACGCCCGTGGGAGCGCTACAACACCGACTACCGGCCGATGATCGAACTCGCGCGCGTGTACGGCTGGCCCGTCATCGCCGGCAACGTGCCGCGTCGCATCGCGAGCGCGGTGTCACGCAAGGGACTCGCGGCGCTCGACACGATGTCGAAGGTGGAGCGCAGCTACGCGGCCGCGCAGAACATCTGCCCCAAGGGTGACGACCCGTACTACAAGAAATTTGCGCAGACCATGACGGGTCACAGCGCCGGCGGCGGTCCGCCGACGGCGAGTGATGCGTCGGCGATGGCGAAGATGACCGACCTGTTCTACGAAGCGCAGTGTGTAAAAGACGAGACGATGGCCGAGTCGATCGCGAATGCGATGACGAAGTGGCCGGGGCGCATCGTGTATCAGGTGGACGGTGCGTTCCACAGTGATGCCGGACTCGGCACGGCGGCCCGGGTCACGCGTCGAGTCCCGGCGGCCAAGTCGGTGGTGCTGACCGGTGTGCCGGTCGCGGATCTTTCAAAGGCCGACCCGAAGGAGCACGTGGGTCGCGCGGACTACCTGCTGTTCACGCGGGCGCCGAAGTAAGCACACGCACCTGATCGGCACGGTGGTCCAAGCCACAGTGCCGCGTCATCCGTCCGCTTGTTCGTCGGGCGACGCGTGATAGCCACGCTCCAACAGGAATGTGCGAACCAACGCCGGATCCCGCACCACATCCAGCGAATACGGCTTGAGGCCGGTGCGAATCAGCAGTCCCACACCGGCACCGCTGGCGATCACCACCGCATCGCTGGTGAGGCACACGATCTCTGCCGTCTCGGAGATCTGCCCGGGATGGCCGCTGAAATGGACGACGGCCGTTTCGGAAATGATCGGATCGCGCGTCGTGGCATTGGCCTCACTCCACGTCGCACCGGTGAAAACCACGACATCGTTGCCGGCGCCAACGAACGCCTCGACCACATCGCCATACACCATCGGTGACGGATCGACGGACGCCGTGAGACGAAACGCCTCGAACGCGTCTTCAACGTCGGCGGCTTCGACCTGAATGCAGACTCCGGTGCCGTCGGCCAGCACGACGGTGATCGCCGTGTCCGCCACATGCATCCGCGCCCACGCGCCGCGCAACCGACGGAGTACCTCATACGTCTCCTCGGTCGCCTGATACTTGTACTGCCTCAAGAGCGGGTGAGTAATGAGTAGAGAGCAGGGAGCAACAGAGAGTAACGAGTAGAGAGTAGTGGGTAGGGGGTAGCGAGTAAAGAGAACTCGTTACTCACTACGCCTTACTCCATACTCGCTACTCCTTACTCTCTGTTGCTCCCTGCTCTCTACTCCAGCTTGCGCTACTCCAGTCTCGTTACTCGTTCAGCCGACTCGGCGCAGGGTGTACGCGCGCTGGAAGATGAAGTCCGGGCCGGTCGTGCGGGCTTCCTGCACGATGTGAATTTCGCCGGGCGCGATAGTCACGGTCTCGCGGATGGTGGCAGGCAGGTCATCGATGCTGCCAAACCGTTCCAGGACGAGGCGCATGGGCTGGCTCGCGGTGGGCGATTCCGGGGCCTCGTGGACCTTCACATCAAACTGCTGCGGAGTTTGGTCATCCGCGTCGCCCCATCGTGCGGCCGTGAGGGCCTTGTCGAGTTGCAATCGGTCGGTGGTGACCGGTGTCGACGTTTTCCCGTCGCCGGTGGCAAACCGCATCTCAAGCGCATCCGCCTCGGGCACCGGCCGTACAAGGACACTCGCCGGATGCGAGACGCGTCGCGAATGATCGAACACATCGCGCACTTCGAGCGTGCCCTGCCACTTGCCAACCATCCCCGCGTACACGGGATCGCGACGCGGAATCGTGGTGGCCTCTCGCGACTGAGCGCACGCGAGCAACGAGGCGAGCAACAGGAGGGGGGACAGGGCGGCCGGTCGCATGCTGGTAGGACACCGTCGGGTACGAAAGGGTTTCGCGTGAGCCGTGAGGCCTGAGGTTTGAGGCACCACAAGGCGCCAGGCCTGAGGTCGAGCGACGAGGGTGGAGGCTGCCGAAAGAGGCGAGGAGCACTGAGGA
>CAZMGX010000588.1:0-2767 GCA_964565915.1 uncultured Gemmatimonas sp.
GTGATGGCAGACGATCTGGTCACGCGACCGGAGGGCGGAGGTCGGTGGAGCGGCCCGCGAGTGGGGTGGGCCATGGTCATGAAGGTCGGAGCCTTCGGGGTGGGATGAAAACGTTTACATCGACAGCGTGAAAACGTTTACATGAAACGCCGTTTCGTCAAGAGTGAGTTTCCGAAACTCTAGGGCAATGTCGTCGGTTGTTCGTCTAAATGAAAGAATGACAAACGCTTAGGATTTCTCACCCTTTGGAGTGAGAAGCTGCCGGCGGTTTGTCGGATTCAGTTGCCGGCCACGGGGTGGCCGGCACAGGCTCATAAGGCCTTTTTCACTGCGGCTTCTACGTTCTGCGTGCCGCCGACCCCGGTGTACACCACCTTTCCGGTCTTGTCGAGAACAACCATGTAACTCGTTGCCGGTGCATCGTATGCGCCGCTCACTTCACCCTTTCGGTCATAGAGCATTACGCCCGGCAATGCATTGATTTTCTGCCATGCTTTCACGCGGTCCAACGACTGATTGATGGACACGGCCACCGTGATGAACTGCACCTGCGCGCCGTACTTCTTCATGGCCGTGCGCATGGCTGGTTCCATCTGCTTGCAGTTGCCGCAACAGGTCGCCCAGACCTCGAGCACGACGGGGCCTTTGCCGAGGTAGCTGGAGAGGTCGACGGCCTTCCCGTCGAGGGTTTCCAGCGGGCCACCGGGTCCTTTTTCGCCGACCGCGATGCCGACGTCCTGGGCAAAGGCGGGGGCGGCGGCGAGGGCGACGGCGACGACGGTACGGCGAAGCAGCGTAAGCATCGGGTGATCGGGCTGGAATTGAACGGCTAGAAGTAGACTTGTCCCATCTTGATCAGGTAGTACTCCGCCATGCCCAACATGATGAAGGCGAAGCCCTTTTTCACCCACACCATCCACATTCCCGCGCGCGGAAGGCGGGTCAGCGCGCCGGCGCTGAGGCCGACCACGACCAGCAGCGTGCACATGCCGAGCGAAAAGGTGAAGAGGTAGGTGAACCCCAGCAGTGCGGAGCCCGTCGTGGAGACCCACGTGAGAACGGCGGCCATGACGGGCGCGCTGCACGGTGCGGCAACCAGGCCGGAGGCCGCCCCCATGATGAAGGCCCCGGCGACGCGACCCCCCGTGCCGGCATTTGCCGCTCGCTGCAGAATGGCAGCCGGCACGCGGACGGGCAGCACGTCGAGCATCGCAAGGGCCGCGATGAGCAGCAGGTTGGCCATCGTGAAGTAGGCCCACGGGTTGGCGCTGACGGTGCCGAACATCGTTCCGGTCAAGCCCGCCAGCAGCCCGAGTCCGGCGTAGACGGAAGCGAGCCCGAATACGTACGTGACCGAAAGACCAAGCGGGCGCCACTTTGACGCGATGGTGGCTCCCGACTGTTCCGATGATGACTGTCCGCCGACAATGGCCGCGGTGATCGGAATCATCGGATAGACACACGGCGTTAGCGACGTCAACACGCCCGCCCCGAACAACAGCGGGATGGCAGCGGCGGGATTCGTGGAAAGCTGGCTGGCGACGTCGGCAATCTGCATGGCTGTTAATGTAAGGCGCGGGTTGGCTATTTCGTTGCCTGCCCGTGCTTTGTTGTCTGCTTCGGAGCCGGGTCCGGGCGGCTCAGGGTATCCCTTCGCCGCTTGGCTGCGGGGCGAGCGGGGAACTGTGCGTTTTCAGCACGGGTTGTGCGCGCCCCGCAGAGGCGGCTGCTGGACACCCTGACCCACCCGGATTGGCGCGGGGCCGTGAATCCACGACACCGCGGCGGCGGCGCGAATGATGTGTGTGGGAGCGCGAGCTGCCAGACTTCGCAGGGGGAGGCGGCGATTCTCGAAGAGGGTCGGGCGGGTCAGGGTGTCGCGCAGCCGCCTCTGCGGGGCGACGGAAATTCCGGCCGCCGACGCACTGATCTCGCTCGCCCCGCAGCCAAGCGGCGAAGGGATACCCTGACCCGCCCGCCCCCCTCGCGGAGCTTGCTAGATTGCCCCGCGTCGACGTGTCCTAACGCCAAGTCTCCATACTCCCGTCTCATGGCTCCGCAGTTCATTTACGTGATGAAAGCCCTGCGCAAGGTCGTTCCGCCTTCGCGCATCATTCTCGACGATATCTGGCTCTCGTTTTACCCGGGCGCAAAGATCGGCGTGTTGGGTCCCAATGGCGCCGGTAAATCCTCGCTGCTGCGTATCATGGCCGGTGTCGATACGGAGTTTCAGGGCGAGGCCTGGGCACACAAGGGCACGCGCATCGGATACCTGCCGCAGGAGCCCGAGCTCGATCCCAAGCTGGACGTGCGCGGCAACGTGGAGCTCGCGGTCAAGGCGCAGCGTGACGCACTGAACGAATTCAACGAGATCTCGCTCAAGTTCGCCGAGCCGGACGCGGACTTCGATGCGCTGATGGAGCGGCAGGGCAAGCTGCAGGAGTACATCGACCAGCACGATCTCTGGAATCTCGACAACAAGATCGAGGTGGCCATGGATGCGCTGCGCCTGCCCCCCGGTGAGGCCGACGTCACGACGCTGTCGGGCGGTGAGAAGCGTCGCGTGGCGCTGTGCCGCATCCTGCTGGAAGAGCCGGACATGCTGCTGCTGGACGAACCCACCAACCACCTCGACGCCGAATCGGTCGCGTGGCTGGAGCATCACCTGGAGCGATTCGCCGGGACCGTCGTGGCCATCACTCACGATCGATACTTCCTGGACAACGTCGCCGAGTGGATCCTCGAGCTCGATCGCGGCAAGGGCGTG
>CAZMGX010000589.1:0-2758 GCA_964565915.1 uncultured Gemmatimonas sp.
GTACCGTCTTTTGCGCGCGGCCGACGCGCGTGTGGACGCGCTCCCAAGGCGCACTCGCTAGCCGTTCGCGGAGCGGCCGCGTTGATGCGGCGCAAAAAGCCGAAGGGCCGCCGCGGTGTGTGCGCGACGGCCCTTCTGACAACATGTCCACGAAGGTGGACGACCCTAGCCGGCTCGAGACGACTGCCCGAACCGGAACCCGAGTTACCGGGCGGCGATCAGGAGATCGTTTGCCCAGGCCGAGCCGGCGTTGGTAGTGTGACTAGACAAATGATCACCTCCTGGAAGATAGGGTGGGACATCGGGCGGAAACCGAGAGGTCCTGCGGGTCCTGCGGGTACGGCATGTGTCGCGGCGCTCCTCCGCGAACACGAGCATGGTACGACCTGAACGGGAGCCCCGCAAGAGTGCAACGGGCACCGGTCCCTCTTCGACCAGAAGTGGTGATTTGCGGGTCGCGAGCCAAGATTACCACAGGGCCGGCGTCGATGCGTCGGACCTCACCTCCCACCGCTCAGCGCATCCCGATGACCTCCGTCCATCGCGCCTCCCGCCTGCTGTTGCTGGCCACCTTCACCGTCCTGACTTCTGCGAAGCTCGACGCGCAGCGCGGCGCGGCCGCCGCTGCGTCCGGCGGCGCAGCAGGCGCTGGCACCGCGTCGTCCCCGCTGCCGAATGGCCCGCGCGCCATGATGCTCGCCGATTGGTATCGCGTGGCGAACGTCAGTACACCGGCAATGTCCCCCGATGGCAAGCGGATCGCGATGACCGTGACGCGTGCGATCGAGGCTGAAAATCGTCGACACAGCGAAATCTGGGTCGTGAACACGGCTGGCGGTGAGCCGCAGCGCTGGACATCACCCAGCACGGAAAGCTCGAACCCGCGCTGGTCGCATGACGGCAAGTACCTGTTCTTCACGTCGCAACGACCGGCCGGACGCGGCAACACGTGGGCCATTCGCCTCGATGAGCCCTCGGGAGAAGCCGTGCAGGTCGAGGGTTATCCGGATGGCTCCATGCCAGGCAACCACGCGTTCGCGGTCTTCACTGGTCCGGCACGCCAGGATCCGCCAGCGCGCGCCGCGTCCGATCCCTTCGCGCGCATGCAGCCGATGGCGAAACCGCCGTTCGACGGCATCACCCGTCCCACGGATCCGGCACGGTTCGACGGTCGCCACGTGGTGGACATGACCTACAAGTCGAACGGCGTGGGGTTTGTCCCCGGACGCGCAACGGCGCGCACGTGGCGTCCGCAGCAGATCTGGAAACAGTCGGTGGGGGACACCGCGCGGACCATGATCACGAACGCCCTCTACTCCCATCGCTCACCGACGGTCTCGCCCGACGGGCAGTGGATTGCCTTCATCGCCGAGTCGAAACTGCGCGCGGATTCGGTCGTGGATCTCGAGCGGGACTCACTCGCCAAGTTGCCGTACAACAAGGTGCGCGATGAAGCCGAGCGTAACGACGCGGACATCTATGTCATGCCAAGTGCGGGCGGTACGCCGCGCAAGGTCGCCGACTGGATGGGTGCCGAGTCGAACATCACGTGGTCGGCCGACGGGAAGCAGCTGGCGTTCATCGGTCGCCCGGGACGGACCAAGTCGGCCCGCATTTACGTCGTCGACGTCACGGGAGGGGCACCCCGCAACCTGCTCGGCGACTGGCAGTACGAGCCGTCGGATTTCGAGTGGACGTCGGGAGGGGCGTTGTACTTCACCGCCGACATCGGCGGTCGCTCGGCGATCCTGCAGGCGGATCTCTCCGGCGCCACCGCGCCCAAGGAGATCATCGGTGGGCGCCGGCAGTTGCGTGGCATGTCGTTCGACGGCGCCGGCAGATCCGTGGCGTTCGTTGCGACATCGCTGACCAAGCCCACCGAGCTGTTCGTCGCCAATGCCGATGGATCGGGTGAGCGGAAGCTGACGGGCTTCAACGATGAGTTGAACAAGGATGTCGTCTGGAGCGATGCGGAGCGCTTTACCTACAAGAGCGTCGGGAATCTCGAAATCGAAGGTTGGCTGATGAAGCCGTATGGCTACGAAGCCGGCAAGAAGTACCCGATGGTGATCTACATTCACGGCGGGCCGCACTCAGCCTACGGTGAAGGGTGGTTCGACGAATTCCAGAATCTCGCGGCGCAGGGGATGTACGTGTTGTTCACCAATCCGCGCGGTTCGAGCGGCTATGGGGCCGCGTTCACGTACAGCACCCGCGGACGCTGGGGCCTCGAGGATTATCAGGATCTCATGAAGGCCGTCGACATCGTCGCGGCGCGGCCCGACGTCGACAGCACGAAAATGGGTGCGACCGGCGGCTCGTACGGCGGCTTCATGACGACGTGGATTGCCACGCGCACGAATCGCTTCAAGGCGATTCAGACTGATCGCACGATCACCGATTGGACGTACTGGTATGGCTCCAGCGACGCGCAGGGACTTACGGAGTTCGAGTTCTACGGCAAGCCGTGGGACAATCAGAAGCTGTACGACACGCTCTCACCGATTCGCTACGTGAGCAAGGTGAAGACGCCGATGCTGCTCGTGCAGAGCGAGGAAGATCACCGCACGCCCATGGGGAGCGCCGAGATCTGGTTCATGTCGCTGAAGAAGCAGGGCGTGCCCGTCGAGATGATCCGCTACCCGCGTTCGACCCACGACCTGTCGCGGACGGGTGAGCCGTGGCTGCTGGTCGACCGCCTCGGGCGCCTGCGTCAGTGGTTCGGGCACTGGCTACAAGGCGCCGCCGTACAGTAAGG
>CAZMGX010000590.1:0-2750 GCA_964565915.1 uncultured Gemmatimonas sp.
GCCGCGGCCCTCCTGATCCAGGTACACGATGACACCGCGACCCTCGGCCTGAATCATGCGCATGGCGGTTTCGAGTTGCCACCCACAGTCGCATCGCTGCGAGTGGAACACGTCGCCGGTCAGGCACTTCGAGTGCATCCGCACCAGCACCCCGTCAGCGTGTTCGACGTCCCCGTACACGAGCGCAATGTGCTCGCGCGCATCGACGTCGTTCTTGTAGCCGACGATGCGCCACTCCCCGAACGCGGTCGGCAACCGCGCTTCGGCCACCCGATGCACCAACCGCTCGGTCTTGAGGCGATAGGCCACCAACTGCGCGATCGTGATGAACGTGAGGTTGTGGCGACGCGAGAACACTTCCAGCTGCGGCCGACGGGCCGTCGTGCCATCCTGATTCAAGATCTCGCAGATCACGCCGGCGCTGCGCAGGCCGGCCAGCCGCGCCAGATCGACCGCCGCCTCCGTGTGACCGACACGCTGCAAGACCCCGCCATCGCGCGCCCGCAGCGGGTGAATGTGCCCGGGTGTCCGCAGGTCCGAGCGTACGGCTCCGGGCGCCACGGCGACGCGAATCGTGGCCGCGCGGTCACTGGCACTGATGCCCGTGGTCACGCCGAACTTGGCCGCGGCATCGATGCTGACCGTGAACGCGGTGGACATCGACTCCGTATTGTCTTCCACCTGCGGCTGCAGGCCGAGGTGATTGGCCCAGTCGTTGGTCATCGCCAGACAGATCATGCCCTTGGCATCGAGCATGAAGTTCACCATGTCCGGTGTCACGAGTTCGGCGGCGCACACCAGGTCGCCCTCGTTCTCGCGATCCTCGTCGTCCGCGACGACGACGAACTTGCCGGCGGCAATGTCCGCCAACGCCTGCTCGACGGTACCGAAGCCGGACGACGCATCGTCTGGCTGGTCGAGGCGCAGCGGTGCCTGCTCAAGAGACAGGTCTGGGGTCACGCGCGGATCTCCGTGTCGAAGCGCGCCAGCTGAGGCGCCAGCAGACGCTCGACATGCTTGGCGAGCACGTCCGCCTCGATATGCACGCGTGTCCCGACCGCAAGTGCATGAAGGGTGGTGTGTCGCATGGTGTATTCGATGAGGGAAAGCTGGACGCCGTCATCCAGCAGGGCGTTGACGGTCAGACTGACGCCATTGACGGTCAGCGACCCGTGCGAAACCATGAGCGGCCGCAGGGACGCCGGCAACGTCAAGTCGACGAGCCACGCATCGCCGTGCAACCGGGTGGCCGACACCACGCCCACCCCATCGACGTGTCCGAGGACCAGATGTCCCCCGAGTCGATCGCCGAGCCGCATGGCGCGTTCGAGGTTGACCTGGTCGCCGACGGCCCACGCGCCGATCGTCGTCCGATCGCGCGTCGTGAGCACAGCGGCCACGGAGAACCAGGACGACGCGTCGGCGGTCGTTCCCGAGGTGCGCACGGTGAGGCACGCACCGTTGACGGCGATACTCTCGCCGTCCCGCAGGTCGCGATAGCCGCATCGGATGCGCAGTTCGCGCCCCGCCGGCGTGTCCTCGACGTGGAGGATCGTACCCACGTCGTCGACGAGCCCCGTGAACATCCTGTCGTCAGTCTCCGAAAACAGCGTAAGTGGTCATGAGGTCTGCTCCGCACGCGCGCCGCGCCACGACGCGCAGCCGCGGTGCGCTCTCGACCGCCCGCGCTGGCAACGCCGCGAAGGCCGGAAGTGCTCCCGCTCCCAGAATGACCGGTGCCTGAAAGGTAATCAGGCGATCGACGAAACCGGCCGCCATGAAGGCGGACGCGAGGTTTGCACCGCCCTCCACCAGCAGATGGCGCACGCCGTCCATGCGAAGGCCACGCAGTCCGGACCCGAGCGAGGCCACCGCGCGAATCCGGACCCCGGCCTGCTGGAGCGCCTGCTCGGCATACGCATCAGAGCCATCGGTCATCACGGTGACCGGCACATCACCAGCGGTCGCGACGAGCGCACTGGTCAGCGGCAGGCGGGCCTGACGGTCGAAGATGATCCGGCGGGGCACGATGCGCGGCGGGACGCCCTCCCGCACCGTCAGCAGCGGATCATCGGCCAGTACCGTTCCGATCCCGACCGCGACCGCGTCACTCCCCGACCGCAGCGCGTGAACGGCCGCGCGCGCTTCGTCGCCGGTCAGCCACGCGCGTTTTCGGCTCGCATCGACGAGGGCACCGTCGATCGAGAGCGCCAACTTGAGCGTCACGAACGGACGGGACACGTTGTGTTGGCAGAACAAGAAGTCCGCATTGAGATCGCGCGCCTCGCGCTCGCACACACCGGCGTCCACTTGAATACCCTGCGCCCGCAGCCACGGGGCGCCACCGGCCGCCCGCGGGTTCGGGTCCTCGACCGCGTACACCACGCGTGCCACCCGCGCCTCGTGCAGCGCCTGCGTGCAAGGGGGGGTCTTGCCGTAGTGGTGGCACGGTTCGAGGGTGACATAGACGGTGGCCCCGCGGGCGGCGTCACCCGCCGCGCGCAGGGCCGCCACCTCGGCGTGCGCCGATCCGTATTCCGCGTGCCAGCCCTCACCCACCACGACGCCGTCGCGCACCACGACGGCCCCGACCTGGGGATTGGGCGCTACCTGGCCGTGCCCACGAGGCGCCAACTCGAGCGCGCGCTGCATGAAGCGCACGTCATCCGCGCTGGCAGCGCTCACCGATTTCAGAACCTGACGGTCACGCCAAGCGAACCGTACGTATACGCCTCGTTCGCGCGGCGTCC
>CAZMGX010000591.1:0-2742 GCA_964565915.1 uncultured Gemmatimonas sp.
CGGCGTGGCTGACTCGGGCCCTGGCGTGGCACCGGAAGATGTGCCTCGGCTCTTCGAGCGATACTGGCAAGCCCCGCGCCTGCTTCGTGCGGGCTCGGGGCTTGGGCTTTACATCGCCAAGGGCATCGTGGAGGCCCATGGCGGCGACATTGGCGTCGTCAGCGAGGCCGGCAAGGGCAGCGAGTTCTGGTTTACGCTGCCCCGGCCATAGCCGCCGGTCGTCGTGCCTGCTTAGTGCTTGGCTTCCGCGGGCTTCGCGTCGGCCGGCTTGGCCTCGCCCGCTGCGGCGCCTTCGGCGGCGTGCTCACCCGGGGCCGCATGCTCTCCCTCGGCCTTGGCCTCGCCGTGCTCACCGCCGGCACCCGCCGCGTCACGCGCGTGGTAGACCTGAACGGCCATCGGGTCGCGCGGATGGATGTAGGTGTTCTTGTGGATCGTGTAGGCGGTGAATCCCAGCGCCGCAGTCATGACACAGGTAAGGGCGGCCGCACCCCAGCCCAGCTTGTTCGGATCGTACGCAGCACTCATGTGAAACCCCGTCTGTTGATCGCGACCAGCGCGGACGCGGCGGTCGAGGAACGATTGCGCAGAAAAGAGCCTCCGGGGGCCGGAGACTGAATCGGACGGAAAGTAAGCGACCGGAGCGGTACCCGGTAGCCACACCTCACCACCTCAGCCGTGGCGTCCGTCACTCCTCGACGCGCGGGCCAAGGTCCCGGCCGCCGGTGATGAGTGGTGCCGGAACAATGGACTGGGCGCCGAATCGGTTCCGGATGCGGTCCAGGGCCTTGGTCAGCGCCCGCTCACGGGCATCCTCGACCGGCTCATCGGTGGACGGCGGTGCCGGCTCCGCGAACAAGCCCAGCTGACGCGGCACGGGCGCGCCCTCGTCGAAGTGCGACAAGGCGATGCCGAGGAGCCGTACACCGACCCGCCGGCGCGTGCGGAGCTGCTTGAGGAGCCCCTGCGCGGCCTTGGCGACCGACCGCTCGGACTCGATGGGCAAGCGCAGCGTGCGCTGCGCCGATCGTGTGCGGAAGTCGCTGTCACGCAGCTTCACGGTGATGGTTCGTGCCTGCAGGGACTGCTGGCGCAAGTCGGCCGAAACCCGAACCGCCAGACGCAGCAGTTCGCGGTCGATCAGTGACTCGTCGTGCAAGTCGTGCGCAAACGTCTCTTCGCGACTGACTTGCTTCTGCGTATCGCGTGGCGCGACGACGCTGTGATCGAGGCCGCGCACCCGACGATACAGCCAATGGCCGGCACGCTCTCCGAGTCGCGCCACCAGTGCGTCACGTGACCACCCCTGCGCATCCTGAACCGTCTCGAGTCCCAGCCGCGACAAGGCCTCGGCGAACTTCGGTCCCACCATGGGCAGGTCGGCCATGCGGAATCGACTCAGGAATGCGATCTCATCGCCCGGGTCGACGCAATACACGCCGGTCGCTCCGGTGCCGGGCTTCGGCTTGGCCACCTCGACGGCCATTTTCGCCACCAGTCGTGACGTGCCACCGCCGATGGAAACGGACAGGCCCGTTGCGTCGTGCACGGCATCACGAATGCGCCGCGCGCTGTCGGCGAGCGACTCGTGACCGTACAACGCTTCGGTGCCCGCCATGTCGCAGTACCACTCGTCGATGCTCGACGCCTGCACGACCGGCGCCAGGCGCGCCAGTACGGCCGCAATCTCACGACTGCGCTGGCTGCACGCCCGACGCGGCACCGGCACACACGTCGCCTGCGGACACAGTTGCAGGGCGCGCGCAATCGACATCGCGGAGCGCACGCCGTACGCCCGGCATTCGTACGATGCGCTGCACACGACACCGCGCGAGCCCGGCCGCCCGCCGACGATGAGCAGCGGCGCACGACCGGCGCCGTCCGGATCCACTTGGCGCGCGACCGCCACAAAAAACGCATCGGCATCGACCAGCAGGATGCGTCGCGCCGGTGGATGGTCGGCCAGCGGAGTCGGGCGTGTGTCGTGCATTGAAGGAGGGCGGTGGCGCGAAGGAGGCGCACCCATCAAGATAGCCGGTATGACGCCAGCCATCCTGATGGTCCGCAAGTCCGGAGTTGCCCACGAGATCCTCGAATACGCGCACGATCCGGCGGTCGCGAGTTACGGTCAGGAGGCGGCGGACGCACTGGGGGTCGATGCGGCGAGTGTCTTCAAGACGCTCGTCGCCGACGTCGAAGGGGTAGGACTCGTCTGCGCGGTCGTGCCGGTGAGTGCGATGCTCGACCTCAAGGCGCTGGCCGATGCCGTGCGAGGCCGCCGGGCGAAGATGGCCGACCAGGCCGCCGCAGAACGTGCGACGGGCTACGTCGTGGGCGGCATCAGTCCGCTGGGCCAGAAGAAGCCGCTGCCCGTCGTGCTCGACGCGAGTGCCTTGTCACTGGCGCGTGTGTTCGTCAGCGCCGGCCGACGTGGTCTCGAACTGGCGCTTGCCCCGGCCGATCTCTTGAAGCTGGCCCGCGCCCGCACGGGCCACATCGCACGCAACACGAAATCGACCGACGGGGCCCGCCGCAGTCCGGCGTAAGGCGCCGCAAGCCCACCGTGTGGTGGAGCGTCTACACCGCCCGTGGCCGCGACGGCCCTGCCTCCACGATGTCGTACGATGACCCGCGCCCGCGGGCGGCCACGGGCCATCGCGTTTCGACCGCATCACCGCGCACCCCGATGATTTCGTCGAACAGGTGCACGACGATGCAGACGTGATTGGGAACGATGCGCAC
>CAZMGX010000592.1:0-2737 GCA_964565915.1 uncultured Gemmatimonas sp.
GACATCGTCCCGGGTCGACATTGAGATACGGATCGAGCTTCATCATCGTCACGCGAAAGCCGCGTTCGACGAGCAGCCGTCCGAGCGACGCCGCCGCAATGCCCTTGCCCAGCGACGACACGACGCCACCGGTGACAAAGATGTACTTGGGCGTCGGCGGATGACCGGTGGTGATGGCGGTGGAGGACATTCAGGCGGTACCCAGGCTTGGAGTCAGGTGGTGCGGGTGCCCCGGCGTCGGCGGCGCCACGGCAGCGTGGAGCGCCCAGCGCGCGTTGGCCAGAGCGAGATCGTCTTCGGTATCGATACCGCCCTCGGCGGAGGGCACATCGGCGACCCCGATGGCCAGGCCATGGGCCAGCGGTCGCAACTGTTCGAGGCGTTCCGTGAGTTCGAGCGGGTGCGGCGTCCACCCCACCCACGACTGCAGTGCGTCACGGTGGTACGCGTACACGCCGACATGCTGGCGGATCAGCGGATCGCGCACGGCCGCATCGGCGCTTTCGCGAAGAAACGGGATGGGCGCGCGCGAGAAGTACAGCGCCCTGCCGCGGACGTCGCACACGACCTTGACGACGTCCGGACGCGACAGCACCGACGGATCCGCCGCGACGGCGGCCGTGCCGATGGGCGCTCGGCCATCGGCGACCACCGCGACCGCACCCGAAAGGGCCTCACGCGAGACGAAGGGTTCGTCGCCCTGCACGTTGAGCACGATGTCGTACGCCGCGTAGTCGCGCCGCGCGGCGACTTCGGCGACCCGATCCGTCCCCGACGGATGATCCCCGGAGGTCAGCTCGACGGAGAGACCGTGCTCCCGACAGGCCGCGACGACTTCGTGGTCATCCGTCGCCACGACACAGTGATCGGCGACACCGAGCGAGACGACACGCTGGTAGACTCGGACCACAAGTGGAAGCCCCCCCAACAGGCGGAGTGGCTTGCGCGGCAACCGCGTGGCGCCAAGGCGCGCCGGGATCACGGCCAGAACGGGCATCGACGAATCGATCGGGACGTAGTTGCCGCAAAATTCACGCCATGTAAGATACGAACTCACACGCACGAAGGCAAACGTCAGCTTGGCGTCGCCCGTGCGCCTCCTCGATCCCAGTGGGCATGCCCAACGTTTGGTGGTGGATTGGCTTCAACGCGCTCATTCTCGTCCTGCTGGCGCTGGACCTCGGCGTGTTCAATCGCAAGGCCCACGCGGTCAGCGTCAAGGAGGCCCTGGGGTGGAGCGCCCTCTGGGTGTCGCTCGCCATCGGCTTCGGGCTGTGGATCGGCCAGTCCATGGGTCGCCAGTCGATGCTGGAGTTCTACGCGGGATACCTCGTCGAGCAGGCGCTGTCGGTCGACAACCTGTTCGTCTTCATCCTGATCGTCGGCTACTTCAAGATCGCGCCGACGCTGCAGCACCGGGTGCTGTTCTGGGGTATTCTCGGCGCGCTCATCATGCGCGGCATCATGATCGGCGCGGGCGCGGCGCTGCTCGCGCAGTTCCACTGGATCATCTACGTCTTCGGCGCCTTTCTCGTCTACACCGGCTTCAAGATGGCGATGGGCGGCGAGACGGAGATCGAGCCGGAATCCAATCCGGTCATCCGATTCGTCCGCCGCATCTTTCCGATCACGTCGAAGTTCCGCGGCGAGCAGTTCTTCGTGCGTGAGGCGCTCACGCCGGGTGGCCCCGTGCGCCTCGTGGCAACGCCACTCTTTGTCGTGCTTGCGCTCGTCGAGACGACCGATGTCGTTTTCGCCGTCGACTCGATCCCGGCCATCTTCGGCGTCACGCGCAACCCATTCCTGGTCTATACCTCGAACGTCTTCGCGATCCTCGGCCTGCGATCGCTGTACTTCGTCCTGTCCGGCGTGATCTCGAAGTTCCACCTGCTCAAGTACGGGCTGGCCCTGGTGCTGGCGTTCGTCGGGGTGAAGATGCTGCTCTCGGAGATCTGCCCGTTGGGCATCGGCCTGTCGCTGGGCGTGGTGGCGTCCACGCTGATTGGCAGTGTCGTCCTCTCGCTGCTCATTCCGCCGCGTGCGCCGCACGCCGCCGTCAGCCCTGACGCGGTCGATGAGGGGGAGACGCCCCCCACCGTCCCCGCGTCCGTGGCCGACGACCAGTGACTCAGGCGACCGCGCTCCGCTGCCGGACCGCGACGGCCATTGCGAGGAAATTCACGAGCAACTGACGACCGTGCTCCGTCAGGATCGACTCAGGGTGAAACTGGACGCCCCAGACCGGGTGCGTGCGATGTCGCATGGCATGGATCTCCTCGGCATCGTCGTCAGCAACGGCGGTGACGACGAGGTCGGCCGGCAACGTGTCGCGCTCGACGATCAGCGAGTGATAACGCATCACCGAGAGCGGGGACGGGACGCCGGCGAAAAGCCCGGTGCCATCATGCACGATGCGCGATTGCTTTCCGTGCATCACACGACGGGCGCGAACCACGTGGCCGCCATACGCCTCGCCGATGGCCTGATGGCCGAGGCACACGCCGAGCAAGGGGATGCTCGCCCCCGCGCGTCGGATCAGGTCCACCGAAACTCCGGCCTCTGACGGCGTACACGGACCCGGAGAGACCACGATCGCGTCCGGCGCCATCTGCAGGATCTCGTCGACCGTGACCTCGTCGTTCCGCCGCACGATCAGCTGCTCGCCCAGCTCGCCAAAATACTGCACGAGGTTGTAGGTGAACGAGTCGTAGTTGTCGATGACCAGGATCATGGGAGT
>CAZMGX010000593.1:0-2724 GCA_964565915.1 uncultured Gemmatimonas sp.
GCGGATCTTCGACGAGCGCCTTGCCGACGGCCTCGCCGAAGCCGTGCACGAGCTGGATCACTTCGGGCGGCAGTCCGGCAGCGAGCAGGATCTCGACCAGCACCGTCGCCGTGTGTGGCACGTCTTCGGCGGGCTTGAGGATCACACTGTTGCCGCAGAGCAGCGCCGGAAACGCCTTCCACGTGGGGATCGCCATCGGGAAGTTGAATGGCGTGATGAGACCGCAGACGCCGATCGGCCGCCGCATCGTCATCGCCCACTTGTTGGCGAGTTCGCTGGGGACGGTGTGGCCGAAGAGACGTCGTCCTTCGGTGGCGGCGTAGTAAGCCGTATCGATGCCTTCCTGCACGTCGCCGCGCGTCTCAGCGAGGGGTTTGCCCATCTCGCGCGTCATCAGGTTCGCGATTTCTTCCTTGCGCGCGGCCATGAGATCGCCGACGCGGCGCAGCACATCGCCGCGCGCCGGTGCGGGTGTGCGCTTCCAGCGTTCAAAGCCGCGTCGCGCGCTGGCCACGGCCGCGTGGACGTCGGCGGCTCCGGACTCCGGGAAGAGACCGATCAGGTCGTCCTGATCGGCGGGATTGCGATTTTCGAAGAAGCGATCGGTCGACGGCGCCACCCACTGGCCGCCGATGAAGTTCTGGTAGGTCTTGGTCATTGGACAAAATTAGCAGCGTCGGCACGGGGCGTGGCGATTTCACCCCGAAGTTGCCGAGGACATCGACTGCCGTGCCGACCTGCGCGACCACGTGTGATGCGCGTTTCCGGCGGGGTGTCTGGCGTTGCTCGGACTCTACACGTCGAGCAGCGACCTCGGTCAGCCAGGCGATCCCGTGCCCGGCGTGGTTGGGGCGGGAGTAGTCGGTCCGGGCACCGTCGGCGACGGTAGCGGGGGCAGCCCCTCACAACTCCACTGGCCCGCCCGCTCGATGGTCGGAATCGCATAACCCACGCGCGGCAACACTTCGCGCGCCCCGAGGGCCAGGCCCCACATCGTCACGAGAATGGACGCGACGTGCGCGAGCCCCAATCGGTGACGCCACGTACCGACGGCGCTCCACATCCCCAGCAGCGCCACGCCGCCCGTTGCCGCCGTGAAGCCGACCAGCGGCAAACCGCAGCGCGCGGGCCACGGCCAGAACATCAGTCCCGCCGCCGCGGCCACGGCAATGCTGACCTTGAGCCATGAGCGCCACGTGCCGCCGGGCGCCGCGGCCGACGCTGCGGGCGGCGCCACCGTCGCCCCGCGGGTCGTCGTCGCACCCTGGGTGCCCATCCGGGCATCCATCGCCGTGGATCGGGTCACCCCGCCCTTCGGCACAGCCGGAGCATTCCGCTCGGCCAGCAACTGTTCATCCGAGACGGATGCCAGCTGCTTGTCGATCTTGGCCAGCTCCGCTTCCCAATTGCGATCGCTCATCGAACCGTCGGTAAAGAGTCGGGCGTCGTTTCCCTCATCAAACCATAACGCTCGATCTTCTTGTAGAGATTCGACCGGGGCATGTCGAGCGCCCTGGCCGTCTCGGACACATTCCAGTCGAACGCCCGCAGCTTCGCCTGCAGGAAGGCCCGTTCCGCCGCCTGCTTGAACTCCTCGAACGTGACACAGTCGACCAGGTTGCCCAGTCCCGCAGGCTCGGTCACGCGGCGCCCGACGAGGCGATCGACATCCGCGCCAGTGATCGTCGCCGCGTTCGCCAGGATGACCAACCGTTCCATCGTGTTGCGCAGCTCGCGCACGTTGCCCGGCCAATCCAGTTCCGCCAGGCGACGAATCGCATCGGCCGTGATCTCCCGCGCCGGCAGCCCGTCACGCGCCGCAAACTGCCGCAGGAAATGCACGACCAGCTGCTCCACGTCCTCGCGACGTTCGCGCAGCGCCGGCACCGTGATCGGAACCACGTTCAGTCGGTAGAACAGGTCTTCACGGAAGCGACCGGCCGCGATCTCGGCCTCGAGATCCTTGTTGGTCGCCGCCAGCACGCGCACATCGACCTGCACCGGCTTGTTGCCGCCAATCCGGGTCACGACCCCATCCTGCAGCACGCGCAGCACCTTCGCTTGTGCGGAGAGCGACATGTCGCCGATTTCGTCGAGAAACAGCGTGCCCTGGTCGGCCTGCTCGAACTTGCCCGCACGATCCGCGATCGCGCCGGTGAACGAGCCCTTGATGTGACCGAACAGCTCACTCTCGATCAGCTCGGACGGAATGGCCGCGCAGTTCACCTCGACGAATGCCTTCTTCGCCCGTTGCGAGCCGCGATGGATGGCCCGGGCGACAAGCTCCTTGCCCGTGCCGTTCTCGCCGGTGATCAGCACACGTGCCGGTGTCGCCGCCACCTTCTCGATCCGCTCGAGGAGCGCGCGAATGGCATACGTGCGGCCCACGATTTCGTACCGCGAATCGATGGTCTGACGCAGCCGCTCGTTCTCTTCCGTCAGCGTGCGCGTTTCGAACGCATTGCGC
The DNA here is from genome assembly GCA_964565915.1 of uncultured Gemmatimonas sp. Classification (GTDB taxonomy): domain Bacteria; phylum Gemmatimonadota; class Gemmatimonadetes; order Gemmatimonadales; family Gemmatimonadaceae; genus Gemmatimonas. Next base: position 2,468 of record CAZMGX010000593.1, read on the forward strand.
AGCAGGACCAGCACCCGATCGGTATCGAGTGGCTTCTCGAGGATGTCGTAGGCACCGAGCTGCGTGGCCTCGACGGCCGTCTGGATCGTCGCGTGACCGCTGATCATCACGACGAGCGCATTGCCATCGATCTGCCGCAGGCGCTTGAGCACCTCGAGGCCGTCGAGGCCCGCCATCTTCACATCGAGAAACACCAGCTGCGGCCGGAACTTCTCGTACTCGGCGATCCCCTCGGTGCCGCCAGACGCGGTGCGCAC
>CAZMGX010000594.1:0-2724 GCA_964565915.1 uncultured Gemmatimonas sp.
ACAACGGCATCCCCGACAATCGGTCGGCGCAGTACACCACCACTGGCTGCGCATACACCAATGCCGGCTCGAACGTCACGGTGTCGGGCACGGCGCGCCTCGAAGACATGGGTGGTCTCATCGGTTACCGCGCGACGTACACGAACTTCACGGTCAGAGCGACGAAGGGCGACTCGGTGGTGACGACGGTCATCGACGGGACGTTTGACTACCGGTGGGCATCGGCCACATCGGCGACGTATGCCGAGAACAGCACGGTCTCGATCAGCTTGCAGGCGACCGGCGGCAGCTTCACGCTGGCGCGCTCCGCGAATCTGACAGGCACGTTTACGCCGAGCGCCGGCAACACGATCCGCGCGAACTTCACGTTTCCTACCGGAACGTTCACCCTCGCCGGCTCACTCTCGGTCACCGGCACGGTAACGGGCAATCAGGTCACGCCCGGAGTCAGTCCGACGCAGACGCTCACGCTGAATGTGTCGACCACCACTCAGTTGACCGTCAACTCGGGCTGCACCAGCAATCAGGCGTATTCCGCCGGCGCGTTGGCGGCCACGGTGTCGGGTTCGAATCAGGGCGCGCTGGATGTGCGGTTCACGGCCTGCGGCTCGGGGCCGACGACACCGACAACGACGCCGCCAGGCAAGCGCTGATCGCTCGCTCGGCGCGTTGGTGCGCGGCGATGGATCGTGTGCGACGGACGGATCGCTGGTTTTTGAACCACAAAGGTCACAAAGGTCACGAAGGGAGCGCGCCGCTATGATCTGCTCGACTCAACATCCAAGAACGTGAATGTTGGGAACGGCACGGTTGCTGGCTCCAGCAGCCTTCGTGACCTTTGTGACCTTTGTGGTTCAAAAAAAACGGCGAGGGTGCAGCAACCGCGCCGCACCCTCGTATTGCGACCATCTGTTTCTCTCAGCGGTTCAGCTGGCGGAAAGCCGCTCGCTCTCTCGAACCGCGTACTTCTTGCCCAGCCACAGCGTGAGAACCAGCCAGGCCGCTGACAGAGGCACCATGGTGAACGCCAGCCCACTCAGGCTGAGCCCGAAAACGGCCATCCACGTATAGGACCACGCGCCGACCTGATCGCCGAGTCGATATACGAAGGTGTCGCTGAAATTCTTCGCCTTGTACTTGTCGCTGCGATCGAGCACGGTGAACAGCGCCTCGCGGCCCGGACGTTGAATCGCGAAGTTGCCAGCGCGACGAATCGTCTGGAATGCCACCAGCACCGCGATCGTCGGGGCAAAGCCCATGATGCCGAAGCCCACCAGCGTGACCAGCGGTAGGAACGCCAATGCGGCGCCGATGCCCAGCCACTTGATGAACCGACCCGTCAGGAACAGCTGCGAGAGCAGCGTGAGCGCATTGACGGCAATGTCCATCGCGCCGAAGACGCGCGTGCGCGCGGCACGGTCGTCGCCGAAGACGCGCGCCACGATATCGACCTGCTGGAAGTACAGGAACGTCGACGAGATCGTGTAGAACAGGATCAACGAGGCGATCCCCAGCAGATACGGCGACGACACGATGTGCTTGATGCCGTCCAGCATACCGCCGCCGATCACGTCACGCGACGCGTCGCCCGACGGCTTGGCCGCCACCGCCGCCCGGCCCGACGCCGCGGCTCGCGCCGTCTCCGCAATGGCTTCGTCGTTCGCCTCGACGCTGCGCATGGCGGCTTCCGCGTTGTCCAGCACGTGTGATGCACGCACCGCCAACTCGAGGATCAGCGCCGACACCAGCATCAGGTTGAGCGGGCCCATCACCCCGACGAGCGCCGTGGTGATCGTGGCGCCCAGCATCGCGCCGATGGTTCCACCAACCGCGACGACGCCGAACAGGCGCTTGCCCTGTCCCGGACGAAACACGTCGGTCAGCAGCGACCAGAACACCGAGACCACGAACAGGTTGAAGATGCTCGTCCAGATGAAGAAGACGCGTCCGACCCAGATCGCCTGCTCTGCGCTGACCGCGCGGAACACCAGATAGAACGCGATCAAATTCAGGATGAAGAACCGGTATGTCCACGCGATGAACGCACGGCGGCGCAGCTTGGACACCAGCGAGGTGTAGAGCGGATGCACGAGCAACATGCCGACCATGGTGCCACTGAACAGCCACGCCAGATTCTCGGCGCCGCTGGCGGCGCCCATGTCGTCACGAATCGGGCGGATCACGTAGTACGCGCACAACACGAGGAAGTAGTACGCCGTCGCCCAGACCAGGACGGCACCTTCGCCAGGACGTGCGCCAACGCTGGCGCGGAGTCGCGCCAGGACGCCCGATTCGGTGGTCATCTACAGAGAAAGTTCAGGGAGGGAAGCGCGCGGTGTCAGCGACCCGGCAGGGCCGGCAGCGCGTCAACGACTTCGATGATTTGCTTCACGTGCGCCGGCGTCGGCAAGCGGCCGATGCCGCCGCCGATGTTGTCGAGCATGTTCTTCGCCTGACTGGTGGCCGGCGTGACCGCCGTGATGGCCGGATGCGCGAGGATGAACTTGAGGAAGAACTGCGCCCACGTCGTTGCATCGAATTCCTTCGCGAACGCCGGCAGCTCCTTGCCCGCCGCGCGACGAAAGAGGCTCGTGCGGCCGAAAGGTGCATACGCCAGCACGGCGATCTTCCGTTCCAGTGCCAACGGCAGGATGGTCTCCTCGACGTCGCGGTTGTCGGCTGCGTAGTCGATGCCGATGAAGTCGAGCGGCTCGTTGCGCATGA
>CAZMGX010000595.1:0-2719 GCA_964565915.1 uncultured Gemmatimonas sp.
CGCGCCATCGTCGGCGCTGGTCGGCTGCGCGGCAAGAGGGGCGGCCATCAGGACCGCCCCGGCAAGCGCGATGCTGCGCGTGGTCGTGCGTCGGCGCATCATCGACGCTCTCCGCGTGCACGACCGATGCTGTCCGCGAAGCGCTGGTTGCGCTCGATGAGCGCGTTGAAGCGGGCCTGCTGCGCCGGGTCCAGCACGGCGCGCATCAGCACGCGCGCACTGTCACGCACGGAATCGAGGGAAGGGCGATAAGTCTGCATGATCTCTCTGGAGCGTGCACGCCGCCATTCAAAAACCGAGTCGATGACCCGGCGCTGGTCGGCTGAAAGGTTCAGTTCGCGCGCGTGTTAGTCGCGGCCGGCGCGTTCGTCGTTTTGCTTCTGGGGGCGCGCCCGGGTCACCGCGCGATCGGCCGCGAAGCCGACCGCACCGCCAGTGAGGAAGGCGCCGAGGAGAAACATCAGCGCCAGCGATTTGGGACGTGAGGAGGTCACGAGGAGACCCGGCGGCTAGTAGTCGAACGGATCGAGATACCGCTCCGGCGCGTCGGCCGGCAACCGACCGCCGATCCGGAACGAGAACGTCGCATCATCCGCCGGCATGCCGGCATCGATGGCCTGCCGCAACGCCATCTCGCGCTCACTGCGCTCCATCGTCACCTCGCGCACGACCGTCGCACCGGCCAGCAGCAGCGCCACGGTCGCCGCAATGGCACCGGCCGTCCGCCACTCGGACAGCACCGCCCACCACGCCACCACCGGCGAGTCGTTGAGCCGCGCCATCACGCGCTGCTCGAGTCCATCCCAATAACCCTCGTGCCGAGGGGCCGCATACGCGGCACGCAACAGCGCCGTGACGTCGGGATCGGCGCCCGCGCTGCGTTCGTTGTCGATCCGCTTGAAGTCCTTCATTCCGAGCTCCGCAGGTTGCCCAGTTGGCGCCGCAAGTGCGCCCGGGCGTGGTGCAGGTCCGATCGGGCGGTTCCTTCGGGAATTCCGAGGAGCGTTCCGATCTCCGCATGTTTGTAGCCTTCTACATCGTGCAGCACGATCACCGCACGTTGTCGTTCACCCAACGTCGACAGGGCGGCATTCAGCCGCAGTCGGAGTTCATCCGCCTCAGCCGGATCGCGGTGCGGCGACGACAACGTCTCCGGCAACTCGTCGGCGTCACGAACCTTGCGTCGCCGCGCGATGTCCAGCGCCGCATTCGCCACGATCCGGTGCAACCACGCCCCGAACGCCTGCTCGGGACGGAACCGCTCCATCGCGCGGAACGCATGCAGAAACCCCTCCTGCACCGCGTCCTCCGCATCGTCGTGTGACAGCACGATGGCGCGCGCCACCGCATACGCACGCCGTTGATGACGATGCACCAGACCCGCAAACGCCGTGCGATCACCCGCCTGCGCCGCAACGACCAGCGCACGTTCCTCGAGGACATCGGCCGACGGCACCACCCGGTCGTCCACCGCCGAGGCGATGGGCACGACCTTCTCATCCAGACGCTGATCCTCAGGACCCATAAGACCGCCGGCCGACGCCCACTCCGCATGGTCGGACCCGATCGGGGGCCGTGACACGGGAGGGGGAAGGGCGATGGAAGTCATAGGTCGTCGGGGCTTCATCGGAACTACGCGTCTCCTGTGGACGGCGTTGAATTGCCGGCAGGGGCCGCCGCGCTGCCCCCCAGTCCCAGCGGTCCCGCCTCGGCCTGCATGGCCCCAAGCACCACACCGATGTGTTCATCCAGCGGTATCCCCAGCGCCTCGGCGCCCTGAATGACATCATCACGGTTCACCCCTCGCGCGAAGGCCTTGTCCTTCATCTTCTTCCGGACGCCTGGCACGTCGACGTCCAGCACCGACCGTGACGGTTTCACCAGCGCGGATGCCGTAATCAGTCCGGTCAGCTCGTCGCACGCGAACAACGCCTTCGCCATCAGGGAGACACGGGCGACCCCGGTGTAATGGGCATGCCCGAGGACCGCCTCACAGATCGTCTCCGGCCATCCGAGTGTCCGGAGATGGCGCACACCCTCCGCCGGATGTTCGACGTCGGCAGCGAGCGTTTCGTTAGGAAATCGCTCGTAATCGAAGTCATGGATCAGGCCCGTGACGCCCCACACCCCTTCGTCCTCGCCGAAACGGCGCGCGTACGCCCGCATGGCGGCCTCGACGGCGAGCATGTGCTTTCGCAACGACTCGGACTGGGTCCATTCATGAACCAAACCAAGGGCGTCGGCGCGTGATGGCGAAGCGTGTGTCATGATGAGGGCAGGGAAGCGAACGGCGGGGCGGGTACGGGGCGGCCGCGTGCGCGACGCTCGCAGCGAGCCTTGAAGAATGGGTGGCGGGGGCGCGGACGGCCACCTCTGCATCCGATCGCCCCCGCCGCGGCTAGTGGGGGATATCCGGCGCCACTCCGGTCGAACGGCCCGTCCGCCAGAACAGCAGGAGCGGCAGGGCCGCGACCAACAGGATGCCCGACACCAGGTACAGCCGGGAAAACGCCAACACGCTCGCCTGCGCCGAAATCTGCTGATCCAGCACCCGCAACGCCTGCTGCTGCGCCGTCGCGGCGTCTGCGCCGCGTGTGATGAGGCCGCGGGTCAACATCGCGAGCCGCTCGAGGGTCGCTGGATCGGCGCTTCCGACATGATCCGTCAGCACGGCTTTCTCGACCTTCGTGAGCCGGGACAGCATCGTGGCCATGATCGC
>CAZMGX010000596.1:0-2706 GCA_964565915.1 uncultured Gemmatimonas sp.
CGCGACGGCGATGTACAAGCGACTCGTCGGGTCCAGTCTCGACGCGGGTCTGGTCTCCACGCTCGCCGTCGCGCGCTTCACCGACGAAGAACTGCTGTTCCATCTCGACACCCCGTCGTTGCCAGCGGATGCCCGTGCGCAATTGCAGGGACTGCGTTTGCGGCACCTGCACAAACGGGCCTATGAATGCCCTGCGGCGACCCTGGGCGACAACGTTGGTGAATGGATTGCATCCGACTACGCGCTGACCCGTCGTGTCGAAGACGCCCTCGCCGACGAACTCGGTCTCCCGCGAGGTGCGCTGCTGCTGGACTATCCCGCGAAGACGCAAATGCTCGGGCTCGAATTGCCGATGTTGCGCCGAGATGGACGGGTGGAGTTACTAACCGCGGCGGGCTGGGACGGTGCGATGAACCTGCCGCGATTGAGCGACGAGTTCTATCGCAGCGCGCGGCGACTCTGTGTCTTCACGGCAGACCGGGCGGAGATCCCCACGGACGCGGTGCTTCGTGTGCTGCGGCGGGATGCGTCGACGCTTTCGGACCGCCTCGAGAACGACCGCGCGCTGTTGGCTGACTAGGTCCATATGCCCTGCAAATGGGCAACCGGTTATTGGTTGCCGGTCGGCAGGGGGGTTGACCAACGTCTTACTGCGACGGGCCCCGCTCGCACACCATTTGCCCCTGCTTGGCCGCCTCGAGCAGCTCCACCATCTCCGTGGTGATGCCTCGGCCGCGGTCTTTGGCATAGAACGCGCGAATGCCCGCATGCAGGGAATCGCTACTGACCGTCGATCGGACGCCGTGTGCCCAGTGCCGGATCTCCTTCGGCAGTTCGACGATGCACCCGACATCGCGACCGGTGCTGTCGAGCAGCACGATCGTCGGCGTGGCTTGGCGCCCGTCCATGGACCGATGCGCCGCCTGCACCGCCCGCCCGTTCACCGGCAACACAATGCGCAGATCGATGCCGGGTACCGCCGCCGCGAGCTTCGCCAGATAGGGCACCGAATTCATGGAATCGCCGCACGCATCGATCGCCACGACCAGCACGCGCCACGTGCCCCCAACGGCCCGGGCGCGCGCCAACAGCGCCTCGTCCACCTGCGCGCTATCCGCGATCCGCAGCCACCCTTCACGGCGCGCCTTGGCCGCGGCAAGGAAGTCCGTGAAGGTCTGACCACTGGCCTGCAACTGCAGCAGCGTGCTATCGGCTGACGCCGCACAGCGCACGATCGCGCGATTCGGGGCCGCTGTGAGGGCTCGCACCGGAGCCGCATCGGCCGGAGCGGTCGTGATGGTCGTGGCCACAAGGGTCGTTGCCATCATGGTCGCGAGCAGCTGCGCCAAGCGCGTCATACGGGTCTTCCCGGTCTCAGGACCAACTCAGGGGGTGGGGCGCGACGCGCGCCCATGGGCCTCAGCCAACTTGCGGCCGATACCTCGGTAAAAAGCAGCATCGAGCGGCTTCTGCTCGGCGTCGAGGGACAGCGCGCACCGCTCGAGTGCGTAAAGGATGTTGCCGAGGTACAACTGGGAGAGACCGGCGACGGTGGCGTCTGCGCCGACCGGGGTGCCGGCCTCGGCCTCGTCAGCCACGCGGAACGGCTGGGACTTCGCCAGTGGTTCCGGTGGGCATGCCGTGCACGGAAAGGACCTGGACCACGACGGCGGTGATGTTGTCCAGTCCGCCGCGGCGGTTCGCCTCAGTGATCATGGCGTCGACCATGCGCCCCGGGGTCCCACGGGTCTCCACGATCTTCTTGAGCTGCGGGTCTTCGACCATGCCGGTCAACCCGTCGGAGCAGATCACATAGATGTCGCCGTTGCGCAGCTCCCCTTCGAGCACGTCTGCTTCGACCGCGGCGTTCGCACCGACACACCGGGTGATCACGTTGCTATAAGGGTGGTAGCGCGCCTGCTCGGGCGTGAGGAACCCCGCGTCGACCTGCTCCTGCACGTAGGAGTGATCTTTTGTGATCTGTCGGAACTCGCCGTCGCGCATGAGGTACACGCGTGAGTCGCCGATATGCCCGATGATCCAGCGGCCGCCGCCCATCAGCATACAGGACGCCGTGGTCCCCATGCCCTGCTTGTCGGCCTCGACGATCGTCCGCTCGTAGATCGCCCGGTTGGCTTCGCGCAGCGCGTGCGCCATCCCGCTCAGCGGGGCCGGACCGGCCAGGTCGCGAAACGGGGCCAGCTCTTTGGCGACGATCTGCACCGCCATTTCGCTCGCAACTTCGCCGGCGGCGTGGCCGCCCATACCGTCGGCGACAATAAACAGGCCCCGATCAGGATCGGCGTCTGCGTAAAGGCTGTCTTCGTTGCCTGCGCGGATGCGCCCGACGTCGGTGCCGGCGGCGACGGAAAGCTGCACGTGGATGGGGTGGCTTTGACGCGAAGGATGAACCGTGGGAGTCCGAAGCTACCCGTGCGCCGCGCCTATTCGCAAGCGCAACGCCGGGTCCGTTAGCGATGATTCTGCGGACGCCTCGGTCGCCAAGGGGGAATTCTCGCCGATCTGCAGCCGAAAGAGGCGGTCGTAAAGCCCGCCCGCCGAGCGCAGGACCCGATGGGGCCCCCGCTCGACGACCTCCCCGTGGTGCAGTACCAGGATCTCGTCCGCATCGAGGATGGTGCTGAGGCGGTGGGCAATGGCGATGGTGGTCCGCCCGCGCATCAGTTCGCGGACGGCCGCCTGAAT
>CAZMGX010000597.1:0-2683 GCA_964565915.1 uncultured Gemmatimonas sp.
GCGTCGTTCGACTGGCGCAGCAGCGCGCGCGGGTCCGACGTGGATCCCGGATTCATGCGCGGCAACGTCGAATACCGGTATCGCTGGCTGAACCGGTTCATCTCGGGTGAGACGGCCGTGTCGTATCTCGCGCAGCGGAACGGGTCGTCGAACATGTCGGTCACGTGGAACCACAATCAGGACTTTTCGAAGCAGACCCGTCTGACGTCCCGCATCAACCTGGTGCAGAACACGCAGATTCAGCGGGCGACCACGATCAACCCGATCGCGGCGAACGCGACGATTCGTTCCGATTTGTCGTATCAGACCCGCATCGGGCCGGCACAGTTCAACATCGGCGGCAACCGCACGCAGTATCCGGGGCGCACGCAGGTGGAGATGAACTTTCCGTCGCTGAGCGTGTCGACCGGAACACTGGGCAAGGGGTTCGTGAGCTGGACGCCGTCGATGCGGTTGTCGGTGTCGAAGACGCAGAAGATCGACCAGGGGTTGCAGTTCCCCTTTGTGTACAACGTGAACGGCACCACCGGTCAGGTGGACAGCTCGCGGTTCCGGGCGGATCGTCGCAGCATGCAGTTCGGTTTCGAGACGCCGATCAAGATCGGCGACTTCCAGTGGCAGAACTCGTTCTCCGTCAGCGAGCAGTACCGTGATTTTCCGGAGCAGCGCGAGATCATCGGGGTCCGGGACACGTCGCAGCGCAGCATTCGCGTGTTTGCGCGGACGTTCGAGACGAACGCCGACTGGACCACGTCGTTCAACCTGCCGCGATTCTTCTCCGGTTCGTGGAACGTGTCGCCGTCGGTGCAGGTGAACAATGTGGACGGCGCGTCGGGCCTCTGGGTGCGGACGGAGCGAAGCGGCGGCAAGTGGGTGAACCAGACGAAGCGACTCAGCTACGCGGTCGGTGCCTCGCCGACGGTCTATGGCTTCCTGCCCGGGTTCGGCCTCTTCTCCCGCATCCGGCACAGCGTCCAACCCAGCTTCTCCTACAGCTACTCACCGGAAGCGTCCGTCAGTGACGAGTACCTCAGTGCCTTGGGCCGCACGCGCGTCGGCTATCTGGGTGCGCTCAAGCAGAATCGGGTGTCGATGAATCTCTCGACGGCGTTCGAAGCCAAGCCGAAGTCCAGCGGGGATTCGTTGCCGGGGGCCGGCGACAAGAAGATCAACTTGCTGGCGATGAATTTTTCGCCGTTGACCTATGACTTCGTGCGTGCCGACTCGACCGGGCAGGGCTTCACCGATCGGACCTTCTCGATCTCGGCGCGAACGGATTTGCTGCCCGGTCTCGATTTCCGCACGAGCTACGAGTTGTTCCAGGGAGATCCGACCTCCGACACGGCCACGTTCAGTCCGTATCGGACGGATGTGGCCATGTCGTTCACACTCGACGGGAAGTCCGCGCTCATCGGGGCCATTGGCCGACTGTTCGGCCGACGCTCCGAGATCAACACCGACGCGCGTCCTCGCGCCGGGGAAGGGCCCGATGGATTGACCGGGCAGACGCGCCAGCAGAACGCGGCAGGATCTGGTGCCCGCGGAATGCAGGTGTCGCTGCCGTCCGGCCAGGGATGGCGCGTCAGCCTGCAGTACAATGCCGCGCGCCAGCGACCGCCACGCGGCGGTACGCAGATCCAAAACAATCCGGAGGAGTTCTGCGAGGGGACGCGCGCGCTCGGCCTGGCGGCGTTCGACCAGTGCGTGCTGCAGGCGCAGACGTCCCCACCGACCGGGCTCACGTCCGGGCAGAGCGCCATCGGCGCACCAGTGTTCATCTCGCCCCCGACGCAGAACGTGTCCGGCACGGTGTCGTTCAACATCACGCCCAAGTGGGCCGCGCAGTGGTCGACGCAGTACGATGCCACGCGCTCGCGCTTCGCGTCGCAGCAGATCGGCCTGCAGCGCGAGATGCACGACTGGAATGCGGTGTTTTCGTTCACGCAGGCGCCGAACGGCAATTTCGCCTTCAATTTCTTCATCGCCCTCAAGGCGCAGCCGGACCTCAAGTTCAACTACGACCGCCAGACCTATCGGTCGAGCAGCTTCTGAGCCGCGAAACGCGGAAGGATATCCGACGGTGTTGTCTCTCGATGGTCGTTCGCTTCGCATTCGTGATGTGCAGGCCGTCGCTGACGACCGGGCGCGCGTAGGACTCGCCGACTCGGCCCGCGTGCGGATGCACACGACGCGCGCGGTCGTGGACCGCGCGGTGGAGGCGGGCGTGCCGGTGTACGGCGTCAACACCGGTTTCGGCAAACTGTCCGAGGTGACGATTCCACCTGATCAACTGGCGGCCCTCCAACGCAATCTCGTGCGCAGCCATGCAGCGGGTGTTGGGGATCTCCTCCCTGAGCGTGAAGTGCGCGCCATGATGTTGTTGCGGGCGAACGTGCTGGCGACGGGATACGCCGGGGCACGTGCCGAGTTGGTGGACGCGTTGTTGGCCATGTTGAACGAAGGCATCTGGCCGCTGGTCCCGGAGCAGGGCAGTGTCGGCGCCAGCGGGGACCTCGCGCCGCTCGCGCATCTGGCGCTGGCGCTCATCGGCGAGGGCCGCGCGCGACATTTCGACGACGAGCATCTCATTGCGGTCCGAAAGGTCTGTGAAATAGGAGTCTCCGGCGTAGCATAAGGTCAGATCACCGGCGGCAAGTTCCGCCTCGCGCTGCCATTGTCCGTT
>CAZMGX010000598.1:0-2664 GCA_964565915.1 uncultured Gemmatimonas sp.
TCGGGAATCCCGTTGGAGAGGATGACCAATCCTCCTGTGTGCATCTCCAAGTTGGGGACCGCGCAATGGTGTTCGCAACGGTGCGGTGCACAGGGATGGGGGCGCGATGACTCGGGCACCACGCCCCCAGGAACACGTCAACGCTCCCAGAACGGCGGCGGTTCGATGCCCAGCGCGCGCAGGTAGACGTAGCCTTGGCCGCGATGGTGTACCTCGTTGTCGATGACATACAACAGCAGGCCGTGCAGCCGGTCGGTGTACTGACCGAACGCCGTCATCGTTTCCTGAAATTTGTCGGCGGGCAGCTGCGGCCACAGCGCGTTGAGTTCCGTAGTTGTGGCATCCCACTGTGCGAGCACCTCGGCTTTGGTGGACGCTTTGTTGTCGGTATACGCGCTCCACTCGCCGGTCACCGCGCCGCGTACCATAGGCACCGCCATCCCCAGCATCTCGTTGGCCAGAGCGCCAAAGTGACGCATGCCGCCCACGGAAAACGTGAAGAGCGAGTCCTCGGGAAACGCGTCGATGACCCGGCGCGTGAGCGCACGATGTCCTTGCCAGTGGGCCAGGAACTGCGCTGGGGTCATGATCGAGGGAGTGTCGAGACTGGAAGACATGGGGAGCTCCGCAGAGGGGTGGCGGTTGGCATGCCGATGGAGGTTCGGCATTTATTCGGGAAGCCAGAATACGCCTTTCGGTGGCGGCCGGCAAGAGCGCGCGTGGCCTCAGTTGGTGCCGTTTACGGCTGAGCTCGACTGGAATCCGACTGCGGATGCGCTGAGGTAGCCCGTGGTACCATCCATGAACTGGACACGAAACGCGCTCGCGCTGGCGCCCATGATGTGCAGCGGCGTGTGGCGCGGAATACTCGCGACGGGTGTGCCGGTGGCACTCGGCGACATCCGCAGCGTCGCGCTGGCGACGCGCGTCACGGCGGCCCGTCCTACACTGGCCGTATCGGCCCGAATGAGTGGTGGCTGTGTGCTCACCACTCGCACGTGGGCCAGCGGGTCGATCGGGCCCGCGCCGCGTCGGTAGATGCCGAAGTGCAGATGCGGCTTCGTGGTTTTCGCGTTCCCGGTGTTGCCGACAAAGCCGAGCGTGTCCCCGCGTCGCACGCGCTGACCTTCCACGACCGAGGCCGAGTCGAGATGCGCATAATACAGCGACTGGCGACGACGTTCATCACCCAGCCAGACCACCTTGCCGCCAAGCGTGTTCGGATCCGTGCTGCGAACCACGCCGTCCGTCGACGCCAGAACCGGCGTGCCGCGTGGCGCGAAAATGTCGATGCCGTGATGCGAGCGTCGTCCACCATCCCGCGCGACGCCGAAGAAGCTTTGGATGGCCCGGTTGCCGTGCCCGTCGACCGGGAACGCGAGTGACGGTTCCGCGCGGAGTGTGAGTTCGAATCGCCCGTCCCGCAGCAATTCCGGTTGCAGCCGTACCACATACTGGCCGTTCCGACTGGCCTCGAATTCCAGGGACAGCAGGGCCGCCGCGCTGTCGCGGCGCGCGAGCGTGTCGGCCGTGGCGCGGTGAATGAGGGAGCCTGCGCTGTCGTCCGCGATCTCGAAGAGGTCGAGGAACAGCGCCGCCCGCAGGCCATCCGCACGCACGGTGGCGACCAGCCGTTGTCCGTCACGCAGCGCGACCCGATATGCGACGGCGCGTGCCTCACTCCGCGAGTACGCGCCGATCTCACGAGTGGGGAGCGGCGCCTCGAGCGGTGCGCGCAGGGCGCTGTCAGCGGCGACCAACCACTCCCGCCCCAACGCGGTCGAGTCCAGTCCGGCGTCATGCAACGCCTGCGCGTACCGGGCATGTGCCGTGGGCGGTACGGGTCGCATCGCACGAAAGGTGTCGGATGGATTGCAGGCCGCCACCAAGACCACGACGGCCGCGAGGCGGACCGTCATCGCGACCTTACGGTGCGCGCAGCCGCTGTTTGGATTTCTCGAGAGCACGTGCCGTGATACCCGCGCGATACTCGGCGAGTTTCCGTCCCAGGTCGATTGTTTTCTTCATGTCGGACAGATCCACGCCGTGCAACGTCAATTGCTTCGCCTTCGACCGCTGCGACGCCCGAATCAACGCTGGGTCCTGCACGGCAATCTGGGCTTCGTAGTAGATGTCGTCGTGCATGCCGTTGCGGGTATCGGCGCGCCGGTCACGCGCCTGTCCAGCCGGCGCCATCGAGTCCACCTGCACGATGCCGAGGGTCTTGAGGTAGTCGTAGCTCCACTGGTCTTCCGAGTAGTACTCGGGCAGGTGATGGACGCGCGCCGCGCGGCCCTCGGCCGCCCACTTCGCGTTCAGTGCCTTCGCGACGTTCTCCATGCCGCGCTGGTTGCCGCCGGAGTCGCCGATCAGCACGATGTCGGTGAACCCATGGGCCGCGTAGCTGCGACAGATGTCCGTCAGCAGTGCTTCGAACGTCGAAGCCTCGAGACTGATCGTGCCGGCGTACGCCATGTGCCCCCCAGCGGTCGGCTCGATGCGTCCCTCCGGCACGAACTTCACGATCGGTGCGAGCAACGCCTTGCCGACCTCCGACTGCAGTGAGGCGAACCGAAACGTCCCGTTCGGGTCATGGCGAATGATGAAGTTGACGCTGTCGCTGCAGAAGTTGCAGACACCGTCGAAGAGGAAGATCGGCCCGGC
>CAZMGX010000599.1:0-2636 GCA_964565915.1 uncultured Gemmatimonas sp.
CGACGCGGACACGGACGCGGCAAGAACGAGCGACGCCATCGCGGTCGTCAGAGTGCTGCGAGTCATCACCTTCTCCTCGGGGCTGGCTGGATCCTACAGGACCCCACAAACGTACCCGCGGGGCAGCACGGTGTCAGGTCGACCGGCCACGGAGTACTACACCTTGTGCGTCGACAGCAGCAGGCTGGTCTCGGAGTTCGACACGCCCTTGATGGTGCGGATGTCGCGAAGCACCGCGTCGAACGCCTCGAGGCTGTCGGCCCCGAGCTCGGCGACGATATCCCACCGTCCGTTCGTGGTGTGCAGCGCACGGACCTCGGGATAGCCGCGCAGTGCCGCCAGAATCGCGTCCGATCGATCGCCGTCGACGCTGATCATCATGATGGCGCGCACCCGGTGTGCCGCCACCTCGGAGGCTGTCCGAACGGTGAAGCCGAGCAGCACGCGCTGGGCGACGAGCTTGTCAATGCGGTTTTGCACCGTGCCACGCGAGACTTTGAGCTGTTTCGCGAGGTCAGCCACCGACAGGCGGGCGTTCTCCCGCAGCAACGAAATGAGCTTGATGTCCAGGCTGTCCATAGGCGACTCGGGGTAGAACGCTTGAATGCTTGCTTTATGCCATCATTCTATGCCTTTTTGTCAGTTTATCAAGCATACTTGATAGTTTATTGCGCTTGTTGCTAACATGAAAATGGCGCACCTTCCGGTCCATGATCGCCACCACGACCACCCGCACGTCGTCGCGCCCCTCGGCGACCCAACGCCAGTCACGGCGCACTCACCCGTCACCCCTGGCCTCCGCTCCGGTCCAGCTGATCGGTGTCCCGCTCGACCTTGGCGCCAGCCGCCGGGGCGTCGACATGGGTCCATCAGCGATGCGTCTTGCCAATCTCGCCGAACGCCTAGCCGGGCTCGGATTGACGGTGGACGACGCCGGCAACGTGGGCGTTCCGGATAGGACGTCGATCGGGTCGACCCTCGAGGCGCGACTGGCAGCGATCGCCGACGTCTGCCGCGAGGTGGCGCGACACACTGCGGGCGCCGTGCGGGCGGGCATCCGGCCGCTCACCATCGGCGGCGATCATTCCCTCGCTGCGGGTTCTGTGGCCGGCACCGCGACGGCGCTCGCCGAGCGCGGCGAGCGCGTCGGGCTCATCTGGCTGGATGCCCATGGCGACTTGCACACGCCGGAGACCAGCAGCAGCGGCAACGTCCATGGCATGCCGGTCGCGCACCTCCTCGGACTCGGCGATGCCCGACTCTCGCGCATCGCCGGCACGTTCCCAGCGATTCAGGCTGAGCAGCTCGTCTACGTCGGCTTGCGTGATCTCGACGAGCCCGAAAAGGCGCTCATCAAGGAACGAGGTCTGCATGCGTTCACGATGCGCGACATCGATGAACGCGGGTTGCGTGCGGTGATGGAAGAGGCCGTAGCCATTGCGACCCGCGGCACGGGCGGCCTGCACCTCTCGTGCGATGCCGACTGGATCGACCCGGGCGAGGCGCCCGGCGTGGGCACGCCCGTGCGAGGCGGTGCGACGTTGCGCGAGGCGCACCTCGCCATGGAGATCATTGCCGATTCCGGGGCGATGCTGGCCATGGACCTCGTCGAGATCAATCCGATTCTCGACCGCCAGAACCGCACGGCGGAACTGGCCGCCGAGCTCATCGCCAGCGCCTTCGGGCGCCGCATCCTGTGAGTGCCACCATGATCATGACACGCACGGCCGCCGACACCTTGGCGCCCACGGAGACGTACGTCGCGCGCGAAGAAGCGTGGGGGGCACACAACTATCATCCCCTCGATCTCGTGATCAGTCATGCCGCCGGTGCGTGGGTGACTGATGTGGAGGGCCGCCGGTACCTCGATTGCCTGAGTGCGTACTCCGCGGTCAATCAAGGGCACTGCCATCCGCGCATCCTGGCGACCTTGGTCGAGCAGGCATCGCGTGTGACGCTGACATCCCGCGCGTTTCGCAACGAGCAGCTCGGCGCGTTCTGCGAAGAACTCGCGCAGCTGTGCGACAAGGAGATGGTGCTGCCGATGAACACCGGCGCCGAGGCGGTCGAAACCGCGATCAAGGCCGCGCGTCGCTGGGGCTATCGCACGAAAGGCATCGCCGACGGCGCCGCAACGATCATCGCGTTCGAGAACAACTTCCACGGGCGCACCACGACGATCGTGGGGTTCAGTTCGGAGCCGTCCTATCGCGCCGATTTCGGGCCTTTCGCTCCGGGCTTCGTGCTGGTGCCGTTCGGCGACCTGGATGCGGTGCGTGCTGCGATGACGGCCAACACGTGCGCGGTGCTCATCGAACCGATTCAGTGCGAGGCAGGCGTGCTGATGCCGCCGGATGGGTTCCTGCGTGACTTGTCGGCCCTGTGCCGCGCGCAGAACGTGCTGTTGATTGCCGACGAGATCCAGACTGGCCTGGGGCGTACCGGTCGCCTGTTCGCCTGCGATCACGAAGCGGTGGTCCCCGACATGTACGTGCTCGGCAAGGCGTTGTCCGGTGGTTTCTATCCGGTGTCGGCCGTGGTCTCCAGCCGCGAGGTTCTGGGCGTCTTCGGGCCGGGGTCACACGGCAGCACGTTTGGTGGCAACCCCCTGGGGTGCGCCGTGGCGCGCACGGCCG
>CAZMGX010000600.1:0-2608 GCA_964565915.1 uncultured Gemmatimonas sp.
AAGTTCGAACTTGAGAATCCAACCGGTTCGTTCAAGGTGCGCGGCGCCTACAATGTGCTCGCCGGAATGACGGCGGACGAACGCGCGCGCGGCGTCGTCGCGTCCAGTGCCGGCAATCACGGACTCGGCGTTGCGTACGCCGCGAAGGCCTTCGGCGCACCCGCGATGTTGTATGTGCCTTCCAATGCGCCGCAAGTCAAAAAGGACGGCATTCGCGCACTGGGTGCGACCGTCAACGACGAAGCGCCCGACTATGACGCCGCCATGGTCGTTGCAAAGCAGCATGCAATCGACCACGACGTGCGATTCATCAACCCATGTCTCGGTCTCGATCTGCTGGCCGGTCAGGGGACGGTGGCGCTCGAGGTGCTGGAGCAGTTGCCGGAGACGCGCACCGTCCTGGTTTGTACGGGCGGTGGCGGCCTCTTGGGTGGCATGGGCGCCGCATTGCGCCGGCTCGCGCCTGACGTGCGTATCATCGCTGTGCAGAGCACCGAGACGGCGGCGATGACGCGCAGTGTCGCTGCCGGCGCCGTCGTGGAGATTCCGCACACGCCGACACTGGCCGACGGTCTGGCGGGGCAGATCGATGAGGACGCGTTGCACATCGGGCAATCATGCGCCGATGACCTCGTGTTGGTCACGGAAGCGGAGCTGGGAGAGACCATCGCGTGGTTGTCCCGCACGCAGGGACTCACCGTCGAGGGCGCCGGCGCCGTGACCATCGCGGCGCTGCGTCACCGGCGCATTCACGATGTCTCGGGCCCGGTGGTCGCCATCGTCAGCGGCCGAAACATCGACGCCGCGCGCCATCAAGCGCTGCTGGCGACCTATCCAGCCGCCGCGAATCGCTGATCATCCAGCGACTCGAATGTCGGGGAAAACGAAACGGTCACCTGCGTTCAGGTGACCGTCACGTTCCCGGCAATTGTAATCAGGCAGGTGATGCGGTGCGTGCGATTCCGACTCAGGGCACCGAGGCGGGACCGGCAGGCCCATCAGGACGGAGCGGATCAACCCGGGTGCGCTCTACCGGCCGCGGATCGAACCGCCGTCCATCCATTCCGTCGCGCATCCCTTCACGCGTGACCGGCATGGCAACTTCACGCTCCGACATGCGCAAACGCGCTTGCCGCGCCGCCGCGCTGCGCGACTCTCCGCCTTCACGACCGATGGCGGCCATGTGATCCCGATCCCGGGACACCGTGACACCACCCTTCCGTCCGGCCGCGCGAGCTTCGTTGGCCGACCACTCGTGCGCCGTTCCCTTTTCGTGAGCCGCACGCCCACCCTTGCTGGCGATCTCACGCTGACGCGCGGGATCCATTGACGCAAAACCGCGTCGGCTTTTTCCGGTCATACACTCCCTCGACTGTCCGGTCGTTACTCACCGCGAACTGCGACGGGTCGAAATCTTGGCACCGTTTCGCCACCGGCACAACACGCACAGGTAACCAGCCCCAACTGCAAACATCGGACCGTAGTGTCCGAAGGTCAGCGGGGAGCCGGCTTCGTCCGACCGTGTGGCAAACTTCACGCCGCCGCCCGCAACGCGGGTCGATATCTTGTCCACATGCCATTGCTCGTCCGCCTGCTCGGAACCGCCGCCTCCCGTCCCACCGTCGAACGGGGGGTCAGCGCGCTCGCCCTCATTCGGGAAGGGGAGACCCTGCTCGTCGACTGCGGCGAAGGGACGCAGCGCCAGATGATGCGCTACGGGGTCTCGTTCGGCTTCGAAGACCTGATCTTTACCCACATGCATGCGGACCATTATCTCGGGTTGACCGGGCTGATCCGCACCCTGCAGCTGGCGGGTCGAACCGAACCACTGCGGCTGTGGGGACCTGTAGGATGCGCGCGAACGTTGCGTGCGTGCATCAGTCTAGGTGGCGAGCGCACCACGTTTCCCATCACAATCTCGGAACTCGAAGCGGGCTCTTCCATTAAGCGACCGGACTATCGGATCGAGGCGTTTGCGGTCGATCACCGGGACACGTCGAGCATCGGCTTGGCGCTCATCGAGGACGATCGGCTTGGCCGCTTCAACCCGGATCTCGCGCGGGCAATGGGCATTCCGGAGGGGCCGCTCTGGGGCCGGATTCACAAAGGCGAGTCCATCGTCCTCGACGATGGTCGCGTCGTGGCGCCGTCCGAACTGGTCGGCGCCGCGCGCCGCGGCCGCCGCATCGTGATCACGGGCGACACACGTCCGTGCGCCAGCACAATCCTCGCGGCGCACGACGCCGACCTCCTGATTCACGAAGCGACGTTCGGCGACGACGAAGCCGATCGCGCCCGCGAGACAGGCCATAGCACCGCGCGTGAGGCCGCGGAGGTGGCGCGGCGTGCGGGCGTGCGTCGTCTGGTGCTTACGCACATCTCCGCGCGCTACTCCAGCGATGCCAAGCTGCTGGAGCGCGAGGCGCGCACCGTCTTCTCCAACACGACGGTCGCGCGCGACGGCGCCGAGTTCGAGCTGAAGCTCACGGAGGAGATCGCCGCCGGGTCCGATACGACGGTGACCTAGGCCGAAAAGCATTGAACCGCAGAGGACGCAGTTGAGATGAGAAAGGCCTTCCTCCGGCTGGTCGCGGCGTCGCACCATAGC
>CAZMGX010000601.1:0-2593 GCA_964565915.1 uncultured Gemmatimonas sp.
GTACGCCTTCGAGCCGTTCAGCCCCTGCTCTTCCGAATTCCAGAGACCGATCACGATCGTGCGCTTGGGCTTCGGATAGACGGTCTTCAGGATGCGCATCGCCTCGATCATCGTCAGCGAGCCCGTGCCGTTGTCCGTTGCCCCCGAACCACCGGTGAACGAATCGAAGTGCGCCGACAACACCACGTATTCGTTCGGCAGTGTCGATCCCTTGATCTCGGCCACCACGTTGCCGACCGGACGCTCGGGCCCTTTCTCGGCGTCGATCATGAGGCGGATCTTCGGGCTCTGATTGTTGACGGCGAGACGGTACAGCAGGCCCATGTCTTCACAGCCCACGTCGACCGTAGGGACCTCCTGCGCCGCCGAACCGAACACTTTGTTGATGCCCGGATACTGCGAGAAGTTGGTCGTCAGGGCGCCCAACACGCCGGCCGCCTTGAGCTTGGCTTGAATCGCCCGCGGGCCACCGCCGGCCAGCACGCGCTGATTGAACGATCCCGTCAGCGCACTCTGCTCCTGCCGTAGCCGATCGCGCGACTCGGGCGTGCCGAACTCCGCCCACTGCGCGGGCATCCGGCACGAGAGCTGCGGCGCGTTCAGCAGCACGAACTTCCCACGGGCCGACGGCACCCACGCGTCGAACAGCTCCGGCGTGACGACGTTCTCCGGGATCACGACCACATTGCCCTCGATCCACTGGCCGTTCGTGCCAGGCGTCCATCCCATCGCGGTGATTTCGAGTCCGCGTACGCGCGGGAACAGCAGTTCACCGAACGCGGCCCCGTTCTTCCAACTGTTCCACGTGCCGTAGTTCTCGATCCGCGCCGGGATGCCCCACTTGGCGTAGGTGGCCAGCATGTACGCCTGCGCGCGGTCGGCATCGGTCGAGCCCGTCAGGCGGGGCCCAACGGAATCGAGCAGCGTCTGCGCAAGCGTCATGACCTGCGAGCGCTGCATGCCCTCCTCGAAAATCTTCTGGATCATCGGTTCGGTCGGCGGCGTCGCGCGCACGTACGGCGCATTCGCACGGTCCACCGGCAGTGCCTGCGGGTTCGTCGGTGGCGGCGTCGGACCCGTGGGGGCACCACCGCGACCGCCGCGTTGAGCGAGGGCGTCGGGGCCACCGAGGGCCAGAGCCAGGGCACTGGCGAGAAGGGTCTTTCGAAGCATGGGATTGTCGGATGAGGGACGGCCGCGCGGGATCCCGGCGTGTCGTTGCCAAGGTCGCTTGGTATACATATACGCGACCCGGCGCCCTTCCGTTATCAGGTCCGACCGCGTCGGGCGACGCCAGAAATTCGCGGCCCGCGCGGAATGCGGCTTGAGAAGCCCGCCATCGCCGAGTGCGTCGTGTCCAACACCTGCTGCGGCCGGGCTAATGCCGTGTCGGGCTGCGTAACGGCGGCGGCGCGAACACTGGCCCTGCCGAATCCCGGGGCGTTGGAGGTGAAAGCCCAATGCGCTCGCTGAGAAACGCCAGCTGATCGACATAGTGCGCGGCCGTGAGACGGTGCCCAGACTCGTACCACTGGATCCGCGCACCACGCGGGGCCACGGCGTGAAAATTCCGCGCGACATGCGGGAGGACCGCTTCGTCTTTGGTGTTGTTCTGCAGGAAGAGTTTGCGCCCGTCGGCTCGAGGAAAGAATGTCGTGCCGGACACGGGTTCCATCGCTGCGACCCATCGGTCGCGTTGTTCGGCCGGAAGGTCCGTGAGTGGCCCGCCCAAGGTCCCGTTGGGCTCGCGGAAGTGCCCGACGAACCCCAAGTCACCAACGGCAATGGCAAAGGCAGCGATGCGCGGCTCAACACCGGCCAGCACGGCACCCATCGCGCCGCCATAGCTGATCCCCACGTAGCCGATACGAGCAGCGTCCACGTCCGGCCTCGCGCTCAGGATGTCCACCAGTCGACGAAAATCCACGATGGTCTGCACCTGCTCCACGGAATCACGCACCGTAAAGCTCAGCGGCTCGCGCGGATTGCGGCGAGCGAACGCAGCATCGATGCCAACGACGATGGCGCCCTTCCTGGCGAAGTAGGCCCCGCGTGGCCCGAGGTTGTCACTGTTCCCCGGCGCGCCGTGGCCGAACAGAATGGCGGCATACTTCTGTGCCGGGGCCGGACCGGAGGGCCGAAACATTCTGCCGGTGACGCGGCCACCAAGTGGGCTGGCGAAACTGATGACGTATTCGTCAACCCCCTCTGCGCTGCGAATGAGGGAATCGCGCCACTCGGCCCGCGTGCGAACGTCGTAGGCGAACGGGGACGCGACTGGTGACGTCGACCCGCGAGACTGCGCGGCGGCAGACTGCGCGAGGCAGAGCGGCGTGACGCGAAGGAGCGCAAGCGCCGTCGTACCGAAGCGAGCGCCGGATGATCGAACTGAACGGGGGAATCGCATGTGCTTTGGGCGTGGTGGAGTTGTCCATCTGACGCGATTCTCGTGCAGAAGGTTGCACGGCCCAGGTGACTCCGATTGCCGGCCACTGCGTCGTGTGACCGCAGTTCCCGTGAGTCGGTCGAGTCTGAAAACAGCAATCTTGAACCACGGAGGACACGGAGGACACGGAGGGTGCGCGTCGCAAAG
>CAZMGX010000602.1:0-2593 GCA_964565915.1 uncultured Gemmatimonas sp.
CGGTTCGATCCCGACACGCTCCATACACACACCGGCATTCCGCAGGACCATCGGACTCATGAACCGGCCACCACGCCCAAACGTGGTGGCCGGTTCGTTTTTGCGCCCCGACGTTCGCCGGCGATCCGGCGGAGCGGTGACCTCTGCGTCGTATGTGTGGTTTAGCGAGAGGGTGATTCAGTGCTTCGTTCCCTCGCGTGGAGGCCGATCGATGAAGCTGCAGCAGTCACAAACCCGAGTGGGGGCGGCGTCGAGCGTCGCTCGGATACTCGCCTGCATCCTGCTGCCGTTGGCCGCCTGTCGAGACACCACAGGGCCCGTGGCCGGGGAAAACACGGCCCTCATCGGGCCATCGTTGTCCAGTGTACCCGTGGTCTGGGTCGTCGGTGAGGCGCGCGCGGGGCTGCCGTTCAACGTCCAGATCAACACGTTCGGCTTGAATTCCTGCTGGGCGAAGGATCGGACCGACGTGCAATCGGGCGCCCTCGTGGTCATCACCCCGTACAACCGCGCAGCAGGACAAGGAAGCGGGTGCTTCGAGGCGGTCAGCCGCATCGAACATGTCGTCACGCTGTCCTTTCCAACACCGGGCGAAAAGCAGGTGATCATCCGGGGGCGTGACTTCGATACACGGGCACCTATCCAGTTTCCGGTGACACTGGTGGTGAAGCCGTAGGGGGCGCGGACTTGGCCGTCAATGCCCGATGGTCTCTGAGGTCAATGGCTGTAACCGTCTGTTTTTGAATGGTTTGCGCCATTCACTTCATCCAACAGCTCGATCATCGATCTCGCCGACCGTCGCGGCCCGACGGGCCCTCGGGTCGAATGACCAGACGCCGGATTCGCCGACCACCGCCTCGAGGTCCCGTGCGGTCAGTGGGTGACTGAAGTACCGCCCTTGCTGCTTGAAGCAATGCAGCTGCGTCAGGCGGACCGCCTGTTCGGCCGACTCCACGCCCTCCGCCGTGATGTCCAGCTGCAGGCCCTGAGCCAGTCGGATGATCGATGCGATGATGGCCTCGTCACGCGTGTCGTGCAGGATGCCGGAAACGAAGCGGCGATCCAACTTGATACCGTCGATCGGCGCTTCCCGAACGAAGGTGAGCGAGGCGTAACCCACGCCGAAGTCGTCGACGACCAGACGGGTACCGAGCGCCTTCAGCTCGCGGAGGGCTTCGATGGCGATTTCGCCATCCACCAACATGCTGTTCTCCGTCAGCTCCAATGTCAGCGCATCGGCCGGACAGCCGGTCTCCGCAAGGATCGCCGCCACCTGACGCACGAAGCCGCGCTCGCGGAGTTGCACGGCGGAGATATTCACCGAGACGCGACACGCCGCGGCGCCGCGCCGTGACCGCCACGCCACCACCGACCGGCAGGACTCACGCAGCACCTTCTCGCCCAGCGGCACGATCAAGCCCGTGTCTTCGGCCAGGCTCAGGAACGATTCGGGAAGGAGCAGCCCGCGATCAGGGTCTCGCCAGCGAAGCAGGGCCTCGGCGCCGTGAAAGCGTGCGGTCGGGACATCGACGATCGGCTGGTAGTGCACCTCGAACTCACCGGCGCGGACTGCCTCGCGCAGGCGTGCCTCGCGCCGATGCGTCAACACCTCCGGCGCGACCTTGTCGCCCGCCCGGTCAGACGTCTCGTCGCCACGGCCGACGGCCGCGATGGAGCCGGGTAGCGGCGTTCCTTCTCGTTCGCGACGTCGTTGGTGCTTTTCCCGATACATCTCGGTGTCGGCGGCGTCCAGCAGGGCCTGCGCCGAGTGGCCGTCCAGAGGTGACATGGCCCCGCCGACACTGGCATCGAGCAGGATCAGATGACCGTTGCCGACATCGACCGGTTCGCGCAGACACGTGAGAATGGTCTCACGCACGTGGGCCACGTCGCGACGGCTGGTGACATCCGGCAGCAGCACCACGAATTCGTCGCCACCGATGCGGCCAACGGCGTCGGAGCGACGGACGCACTCGATGAGTCGCCCGGCCACGACGCGAAGGAGGGCGTCGCCGCGCGTGTGCCCGTGAAGGTCGTTGATGCGCTTGAAGCCATCCAGGTCCACGAAGAGAATGCCGGTTTTCCGGCCGTACCGCGCCCCGAAAGCGAGGGCCTGCTCGAGGTGGTCGAGGAACAACTCACGATTGGCGAGCCCAGTGAGTGCGTCGTGCGTGGCACGGTGTGCCGCCTCCACACGCTCCGCTTCCAGCGACCGCAGCCGACGATGTCGCTCGATGGCGAAGAGCAGCGCCCGACCGAGTCGGGTCGGTTCAGTCTCCGCCTTGCCGAGACACTCCTGGGCGCCGGCGCGCAGGGCGCGCAGGGCCAAGGCATCGTCCAGCGCGGAGGTGTACACGACGATCGGGGTCGCGGGCGCCGCGCCGCGAACCCCTGCGAGCGTCGCGATGCCGGAGGCATCGCGCGCGGACAACTCGAGGACCACGATGTCGAACGCCGCCGTGGTCAGTGCCCGTATCGCCTGACCCATCGACCCGACGCGCTGCACGCTCACGGCTCCACGCATCGATGCACGAATGCCGGCCTCCGTGTGCAGCGCCTGCGACTCGTCTCCGTCAACGAGCAGCACACGCAG
>CAZMGX010000603.1:0-2573 GCA_964565915.1 uncultured Gemmatimonas sp.
GGGCCGTTCGAGGCGGAGGTCCACCGACGCGCACCGAGGGACAGTTGGTTGCCGGGCAAGCTGAGTGGTGATGCGCTCAGCGCGGCCTACGCGTCGGCCGATGTCTTTCTGTTTCCCTCGGTCACCGACACCTTCGGCAACGTGATCTTGGAGGCGATGGCGTCGGGGTTGCCGGTGATCGGCGCCGACGTCGGACCAACGCGCGAATTGGTGTTTCCGGACCGCGGCTGGCTGGTGTCGAAATCTGACGTGGCGCAGTACGCCAGCGCGCTGGTCGCGTTGGTTGATGATCGGGACCGGCTGGCGAATGCGCGGCGGGCGGCGTTGGACTTCGCCGCGGAAAAGACGTGGGACGTGGTCTGGGACGCACTGATCGCGGACTATTTGCGCCTTCAGCGGACATAGCCGCCGTCACTGGGTAGGCACGACTGGTTCCACGTCGCCGGGTCGCGACGCCGGGCGTGACGACAATCACGCCATGCGGCGGAATCACGCTGCGGGTCTTCGTGCTGTCTGCCGAGACTCAACGCCATGCAGATTCACGCAGGAAAAATCTGGTCCTTGGTGGCGCTCTTTGGCACGATCGGCTGTGCCGCGACTGACGCGACCACTGTGACCGAATCGCCATCAGCCGTTGACGCTGCGGCGTTTGGCGGTGATTCCCCCGCGCGACTCGATCTGCTGCCGGTTGCGCCCTCGCTGATCGAGGCGATCCTGCCATTGGGGACGTTTCACGCGGGCGATGCGCTGCCATCGACGGATGCGCGCGTGGTCCTGCGAGACTCCGTGCCGGTGGTGGTTCACGCGATGGCGGATGGGCGGGTGACGGAGATCGATCGGTCGGGCGGCGCGATCAGCCTGCGCATCCGGAACCAGGTCAGCCTCCGTGTGGGTGGACTGATCGTCCGCCCCGCGCTCCGTGTTGGACAGGTGGTGCGCGTCGGTGAGCCCATCGGCGAGGTGGCGGCGCGGCCGGCTGGCCGTGGGCCCGCGCGTGAGCTGGCCATTCGCATCGTTGACGAGCGGATCCTTCGCACGCGCTGGGTGCGACCCGAGCGATATGGTGCCCGTCGACACGTCGCATTCTTCGCGGCCTATCTCGCCGATTCGCTGCGTTCGACGGCCTATGGACTCGTGCGTCGCGCGGCGCCTGATCTTGATGGCCGCATCGACTACGATCGCAACGGGCAACTGGTCGGCACATGGTTCGACGCGTCCGTCGCGCCGCTCACGGTGGGGCCGGCGTTGACCTTTGCCTATGATGCCGAGCAGCCGGGGCAGGTGCGCATCGCCGGGAGTGATGGGCTGTCCAGAATGCTCGATCTCCGCGGCGTTCACGCCGTGGCGTGGGAGGACCCCGATCCGGCGCGGGTCGACAGCACCCGGGGCATCGTGCGCTATCGCCTGCACGCCGTGGACGACCGCGATCGTCTCTCGAGTGCCGGGTCTGTGCTGGTTCAGGTCCTTTCGCATGAACGCTTGCGGGTCGAAGTCGTCGGCCCCGGCGAGACGGGCCGCACGACCTTCTCGGCACGTGCGGTCGAACTCGTCCGCTGACGCCCCTTCGGCTTTTTCGATCCCTCGCTAAATTGCCGACGTGCGACGGAGGATCGGTCGCACGCTCCGGTAGCTCAGTTGGTAGAGCAGCGGCCTTTTAAGCCGTAGGTCGTGGGTTCGAGTCCCACCCGGGGCACTGCGTGTCCGGCAGCGGTCCCTTCGGCGGCGCCGGACGGCTGTGTCGTGCCAAACAGCCGTGCCGGTTGGGTGCCCGCGGCGCTAACTTGCGGCATGCGTTTTCGTGTGCTTGCTCGCGAGGTGGTCGGACTCGCGCTCGTTGCGGTGGCCGTTGGTGCGGCTCCGATCGTGGTCCGGGCGCAGCTCTTCAGGAGCGCCCCCAGTCAGCCCGCCAGTGATACGACGTCGGTGGCGGTCTCCGTCGGCTCTCCGCGCGCGTCCCTGCAGGAGTTTGAGCGACTGGCCAAGGCGAGCCAATGGGACGACGCCGCCGGGTACCTCGCTTTTCCGTCCAGTGAGCGCGAACAGGCGGCATTGCTGGCGCGACGACTCAAGGTCGTGCTCGACCAACGCCTGGCGCTCGATCTCTCGAACGTGTCACCACTGGCGGTGGGCGATACCAGCGACGGTGATCGCAGTGGGGATCTCCTCGCGCACATCCCGGGCGCCGGTGGTCGCGAAGATCCGGTGCGCATGGTGCGCGTCACGGTCGATGGCGCGACACGTTGGGTCTTCTCATCGGCGACGGTGGCGTCCATCAACGGCTGGTACGACAACCTGGGTGCCCCGTGGCTGCGGGATCACCTGCCGCCATCGTTGATGCGCGAAGGATTTCTGCGGGTGTTCTATTGGCAGTGGATTGGCCTCGCACTGGCCTTGCCGGTGCTGGTGTTGTTCTCGTGGCTGGTCGGCGGCACGCTGCGCGGGCTGTTGACCCGTGTCTCGGCGCGCACCGAAACCGACTGGGATGATCTCCTCGTCGAGCACCTGCGCGGCCCATTCCGCCTGTGGCTCAGCGCACTCGCTGCGCCACCGTTGTTGGGGCTGCTCGAGCTGAA
>CAZMGX010000604.1:0-2559 GCA_964565915.1 uncultured Gemmatimonas sp.
CTGCGCACGCAGGATCTTCGAAATCGTCTCGGGCCACCATGATCCCGCCTTCACGGTCGCGTCGTTGGCGACGACGACCACCTCCCGCCCTTCGACGACCGCCACGCCGGTAATCACTCCGGCGGCTGGCGCCTGGCCGTCGTACTGGTCGTACGCGACCAGCAGCCCGATCTCCAGAAACGGCGTGCCCGGGTCGCGCAGCCGCTCGATCCGTTCACGCGCCGTGAGTTTTCCCTGCTTGTGTTGTTTCTCGATCTTGTCGGGGCCGCCGCCTTCCCGAAGCCTGGCCTCGAGCGCGCGAACCTCGTCCGCGAGTTGCCGCAGGCGGACACTCACGCGTCGTGCGCTCCGTCTTCGCGCTCGCGCGCGTCGAACCACTGCTTGATGTACTCCACCAGGTCCTGGGTACTGGTCCCCGGACCGAACAGGCGCGCGACACCACGCGCCTGCAGCGCGTCCATGTCCTCCTTCGGAATGATGCCCCCGCCGGTCAGGAGAATGTCGTCGCGCCCCGCTTCCACCAGCAGGTCGCGCACCCGCGGAAACAGGGTCATGTGCGCACCGCTCAAGATGGAGAGGCCCACGACATCGACGTCTTCCTGTACGGCCGCCGTGGCGATCATTTCAGGGGTTTGGTGCAGGCCGGTATAGATCACTTCCATGCCGGCATCGCGCAGCGCGGCGGCGACGACTTTCGCGCCACGATCATGTCCATCGAGGCCTGGTTTGGCGACGAGTACGCGGATTGGTCGGGTCATCAGGAGTTCGCTCAGGTGAGACGACAAGATACCAACAGTCTACAGCTCGCGGCGGGCGACCAGGAGCATTTCCCCTGATCGACGTGTCAGCGAGCGGGGGGACCACCCGTCGAAGGCCTGCTCGACGACGAGGCCCGCCTCCCGCAGGCGCTCGGCCAACTCCGACGCCGTGTACAACCGGATGCGATGGGTGCGTTCGCCAGAGCCCGCTGGTCCCCGCCACGTGCTCGTAATCTCGAGGAAGCCGCTCAAGGGATCGAACGTGCGTTCCTGACCGAACATCGTCCCATCGGCCGTGCTCCACCAATCGCGGCCCAGGAACTTGGCCATCACGCCGTCGCGACTGCCGCCGTGCCAGATCAGGACGCCGCCGGGCTTGAGGACACGCGCGAACTCGGCGAGGACCCGATGGTCGTCAGCGGCCCGGTCAAAAAAACCAAAGGACGTGAACAGGTTGACGACGGCGTCAAATCGTGCCGTCCAAGTGCGCGGCAACGTCCGCATGTCGCCGGCCGTGTACCGCAGCGTCCGCGACGTCCCGCGACGTTTCGCCACCGCCAGCAGCGGCTCGGAGTAGTCGAGCCCGTCGACGTTGAATCCGGCCTCGGCCAGCAGGTGGGCGTGCCGGCCCTGACCGCACGGGCAGTCGAGCACCCGCGCACCCGCTGGTAACGCCAGAAGCTCCAGCAGCCGCGCGACCTCGCGCCGATCCTGCGTGAGGTCGAAGAGCGGCTCGTACTCATGCAGATACTGCGCGTCGAAGTGCGTCTGCCACCACGGCGATGGTGATGTCGGGGACTTCTTCAGAAGAACACCGGCTCGCGATAGGCCCCAAACACATCTTCGAGTGCGGCGCGAATCTCGTAGAGCGTGCAGTAACACCGGGCGCAGTCCAGGATGTAGGGCACCACGTTGGTGGTACTGCGGGCCGCGTTGCGCAGGGCGTCGAGGCGTTGCTGCACGAGCCCGTTGTCTCGCGAGGCACGCATCGCCGCCATCCGCTGCCGCTGCTCACGGTCGGCCTCTTCGCCGATCTTGAGGATCGGAATGCCAAGTTCCGGCTCGTCCGTCACGAACTCGTTGACACCGACGACGAGCCGGCGCTGCTCGATCTCCCACTGCTGTCGCGCGGCGCTTTCCGCGATGCGCTTCTGGAACCAGCCGTCCTCCAGGCCTTTCACGACGCCGCCGACCTCATCGATCTGCGCAAAGATCCGCTCGGCCTCGGCTTCCAGCTGATCGGTGAGCGCTTCGACGTAATACGACCCGCCCAGCGGATCGATGACGTTCGGGACGCCCGTTTCATAAGCGAGCACCTGCTGCGTGCGCAACGCGACCTGCACCGCCGATTCCGTCGGCAGGGAGAGCGTCTCGTCCATCGAGTTGGTGTGCAGCGACTGGGTGCCGCCAAGCACCGCCGCCAGGCCCTGATACGCGACGCGCACCACGTTGTTCATCGGCTGTTGCGCCGTCAACGTGACGCCGGCCGTCTGCGAATGGAATCGCATCATCCACGAGCGCGGATTCTTCGCGCCGAACCGGTCGCGCAGGTGACGCGCCCAGATGCGCCGCGCCGCGCGCAGCTTGGCGATCTCCTCGAAGAAGTCGTTGTGGATATCCCAGAAGAACGACAACCGCGGCGCAAACTCATCGACATCGAGCCCACGCGCGATGCCACGCTCGACGTACGTGAACCCGTCGGCGAGGGTGAACGCCACTTCCTGCACCGCCGTGGAGCCGGCCTCGCGGATGTGATAGCCGGAGATGGAGATGGTATTCCAGTTCGGCGTGTGCTGAGCGC
>CAZMGX010000605.1:0-2559 GCA_964565915.1 uncultured Gemmatimonas sp.
GACGTCTCGGGGTCCATGCAGGGTACGCCGATCGAGTCGGTCAAGTCGGGTATCCGACAGCTCCATCGTGACCTCATGGGCGATCCGCAAGCGATCGAGAGTGCGTATCTGTCCGTGCTCACTTTCGCCAACAGCGCCGTGCAATTGGTGCCCCTGACCGAGGTCGCCGCCTTTCAACCGCCCGACCTCGTCGCCAGTGGCAATACCAACTTCGGCGACGGCCTTCGCCTGTTGCTCGACGTATTCGACCGCGAGCTGGTGCGCACGACCGCCGAAACGAAGGGCGACTGGCGACCGCTGGTCTTCATTCTGTCGGATGGTGCACCGACCGATGTCGACTGGCCCATGTACGCACAGCAGCTGCGTGACCGGCGACCGGCGAACATCATCGCGCTCGCGTGCGGTGATCAGGCCGACACGCAGGCGCTGAAGCAGGTGACGGAGACGGTGATCGCGATGCAGGACATGTCGCCGGACGCGTTTCGAGACTTCTTCCGGTTCGTGTCGGCGTCCGTCAAGCAGACGAGCGCAAAAGTCGGCGCCCTGGCGGATGGTGCGGGGATCACGCTGCCGCCGCCGCCCCCGGGCATCACGATCGTTCCCTGATCGTGACCGGACCCATCGAGGACAGCGTTCCGCCGGTCGTCGACGAGCCACCGCCACGCGCCACATGGTCGTCGCGGCCGCCCGATGCCGCGTGGTGCCCGCCGGCGTGGGAGCCACTGCTGCTGGCCCTCGTGCCCGAGTGGCGCGCGTCCGCACGCGCCGGCGGCGACGAGGACGTCGTGACGGCGACGATCCAGCAG
Source organism: uncultured Gemmatimonas sp. (assembly GCA_964565915.1). Classification (GTDB taxonomy): domain Bacteria; phylum Gemmatimonadota; class Gemmatimonadetes; order Gemmatimonadales; family Gemmatimonadaceae; genus Gemmatimonas. The sequence continues at coordinate 807 of CAZMGX010000605.1, forward strand.
GGACCGTGGACCGTGCTGGCGGGCTCGCGTCGCGGTCGCCTGCACGCACATCGCGGCGATCACCGCGAGGATGCGATCGCGCTGCGCGTGACCGACCACGGCTGGTGTGGCGCGGTCGCTGACGGCGCCGGATCGGCCCCGTGGAGCCGCATCGGAGCCACGGTGGCTGCCCACACCTTCTGCGCCGCGTTTGCGGCCGCCACGGGGCCAGCACGGGCCCGTGCGACCATCGCCGCGGATGCGGTCTTCGACACGCTGCGCGCGCTCGCCACCGCCTTCGACATCCCCTCCCGCGCGCTGCGAACCACGTTGCTGGCCGTCGCCGTCTCGGATCACGACGTCGTCACGATGCAGGTCGGCGACGGGGGCATCGTGCTCGTGAACGCGGATGGGACCGCATCGTCCCCGCACCTCGGTGATTCCGGCGAATTCTCGGGAGACGTCACACACTTCCTGCCCGACGACGGCAGTCGCGAACGGCTCCAGACCTCCCTGCATGTGGTGCCGCGGGACCAGGTGCACGCCATGCTGCTGGCCAGCGATGGCATCGAGGATCCGTGGTATCCCCTGCTCCGCCATGCCCCGGTGCTGATCACATCGCTCACCGCAGGCGTGAGCGACGACCGTGCGGCCGAGATTCTCGCCGCGAACGGCGTGGCGTTCGCGTGGCGAGGCGCGGTGTGTCTGGCCGGCGATCCGCCGACGGCGCTCGGCGAGTGGTTGTCGTTCGAAAAGCGCGGAGAGAACGACGATCGGTCCCTGCTCTTCGCCCGCCTGCATCACGTCACATGAGCACCGTGAGTGTCCGACTCACGGACGGCCGCGTGCTGCAAATCGCCGATGATCCGGTCGGCACCGGCGCCGAGAAGCGTGTGTTCCTGACGCTCGACCGCCAACATGCGGTGGGCTTCTACTACGGTCACCTGTCCGACCGGCGTGAACGCCTGGACCGGTTGACGCGCATCCTGACCAACTACAACCCGACGCTGGCCAACAACGGCGCCTACTGGATGCCGTACTTCTGCTGGCCGGTCGGAATGGCGGAGGGTGTGAGCGCCATTCCCCGCGAGTTCGCCGCGCGCCAGCAGCTCGTCTGGCCGCCGCTCGCGGTGGTGACCCCGACCTACCGCAACAACTTCTACTTTCGCGACCGGCTCGGGACACGACAGGAGAAGGAGGTCCGCTGGTTCTCGGGGGGCAAGGCGTCCCGTCTCGTTCCGCCTGCGGAAGCCGGGTCACTCCTGACGAAACTGCAGATCGGGGTCCGCTTGGCGCGCGCGGTGCGTCGCTTGCACATGGCGGGGCTCGCGCATGCCGATCTCTCGAACAAGAACGTGCTGGTGGACCCGAAGGGCGGCGACGCCTGCATCATCGACATCGACTCGCTGGTAGTACCCGGGGTGGCACCGCCGTCGGTGCTGGGCACGCCGGGATACATCGCCCCCGAGGTGCTTGCCGGGAAGGCACAGCCCTCCATCGCCACGGACAAACACGCCCTCGCCGTGTTGTTGTATGAGCTGCTGCTGCAGCGCCATCCGCTGCGCGGCAAGCGCGTGAACAGCACCCGCTCGGCCGAGGAGGACGAAACGCTGTCGATGGGTGCCCGTGCGCTCTTCGTCGAACATCCGACCGATCGACGCAATCCGCCGACGATGCCGATCGAGATCGCCTACACCCGACTCGGGCCCTATCTGGCGCGGTGCTTCTCGCGCACGTTCGTGGACGGCTTGCACGCGCCGGACAAACGCGCCGA
>CAZMGX010000606.1:0-2556 GCA_964565915.1 uncultured Gemmatimonas sp.
TGCTCCTTCATGGTCATATGCTCCGCAATCCAGTGGCGCTCAACGCCCGTAAAAAGTGCGCACGGCAGACACGACTTCGTCGCGCTGCGCGTTGGTCAACTCGGGAAATACCGGCAACGAAATCACCTCGCGTGTCGCACGCTCGCTCTCCGGGCACTGCCCTTCCCGGTACCCGAGATACGCGAAACACGGCTGGAGGTGCAAGGCGAGCGGATAGTAGATGGCCGAGCCGATGCCGACGCTCTTCAAGTGTGCCTGCAGCGCGTCCCGCCGATCGGCACGCACCGTGTACTGATTGTAGATCGACGTGTTGGCCGGGTCGATGTACGGCGTCACAAGCTCGGGCACATCGGCGAACGCCGCATCATAGTACGCCGCATTCTGCCGTCGCGCCGCACTCCACGCCGCCAGATGGGGCAGCTTGGCGAGCAGCACCGCCGCCTGCAGGGCATCCAGACGGCTGTTGTACCCCACGATCTCGTGCAGGTAGGTCTGTCGGCCGCCGTGCGTGCGCAACTTCATCAGCGTCTCGAACAGCGCGTCATCCTGGGTGACCATCATGCCACCGTCGCCGTACCCGCCGAGATTCTTGGACGGGAAGAAGCTGAAGGTGCCGATGCTGGCGGCCTCGCCGGCCATGACCGTCTTTCCGTCGATGACGCGACTCGCCCCGATGGACTGCGCGGCGTCCTCGATTACCGGGATACCGCCGGCGACGGCCGTCACCTGCTCGATCGACGCCATCTGCCCGAACAAGTCGACTGCAATGACGGCCTTGGTCCGCGCGCCGATCGCCGCACCGACGGCCTCCGCAGCGATGTTGAACGTGCGTGGATCGATGTCGACGAACACCGGGCGAGCGCCCACGTTGTGAACGGCTCCTCCGGTGGCAAAGAATGTGAACGGGGTCGTGATCACCTCGTCATCGCGACCGACCTGGAGCGCCCGCAGCGCCAGCAGGATGGCATCGGTGCCGTTCGCGCAGCCGATGGCGTACTTGGTTTGCGAGAGCCCGGCGACCTTGCACTCCAACTCGCCGACCGGGCCGCCGAGGATGAACGCCTGCTGTTCGACGACGGACATGAGCGCACCGACGACCGCCTCGTGGATGGTCGCGTGTTGTGCCTTCAGGTCCAGCAGTGGAACTCCCATGAACAATCAGCTCCGGACGCGCAGGTAGTGGACGAGCATCAGATACTGACACGCAACGGCAGGGGGACGTCACGACCCGTCTTCGCGGACTCATAGATCCCGAGAATCAGCTCGAGCGACTTCCGGCCGGCACGTCCGTCGGTATCGGGCACGGCCTGCCCCCGCAACACCCCGACGACGTTCCGGTAGTATGCCTCGTGTCCGAACCCATACACACTCGGCGGATTCGTGTTCGCCAGCTCGATCTGCTTGTCGTCGTCGTCGTACTCGGCGAACGTCCAGTGGTCGACCTTGTTGACCGCCGTCCCGCCGATCTTGACGGTGCCCTTTTCCCCCAGGATCGTGATAGATCCTTCGAGGTTCCGCGGAAAGGTCAACATCGTGACTTCGATCGTGCCAATGGCGCCCGATCGGAACTTGAGCACGGCCACGCCGGAGTCCTCCGCCTCGATGCGCCGGGCCAGGGTCGCCGTCTTGGCGATGACGCTTTCGACCGGGCCGACCAGCCACTGGATCAGGTCCACGTAGTGTGAGGCCTGATTCATGAAGGCGCCCCCGTCAAATTCCCACGTGCCGCGCCAGGGCGCCTGATCGTAGTATTCCTGAGGTCGCGTCCAGCGCACCGTACAGTTGGCCATGTAGATGCGGCCGAAGCGGCCGCGATCGATGGCCCGTTTCAGCAGCTGGATCGGCGGGTTGAGCCGATTCTGCTTGACGACGAACAGGTGCACATCGTGTTCATCGCAGGCCTGCACGAGCGCATCGGCCGCAGCGAGCGAGATCGCCATCGGCTTTTCCGAGATCACATGGCGGCCGGCGCGCGCCGCCATCATGCCGTGCTGCGGATGCAGTCCGGACGGCGTGGCAATCACGACCGCGTCACAGGGGACCTGCTCGAGCATCTGCTCGTAGCTGGTGAACCAGGGCACGCCGTGCGCCTCGCCGGCCTCCCGCGCGCGCGCCTCGACGATGTCGCACACGGCCACGAGCTCGAGCTCCTCGAGTTTGGCCATCGCCTCGAAGTGATTCCGGCTGATGCGACCGCAGCCCACCAACGCGAGTCGAATCGGCTGGTCGCCGGTCAGCGGGCGCGGGCTCATGGGGCCGTTCCGTCCGAAGGGAGTGGGGAGACCGTTTCGCCGACGCGCCGATAGCGCGCACCGGTGCCGCTGCATCGCAACCGCTCGGGCCCCGGGTCGTCGGTGCTACCGCTTTCGTGCTCCAGACGAAATCCCGCCTCGGACATCCACCCGATGCGCTGCGCCGGCACGCCGGCCATCAGGGCATAGTCAGCCACGTCGCGAGTGACGACCGCGCCGGCGCCGATGAACGCATAGCGGCCAATGGTCACGCCGCAGACGATCGTGGCGTTGGCGCCGATGCTGGCTCCGCGACGCACCAGCG
>CAZMGX010000607.1:0-2555 GCA_964565915.1 uncultured Gemmatimonas sp.
GCGGATGCGATGCAGGAAGAGATGGGCAAGGTGACCGGCGGGATCGACCTGCCGTTCAAGCTGCCGTTCTGATTCACTGAAGGGTGTCGGTCATCGACGACCTCACGAGCGAACTGGCGCGTCTGCCCGGCATCGGGCGCAAGACGGCTCAACGTCTCGTGTTCCATTTGCTGCGACAGCCGCACGACCAGAGCCGCCGGTTGGCGGAGTCACTGGTCGCCTTGGTGGATCGCGTACGGACCTGCGAGCGGTGCCGCAACCTCACCGAGTCGCCCCTGTGCGACCTGTGTGCCGACCCGCGGCGCGATGGGCAGGTGATTTGTGTCGTCGAGGAGGCCTCCGACATTGCCTCGATCGAGCGGGCCGGTGAATTTCGCGGCCTGTACCACGTGCTGGGTGGGCGCCTGTCCCCGCTGGATGGCGTCGGTCCGGCCGATCTTTCCATCGACGCGCTCTTGGCGCGGATGGCCCCGGAAGGAGTCCGCGAAGTGATTCTGGCTACCAATCCGTCGCTGGAAGGTGAAGCGACGGCGCTCTACGTCCAGCGCCAGCTGGCGGCCCTGTCGGTCCGGGTCACCCGGATTGCGCGCGGCCTGCCGGTGGGCGGGGACCTCGAATATGCCGACGGTGTGACAATCGCCCAGGCGCTGTCGGCCCGCCGGGAGATGCGATGAGGGCCTTGGGCACCCGCCGGTCGGGAAACGCCTCGCTGAGGGACCTGCGTGACGCCGGACTGATGGCCGCCGTGGTCGCGACCAGCATGCTGGCGGGTTTTCTGCTCTGGAGCAGCCAGCAGACCAAGCACCGTCGGTCCCTCTTTCACGCCAGCCCCCGTCGACGCCTGGCCGCACTCGGTTACCTTCGGGCGCATCCAAGCGTTGATAGTGCGCGACTCCTACGCGACTATTTGCGCTGGGAGCCGTTGCCGTTGCTGCGCCGCCGGGCCCGAGGGGTTCTGCGCCGGACCGAACGGCTGTTACGTTCGTAGCGTCCCCCCGTGTGCCAGCCGCGTGACAGCGGTCCGGGCACGGGTGCCTCAGTCCTTCGCCCCCACGTTCATGCCTGTCGGCGCTGCCACCTGGTCGTTCACCGAGGACGACTTCGGGTCCATCACGATTACGCTGCAACGCTTTTTGTATGACGCGAAGGCGCGCTGCGCGCTGCTGGTCGATCGCAGTGGTCAGTTGGTCGCCACCGTCGGCGAGCCACCCAACTTCGACGCGACCGCCTTCGCCACGCTCACCGCAGCCGATTTCAGTGCCAACGACCAGTTGGCCCGCTTGATCGGCGAGAGCGACTTCAGCGTGCTCTTCCATCAGGGCGAGCGCGAATCGATGTATCTGGCCGATATCGCACGCCGGGTCATTCTCGTCGTGCTGTTCGACAATCGCACAACGCTCGGGCTGGTGCGTCTGCGCATGAAGTCCGCGGTCGACGACCTGACGCGCATCTTCGAGGGAGTGTTTGCCCGGGGAGGCCCGGGTCAGGCGGCGCCACCGGGATTCCTCGCCGGCGCCGAAGACGAAATTGACCGGCTCTTTCAGTAAGGGACGTTTTCGATGTCGATGATCAACTATGCGTCCCGCGAGATCAACTGCAAGATCGTGTACTACGGTCCGGGACTGGGCGGCAAGACCACCAATCTCGAGTATGTGTACGGCAAGGTCTCGCCGAGCACACGCGGGAAGCTGATTTCGCTGGCGACGGAAACCGAGCGCACGCTGTTCTTCGATTTCCTGCCGGTGGACCTCGGCACGATTCGCGGATTTCGCACGCGCTTTCACCTGTATACCGTGCCGGGGCAGGTGTACTACAACGCCAGCCGCAAGCTCATCCTCAAGGGCGTCGACGGCGTGGTGTTCGTGGCGGATTCGCAGACCGATCGGGCCGAAGCAAACATCGAGTCGATGCAGAACCTGTACGACAACATGGCCGCCTACGGGTATGACCTGACGCGGATGCCGTTCATCGTGCAGTACAACAAGCGTGACTTGCCCAACGCCGCACCGGTGGAAGAGCTGCAGGAGATGCTCAATCCGGGGTGGGAAGTCACCGATCCGGCCCGGATGCGTCCACTGGCGGATCCATTCCGGGCGGGCGAACTTCTGGTCACCCAGCTGCCGACGGGGGAATGGGTGGAACGGGCACCGTATTTCGAGGCCGTGGGTGTCACCGGCGACGGGGTCTTCGATACCTTGAAGGCAGTCTCGAAACTGGTCCTCAAGACCCTCGCCTGAGCGCGCGTCCCATGTGGTCGGCGCTACTGCGGTCGGATCGTCGTTCGTCACCTGCCGGAGTGGATTGTCTGTGAACCTGCCCAACGCGATCACCGTCGGACGTATCGCCCTGACGCCGTTGATTGCGTGGCTGCCCTTCACCACGTCCTGGACCGCGCGCCTCGTCGCGTTCACGCTGTTTCTGATTGCGGCCGTCACGGACTACTGGGACGGCCATCTCGCGCGGCAGCGCGGCCTGGTGACCGACCTGGGTCGCTTGCTCGATCCGCTCGCCGACAAACTGTTGCTGGTCGCGACGCTGATCCCGATGTACTGGCT
>CAZMGX010000608.1:0-2539 GCA_964565915.1 uncultured Gemmatimonas sp.
CGCGCTGAATGACCGCGTCCCGACGTGGCACGCGACCGCCACCGGTGGAAAGACGGATGACGGGGGTCGCTACTTCAGCTGCTGGAACTACCACCTCGGCGAAACCGTGCAGGTCTGGGTTCGGGCCGAGGGCCTTGAGCCCCAGCTCGTCTTGCTGCCGCTCACACAGCGGGTCCACGCCATTCGCCTCACCGTCGCCGGGCGGCGATAAGCGTCACGTCACGACCATCGCTAGCGGCGGCCGGTGAGTCTCAGCGGGGCTATACGTCGCCTCGCCGTTCAGCAAAGAATGCCCGCAGAAGCCCCGCCGACTCGTCTGTGAGCACCCCGCCCTGCACTTCAGGTCGATGATTGAGTCGCGGGTGCCGCACGAGGTCGCCTACCGACCCGCACATCCCGGCCTTGTCGTCCCACGCACCGAACACCACGCGATCGACGCGCGACAACACGATGGCGCCGGCGCACATCGCGCACGGCTCGAGTGTGACGATCAGCGTGCACCCAGTCAGCCGCTCCGCGCCCAACGCGTGAGCCGCCAGCCGAAGGGCCTGCACTTCCGCATGGGCCGTCGCATCCCGATCGCGCCGCATGCGATTCTGCGCCCGCGCGATGATCGTGTCGCCGCGCAGCACGACGGCGCCGACAGGGACTTCCCCTGCCCGCGCCGCCCCTCGTGCTTCGTCCAGCGCCGCACCCATGGCGTCGACTTCACCGGGGCGGAGCGGCGGCGAGGCGCCACTCACCTCCCGGCGCTCGCGCCGCGACGCGCCATCATGCGGCCGCAGGGGCCGCCGATGGATTCACCGCGTCGATCTCGCTGCCGTCGCCGTGGCGGAATGTCAGGACGTCACTGCCCTCACTCGCGTCGGCCACGATGATGTCGCCCTCCTTGAAGCCGCCCTCCAGCACCGCGAGCGCCAGCGGGTTCTGCAGCATGCGCGGCACTGCCCGCTTGAGCGGTCGCGCGCCGAATACGGGATCATAGCCTTCATCAGCCAGCCGGTGCCGCGCCGCATCGGTCAACACGATCGTCAGCTTGCGTTCGGCCAGCAGCTTGCGCAGGTGGCCCAATTGCAGGTCGACGATGTGATCGATCTCGCCGCGACCAAGCGGATGGAACACGACGATGTCATCGACCCGGTTCAGGAACTCGGGCTTGAACATGCCGCGCAACGCTCCGAGCACCTCCTGCTCCATCCGCTTCCAGTCCGCTGGGTCCTCGCTGGACCCGCGTTCCAGGATCAGTTGACTGCCGACATTCGACGTCATGATGATGACGGCGTTGCGGAAGTCGACCGTCCGACCCTGCGAGTCCGTGAGGCGTCCATCATCGAGCAGCTGCAGCAGGATGTTGAACACATCCGGATGCGCCTTCTCGATCTCGTCGAACAGAATCACCGAGTACGGACGACGCCGCACCGCCTCCGTCAGCTGCCCGCCTTCTTCGTATCCGACGTAGCCCGGCGGGGCACCGATCAGGCGCGCAACCGCGTGCTTCTCCATGTACTCCGACATGTCGATGCGCACCATCGCGTGCTCGTCGTCAAACAGGAACTCAGCGAGCGCACGCGCCGTCTCGGTTTTCCCGACACCGGTCGGACCAAGGAAGATGAACGAGCCGATCGGCCGATTGGGGTCTTGCAATCCGGCGCGTGACCGCCGCACGGCATTCGAGACCGCCCGCACCGCTTCACGCTGTCCAACGACACGCGTGGACAGCACGTCTTCGAGTTTCGTCAGTCGCTCGCGTTCCGACTCGAGCATCCGGGACACCGGAATGCCGGTCCACGCGGCCACAACGCCCGCAATGTCATCGGCCGCCACTTCTTCCTTCAGGAACTGCGGCCGGCCGCCATGACTGGCCAGCTTGCCTTCGGCTTCCTTCATCGCGCGCTCGAGCTGCGGGATCGTGCCATAGGTCAACTCGGCGGCCTTGTTGAGATTGCCCGCTCGCGTGACCTGCTCGGCTTCAATGCGCGTCTGCTCGATCTCCTGCTTGATGCGACCCACCGCGCCTAGCGTGTCCTTCTCCTGTTGCCACTGCGCGCGCATCCCCGACGCCTTCTCCTTGGCTTCCGCGAGCTCGCGCTCGAGCGACGCTCGGCGTTCGATCGACGCGGCGTCGGTTTCCTTGCGAAGGGCCTGCCGTTCGATCTCGAGCTGCACGATGCGACGCTCGACCTCGTCGATCTCCTGCGGCACCGAATCGATCTCGATGCGTAGGCGTGACGCCGCTTCGTCGATCAGGTCGATCGCCTTGTCCGGCAGGAAGCGATCACCGATGTAGCGGTTGGACAACGTGGCGGCCGCGACCACCGCGCCGTCGGTGATCCGCACGCCGTGATGCGCTTCGTAGCGTTCCTTGAGTCCACGCAGAATTGCAATGGTGCTCTCCACGCTTGGCTCGCCGATGAACACTGGCTGGAAGCGACGCTCCAGCGCGGGATCCTTTTCGACGTGCTTGCGATACTCATCGAGCGTCGTGGCACCGACCACGCGCAGTTCGCCGCGGGCGAGCATGGGCTTGAGCATGTTGCCC
>CAZMGX010000609.1:0-2537 GCA_964565915.1 uncultured Gemmatimonas sp.
TGTCCGCAGCAACTGACGTTGAGTGTTGCCGCTCCCCACGTCTGACCGGCGACTGCTTGCACCGGATAGAACAGTTTTTCACTGTTCGTGTGAAAGACGTAGTTCGGACTGTACCGCATCCGGGTGACCATGTAATGCTCGCGGCTGTTGAGCCCGTCGACGCCCATGGTCAGTGGCCCCACTCCCTCCCCCTTGTGGTTGCCAGGGAACCATGCGCGAATCGAGCGCGAACCGTACCCACCGCTCGTTGCAACACCGCGCACCCCGTGTGTCGTTGGGCTTTGCACCGTGTTTTGCGCCCAGCTTACGACTTCAATGCCGTCCGCGTTGTTCGAGCCGTCGACGTAGTTCTCGAAGGAAGTCTCGGCAATCAACTGCATCCCGGCCGGCAGATTCGCTGCCCAGCCGACCGTTGGCGGCGTGACCACCGGAGGCGTCGTCGGCTGTGTATCGACCGGTGGCGTCGTGGTGCCCGTCGTGACAGTGACGAGTCCGGTGTCCGGCCGCGTGAAGCAGCTGCAGCGCGCCACGATCACGAATGAGCCCGCCGTCGCGCCCGCCGTGTAGAGCCCGGTGTTGCTGATCGTGCCGCCCGTGGCGCTCCACGAGACCGTGTAGCTTCCCGGAGTGCCCGCCCAAAAGACTTGCGGATTGATCTGCCGCGTCTCGCCACTCCGCAGCGCGATCACGTCGGGCGAAATGTAGAAGTTGCTCGCGGCCGAGGTGGGCGGTGGTGTCACCGGCGGCCGTGTGGTATCGACGCTGATCGAACCGATCGACGGTGCCGGCGTCGGCAGCGCGGGCCGCGCCGGGATGTTGATGCAGGCCGAGCGGGTATTACCGACGATCGCCCCGCGTTTCGCGGTGAGCGAGGGGCAAGCCTGCTGCACGACGGTACCGCGACCGAGACGCACCGTATCGGCGCGCCGCGTGCCCGTGGCCGCGCGCAGTGCGGTCAGGCCGGGATACGACCACGACACACGGACCGTGTCGGCATTCGACTGCGTCCACCGCACAACAACGATCGCGCTATCGGCCGTCTGCTGCAGAATACGGAGCGACGACGTGGTGATGCGCTGCGCGGGCTCGGCCGCGCCGGCGCGCCGCCATGCGAAGGCGATTCCGGTGAGGACGCACGCGATGATGAGCACACAGCCGAGGTACGCGAGTGGGCCGCGCTTCAGCATTTCGGGAGACGGTTTTCCTGGCATTGGCTACCTCCGAACGAGTGAGATTCCGAAGCGGATCGATTCGGCGATGGCGGCGCCGATCATCGCAGTGACGACGGTGGCTTTGACGGTGCGCTTGGGGCGCGCCTTCTCCTCCGCCAACGATTGTTCATGTCGAGCGCTCACCAACCGCGCTTCCACGAGCTCTGATTTCAGGACACTCAACGCCATGGCGCTCGCGGCACGCTCGTCGACTATGCGCTCGTCGAGCGTCTTGATGCTGTCCTTGAGCACCTTTACGGCGGACTCCGTGGCGAAGACCGCCGCCCGCAGTTCGACGATCGCGGGCAGTGCGGCTATCTCGGCCGGCAGTTGTCGAGCAAGCGTCGCCGCCGCGGTCGCGTGGCGGTCCACGGTGCTTGCTTGGGACTTCACATAGCGGAACACCGTATCGACGCGTGCGAGCGATGCAGCGCGAGCGGCAATCGAGGCCTCGATCAACGCACCGTTCACGCTGGCCTTATCCCGTTCAAACGCCCGGCCGCGCGCGTACGCGTCGGTGATCTTGCCTTGAATCGTCGAGTGCGCCCAGTACAGCAGGCCCGCACCAAGCAGCACCGCGTACGCCACCCGCGGCACGCTCTTCGCGAAGGCCCAGAGTGCGACTAGGTGCGACATGGCGCCATGCGGCGACGCCGCGCGGAGAGTTCGACGTCAGGCATGCCGGAACGATGGGTCCCGATGCCGAGCCGCGACGCGCGAGCGGGTGCGAGTCTCGCACCCTGTGAACTATGGACCGAGGCCGTAGGGGTCTGGAACGGTCGCGTCGTCGTAGACTTCGATCAGCCGCGTGAGAATCTTGCCGATGTTGCCAGCATGCAGCGAGAAGGTCGGGATGATCTGGACTTGAGTGAAGGCCGCCGGCAGCGTTTGCGAGATGGAGGCATGGGCGACCAGAACGCCATCAACCCACAGGCGAACCACCACGGTACCGGGCGTGCCCGGCGCAATCTCGCAGCAGCAAACGAGGTCGTGATCGACTCCGGCTTTGTACGCCGCAATATCTATGGGCGTCGAGAGCAGGTCGGTGATCGTGCCACTCCCGTTGCCCCAGAACGTCGCGACCGGGTATGTCGGTGTGAAGACGCGGCCCACGGCACCGTAACCGTGCGTGACGCCCGATACGGCGTAGGCACCGGCGGAAACCGTGTACTGTCCGATGGGGTCGTAGTTCGCCGGAAGGCTGTTCGCACCTTCGTCGTAGTCTTCGCGAATTCGTTCAACTCGACGCGTCCAGATCTTTGTCGTGGCTGATAGCGACAGCAACTTGCGGAGCTGAGCACCTACAATGGTGTTGAGGATCCCTCC
>CAZMGX010000610.1:0-2535 GCA_964565915.1 uncultured Gemmatimonas sp.
AGCCGCGTCGTCAACGCACCGACGAGCACTTGTGACCAGAGCCCCTTCGCGGAATCGCCATACGCGACGCGCGCATAACCCTCTCGCCGCGACCCTCGATACGCGGGCAGGTTGGTGAACGTGTCACGTGCTGCCTGTCCGTCGCGCACGCGCGAGTTGGCGATGCCATGGACATCCACAGTGAACTTGCCGCGCGCCCAGCCCAGGCGCATGTCGACGAATTTCACGTCGCCGTCGCCCGCGCCGCGATCCGTTTCGCTCGTCGTGAAGGCCGAGACCCGTCCAGACTGCGTCGCCATCTGTTGCCCCACGAACTGGAGCGAAAGCCCGTTGCCGAATCGCTTGGCAAACAAGCCACGGAAGCCATTCGTATTCAGGTCGCCGGTCACAATGTCGACGCGCGTGTACGCCGTGGTGCGACGCACCGTCCAGCCGCGCAGCCAGATACGGACCTCACCCGCGACGCGCTCGATGGCAATCTCGTCGAGGGTCCAGATCGGGACGTCGGTCAAGTCGAGCACGCCACCGTTGCGGGCCTCGATCGGGTCGCGCTCGACGCCATCGAAGAACACGCGCACGCGCGCGAAGTCCCCGTTGAATGCGGCGGTGTGCACACCGGCCAACCAGCGCGATCGATACGTGGTGACGCCCGGCACGCGATCGAGCAAGTCGGCGAGCGTTACCGCACCGGAGGACAGGATTTCGGTGCGCGACAGGACCAGCCGTTCGCTGAGCTCGGGCTGATCAGGACGCTCGAAGTGCGCCAGCGGCGCCTTGATCGTGTCCGCAAGCCGCGCGCGGTACACGCTGTCGACGCGCGCCTGCGCGAGGGCATCGCGCACGCTGTCCTCGACCGCACGCCGCGCCTTCGCCGTGTCGGCAACAGGCGGTCGGGTGCTGTCCGTACGCACCTGCGCGCGAACGGGTCCAAACGGAAGCGCCAGCAGGCTCAAGGCACCTGCCAACGCCGTGAGCGTCGCGCGCAGGGTCAACGGGCGCGCGCGCGAACGATTTCCACGAACGTCCCGACGGGTGTGCCCGTTGGGCCCTTCGGAATCCAGCCCAGGTCGGTCTGCGAGTAGGCCGTGCCTGCGACGTCGAGGTGCACCCACGGATAGTCGTCCACGAATTCCTTGAGGAACAACGCAGCCGTGATCGATCCGGCGGCGCGACCTCCGGTGTTTCGAAGGTCCGCGACGTCCGACTTGATCTGCTCCTTGTACTCATCCCAGAGCGGCATCGGCCAGCCGGGCTCTCCGGCACGTTCACCTGCAGCCAGTACCTCATCGACGGCGCTGCGTTCCGCGCCGAACACGCCGACGGCATTGTGACCGAGGCCGATGACGATCGCCCCGGTGAGGGTGGCGGCATCGATCGCGATCGCGGGATTGAAGCGCTTCGCGAACACGAGCAGATCGGCAAGGACCAGACGCCCTTCGGCGTCCGTGTTGATGACCTCGATGGTCTTCCCATTCGAGGCCCGCACCACATCGCCCGGCTTGACTGCCGTGCCGGACACCATGTTGGTCGTCGATCCGATGATGCCCACGACGTTGATTGGCAGACGCAGTCGACCGATGGCCTCCATTGCGCCCATCACCCCACCCGCTCCGGACATGTCGAACTTCATCCACTCCATGTCCGGCGCGGGCTTGATCGAGACGCCGCCCGTGTCAAAGCACAGTCCCTTCCCGATGAGAACGACGGGTCGCTGGTCCGGCGTACCGCCCCGATACTCCAGCGCCACCAGACGTGGTTCCTCAGGGGTGGCCTGCGCCACGCAAAGAAACGACCCCATGCCTTCGCGCTCCATATCCGCGCGACCGAGAACCGTGATGGCCATCCCATGTCGCTCCGCGATCTCGCGGCCCACCTCGACGAAGGTGTCCGGCGTGCAATAGTTGCCCGGCATTTGCCCGAGTCGCTTGGCAATGGCCTGCCCTTCCGCGACGGCGCTGCCGGCCGCAAAGGCGGATCGGGCCGCGTCCGTGTCCGGGGCCAGAATCGTGGCTACTGCCAACGGGGCGCGACGCTCGGACTCCTTCGGCGGGGTGCGCAGGTCCGCGTACTCCCAGCTCCCGGCGGCCGCCCCGAGCGCCAAACCCTCGATGGCGTCGTCCGTGATGTCGGGCACCATCAGGTGCATGCCGGCCGTACCCAGTCGCGTGGCGAACCGGGCGGCCACGGCGGCCGCCCGACGCGCGGTGGCCCGTGTCAGCGCCGCCGGTCCACGACCGACCAACAACACCCGTTGAACGCCACGCTCGCCCCCGACGAGCAACAACGTTTCGTCGCGCCCACCGCGAAAATCGCGACGCGCCAACGTCCGTGACAGGGCGCCGCCGAGGGCCTCGTCGAGCGCGGCAAGCTCGCCGGGCAATCCCGGTGAGGCTCCAAACACGATGGCCAGGAGCGGGGTGTCCACGTCAGCGGGCGACTGATGCGATAACTGCAGCGTAAGCGGCATGGCGACAGGTGGCAGATGTGGCGATGAATCGGCGAGAGCACCGGAAGCTAGACGGCCCCGGCGGGACC
>CAZMGX010000611.1:0-2523 GCA_964565915.1 uncultured Gemmatimonas sp.
GACGTGTGCCCGCGTACGATCCGCTCGACGGCAGCTGGATAGTCTGATGTGGCGGAGTACTGAACCCATGCGCGCGAGTCGGCGAATCCGTCGACGCTCACGCCGGCCATCGCCATCCGATCGATGACCGGCACAAGACGCAACGGATCGCCGACGAGGGGGACGTATCGATAGCGCAGTCCCATCGCCGTCCTCTGGCGCTCGAGGCGCGCCGACAGCGTGTCACGTCGCACCAGGAACGTGCTGTCGGTCAGTCGCGTCGACACCACGTCCACACCCTCCATGTCGAGCAGGATGCGCGAGACCGCCTCGACCGACTCCGGTGCCGCAAAGACGCCGAACCCGGTCGTCACCCCATCGACGCTGAACGCGACATCGGTTGGCGCGCGCAGCTGGCTTGCGGCACGAAATCCATGCGCTTCCAATCCGCGCGTCACCGCGAGGAACTTCGCGTTCACGCCGCGGTTGTGGCCGTGATCCGACAGGACCACGATCTCCAGCGAATGGCCGGTGCGCTCGCGATAGATCGCCTGCAGGTCGTTCAGTCGCTGGTCGAGGTGACGCAGATAGCGGTCCAGATCACCGCGGGTGTGCTGCAAGGCGTCCGGGCCGACGTTGTAGACGTACACGGTCCGGCGGTCGCCGAACTTGAAGAAGTCGCGCACGGCCACATCGACTTCACGGCGTGCGACGGTGTTCGACGCCACGTACGCACTGAGGTGGTGGAATTTCGCGCCGAAGGCCATGTCCATCCGATCCTCGAACTCGATCGGGCGAATGGCATCCAGTGGCGTCCCCAGCACATCGTTGTAGGCCGTGCTGTAGTAGATGCGCTGGTAACCGCGAGGCGGCTGTACGTTGAAGATCTCGTGCCAGGCGATGTCGCTGATCGACGGGAACGTCGAGATGAGGCGACTCGGCTCACGAAATTGGCGGAACAGCCCGCGCTCGCGAGCCGCCATTACATCGCGGTAGTCGATGCCGTCGAGCGCCAGCACCAGTCGTCGCGCCGGTATCGCGGCTCTCGGCGTCGAGCGACCAAGGCTGGCACACGCCGACAGCAGCACGAGGGTGACCAGAAGGAAGGCCGGCCGCCACACGCCTCGGCGTAACGGCACGGGTTGCTGAGACAGAACGACGATTGCGGACAGGCGGGTACAGGCGGGCATCCCCAATAGTACCGGCGAACACACCGCGAGGATTCACGTCGGCGCTACGGCGCGAGGACGTTGTAGTCGATCCGCTGCAGTACGAAGCGGCCGTACGTCCACGCGCCGTCCGCCTCGAGCCACTGCGCCTCCCCAATCTCCGCGAGTCGGATGCCGCCGAAATCGCGATACCCCGACACGGGGGTCAACCATGGCAGTTGTTTGTCGACCGTGCCGTCGAACTGGTGGCGATCTTCCGACCGGAAGTTCACGAGATCGCCCTGCGTATCGAACATCAGGATGGCGGAGATCGTGTGCCCTCCGTTGGTGAACTCCGCTCGGACCTGCGATGCATCGATCGGGGTCCACGTGATGGAAGCACTGAGCAACGTGGCCGGCGCCAGGAAACACATGTCGTTCAGCAGGGTGACCGTCTCGCTCTGTGTCATCGTCGGCCCGGTCGCGTTCACCATCGGCCAGATCCCCGCGATGCGCACCCGCATGCTGGCATCGTTGCCCACGTACTGGTGGAACACGGCAAACGGAATCCCGCCGCGAGCTGCCTTCATGTAGAACAGTCGCGCCATCGGATCGAAGAACTCGTACATCTCGGCGGTCGCCGACATCCATGGTGCGTCACGGCCATTCTTCATTTTGGCCTGAAACGTCGCGCGAAAATTCACGACGCGTGGTTTCCCCACGACGCCGCTTCGCGTGAGGTAGCCGCGGACCAGCGGCGGCACCCGCTCGAGATCACCCTCGGTGACCATCGCCTGCCCCACCGCCGGGGACGCCGCGACCAGTCTTGAGACCGCCCGGCGGTACTCCGACCGCAGGCTGCCGGATCGGAGGTCGGCCAACGCCAGCACGACCGGCACGGCGATGAGAACGTTTGCGACCGTCCCGAAGCGGGCGTCCGCCCACGCCCCCGCGATCAGGCTCTGCGAAAGCACGACCCCGGCGCCCGCCACCCACCACCATCGCGGCTGTCCAACCGCGAACAGCGCCGCCGAAGCCATCAGCAGGAGAGCGGCCAGCAGCCACAGCCCACCGGCCAGCAGGCCGATCGGCTGCCGCAGCGCTGCCACCTCGGCCAAGCCGAACGCCTTGACGAAGCCGAGAAGGTGAATGAGCGCGTGACACAGGATCAGTGCGATCAGGGCGAAACGCATTCGTCGACCCGGGTAGAGGCGGTGACCGGAGGCGCCATGCTGGAATCATGGTCTGAGCGTCTCGCCTATCGCGTCAGCGGAACCCCTACACCCTGCGCGTGCATCGACGAGGGCACCGCGATATCATTGGCGGATCGGCAGTCACTCCCCCCACTCCCGCCGCCCCGACCACGCCTGTCGCTCCGCAACCGCCCGCCGCGCCC
>CAZMGX010000612.1:0-2511 GCA_964565915.1 uncultured Gemmatimonas sp.
GTCAGCGGGTGACTCCACGAAGAGCGTGTCACCGACTTGGCGCCGGGTCACGTCGGCGGCGGGTTCCGGCCCACGACACGCAACGCCGGCTCCAACAACGCCGGTCATCGCGACCATCCGCCACAGCTGCCACCGCAACGGGTGAGCATACTTGCCAGATTCGTGCATACGATGCAACTCCGGATGTCTGCACAACGTCACGGGCCGCCGTCCTGGTACCGAGATCAAACATCGCTGGCCAAACAACTGCCTGACGCGGATGACGCGAACGGGCGCGAATCGCTCCGTGTGCCACCGATGGGACCGGAGAAGACTTGCTTCCATGGATGACTACGCCGGTGACTCGATCTGATACTCTCGCCCCCTTTCGACCGCACAGGTTCCGAAGCCGCTGGGCCGCGCTGCTGTTGTGTTTTGCAGTCCCGCACGCGCCGCTGTGCGCGCAGACGAAGGGATTTCCGGAGTCGTGGGTCGGCACGTGGCGGGGCACGCTCACCAATTACGGTGGAGCCGACAGCGTCAAGCTCACGGTACCCGTGGTCCTCACCATTGCGCGCAGCAGCGAACCAGGTGCGTACCGGATGCGACACGTCTACAACAGCGACACGACCCGCGGCGTGAAGGACTATACGCTTCGCACGGTGGATGCCGCTGCGGGTCGGTACGTGACCGATGAGAACAACGGCATCCTGATCGACGAGACCTGGACCGGCGGTATGCTGGTCGGCGTGTTCCAGGTTGGTGATCAGGTCATCGAGAGCCGCAGCGAAATCCGTGGAGACTCGCTGGTGCAGGACCTCATTTTCTGGCGAGCGGCCGCCGCGCGAACGACGAACGGGTCCGGTCCGAACGGTGAGCGCGGCGCGCCGGTCCTATCGTTCCGAGTGGCCGGTCGCCAGCGATCGGCCTTCGTGCGTATCGGGAAGTAGCGGCGCGCTCACCGCGGGGAAGCGGCAGCAAACTCCGGTTTGGTTTCCATCAGGATGTCCCGAATGGCCGCTCGATCGGCCGCTGACAGTCGGTCAGGAGGCACTATTGGTTCGATGCCCTTCAGCGCGGCGTGCAGTCGGCGATATACCTCCCTCCGGGCAATGGGCGGCAACGCATCGAAGCTCTCCGAGTAGATCAGGAAGCTGAGCGGATACTTGAACAACCGGGTTTCGAGATCGAACTCGCGAAGGGACCGACCCAGGTGATCGCGGGGTCCGCGCGCCGCAAAGTCTTCGCGGAACGTGGTGGTGCCACGCATCGCTCCCAACAACGGCGCTTCATCGGCGAAGAGCATCGCGCGCAGCAGTCGATCGATCGCGCCCTGCAGCCGCACCTGCGGACCGGTTGGGCGCTCCGGCTGGGCATAGACGTCGGGCATCGACGTGAGGCTGCCGGTCACCATCACCTCGGCCGACGCCTCGTGTACGGCGGTGAGCAGGTTGTGCACCGTGGTCTGGTGAACGAGCACCATGAGAGCGACAATGTCGCTCTGCCCGCTCAGGTACGGTGACGCGTCGAAGTGATCCGAGAGATCGCGACGACCGCTCTGCGTGGTGAGCGTGATCTGGGTGCGGTACGCGGGCTTGTCGTAGATCTCGTGACCCAGTTTCGGCGAGTACACGTTCCCCGAGTGACCGGCCGTCGTGCGTGCACTGGAGTCACCGTGTGAGCCAGTGACGTACCAGCCTCCGAATCGCTGGCGAACCGGCGTCGCGTCGGTGGTGGTTCCGTCGTGCGCTCCGACGATGGGGTAACCGAATCGATCCGCGATGGTCGACAGCACCATAAGGCCTGGGACACCGCCCGTCGCGGCGCGCGACTGATGGCACATCAGGCACGTGGTGGTTTCCCGGTTGAATCGGGGAGTGGGACGCGACTCCTGACTGAGGGTGTAAAACACGGCTCCGCGCGTCGGATGTATCGCGGCGATTTCGAGAAAGTGACTCTCCTGCACGAAGCCGACATACACGTCGTCGTTGAAGTACAGCGCGCGGGGCGACCACGGCGTGATCTTGTCGGTTTGCAGGCCGGTGCGGGAAAAGACCAGCCCTTGCGAGGAGACCGGGATGTCGAGGGCGCGCAGCAGCGCTGGCAAGTAGCCATGCGCGGAATCGTGCGCCAGCTTTATCTCACCCGATTCGAGCTGTCTCTGCAGGCGCGCGATGGGGTCGAGCGCGGCCAGCGTGTCGCGCGCGACCGCGGCATTTGCCGTCGTCGATCCGGGCACCGTGGCGGCGAGGGCCACACAGGCGATCGCGATCGCCGCGACAACGCCGGTGCGACGTAGATTCGTGAGACGAACGTGCATGGTACGGGTCGCGGTGAACAAGCGGTCAGGCGCTGGACCGCGCAGAGCGCAGGGGTGCATGGAAATAAACAAGGAGTACGCCGAGACGTGGCCCGATCTCGTGTTCGCGCACCTGCAGCGGGTGGGTGTGCGACAGGTCGGCTACGTACCCGACGCCGGGCATGCGCGACTCATTGACCGGTGCGTGGACGATCCCGGCATCGCCGACGTCG
>CAZMGX010000613.1:0-2508 GCA_964565915.1 uncultured Gemmatimonas sp.
CGCCGAGACTCATCAGGTTGCCAGAGACCTTGAACAGATTCATGAGCGAAACCGCGAACAACATCGACAGCGGAATCACTGACGCGACCACCAGCCCACCGCGCAGATTGCCGAGGAAGAGCACCAGCACGAACAGCACGATCAGCGCGCCTTCGGCCAGATTCGTGGTGACCGTACCGATCGCACTGTCGACGAGTTTCTTGCGATCAAGGAACGCACCGATCGTCACACCTTCCGGCAGCGTGGTCTTGATCTGCTCGATCCGATCTTTCACCGCCGTGATCACCTGCGAGGAATTGGCCCCCTTGAGCATCATGACGATGCCCGTGACCACCTCGCCTTCGCCGTTGCGCGTGGCCGCACCGTAGCGCACGCCGTGCCCGAATCGGACCGTGGCCACGTCACGGATCAACAGCGGCGCACCGCCCGGCGACGAGCGGACCACGATACGCGCGATGTCGTCGATCGACTTCACGAAGCCCTCGCTGCGGATGAAGTACGCGCTGGCATTCCGATCGATGTAAGCGCCGCCGGTGTTCTGGTTGTTCGCTTCGAGAGCGGTGAACACATCCGTGATCGTCACGCCCTGGCTGCGCATCCGGTCGGGGTCCACCGCGATTTCGTACTGCTTCACGACGCCGCCAAAGCCGCTCACCTCGGCGACGCCAGGCGTGCCGAGCAGCTGCCGCTTGATGATCCAGTCCTGAATGGTGCGCAGATCGGTAGACGAGTAGCGATCCTCGTACCCCTTCTCGGCGTGAATCTCGTACTGGTAGATCTCGCCGAGGCCAGTGGTGACCGGCGCCATTTCGGGCGTGCCGATCGACTCCGGGATGACCTTCGCCGCCACGCTCAGGCGCTCCTGCACCTGCTGGCGCGCCCAGTAGAGGTCGACGTCCTCCTCGAAGACGATGGTCACGATCGACAATCCGAATCGGGAGAACGAGCGCATTTCCTTGATGTCAGGGATGCTGACCATGCCCTGTTCCACCGGGAACGTGACGAGTTGCTCGACCTCCTGCGCGGCCAGTCTCGGCGCCTGCGTGATGACCATCACCTGGTTGTCGGTGATGTCGGGGACGGCATCGATCGGCAGGCGCGTGAGCGAGTATGAACCCCACGCGACCAGCGCCAGGGTCATCAGCCCGATGATCAGCTTCCGCCGAATCGAGAAGAGAATGACGGCGTCTAACATGACGCGTCGGGGAGGGGTCGACGGTATGTCGACATGAAGCCGAGCACGCGATCGCGTGGCGTCGGATTCTGGTGCCAATGGGATGTCACGGAGATACCAGCGGTGTGGTCGGGGCGGGTCGGCACTCGGAAGAGTCCGACCGTTGCCCGACGCCTGTCAGGACAGACAACGCAACGCACCGCTCGCGCATTCCACAGCGCACGAGCAGCGGCTTCGTTCAGACCGTTGGCGGGGCCCGCAATTGCGGGGGAGGGCCGGTGTCCCGGACAACTCGCGGACGGGCGGCGAAGGCGGACAGGGTCTCGCCGACACCGGTCTCGACGTACGCGGGCGACGGCATGACCACGCGAGACGGCATCTCCAGCACGGAGTCGGCACGCGAGGGCAGGCCGTCGTGCAGCGGCAGGTCATCGTGATCGCCGTGGTGATCGGCCGCTTCGAGGGCCATCAGCTCCGAGGTAGCGTGCGCCACGAGCTGGCCGATCTCGGCCCGTTCGTGCGCCGCGCGTTGCCCGGCCTGACGGTGGTGCGCTACGCCGTGCGCAACGGCGCTGCCCGGCGCCCACAGGACGCCAAGCAGCAACAACCACCAGGAGATGCGGGCTCGCCGCCGACGCGTAGGCACTCCCCGAACAAAGCAGCGTCGTGCCTGATCCGTCAAGGCAGGATGTCGACGGGTTGCAGAAATCGGCCGAGGATCTATTTTACGGTCTGTAAACGCAAGTTGGTCTTCCTCCACGCCGAGTCCTGCATGTCTGTTCGGGTTGCCGTGTTGTTCGCCTGTCTGCTGGGTGTCGCACTCCCGGTTCGCGCCGCCGTAGCGCATCCGAAACTCGTGAGCGCCTCGCCGGCCGCCAACGCCAGCGTGGAGCAGTCGCCGACGATGATTTCGGCCACCTTCAACGAGGCGCTTACGCTGTCGCTCAGCAAGCTGACGCTGATCGATGCGGCGCAGCGCGCGATCCCGTTGGAGGCCACGAAAGCCGCCGAGGGCGACCCGAAAACGCTGACCGCGCGTGTGACGGTCGCGCTCAAGCCCGGTCGCTATACGGCCAAATGGCAGGCGGCCGGCGCCGACGGACATCCGATGCGCGGCGAGTTCACGTTCCTCGTCGTGGCGCCCTCGGGCGCCGGTCCGTCGCCCAAGCCACCCGCCAGGTAGGGATCACGCGCCGATTTCGGCGACGTGCTGACCCAGGTCGACGGCGCGGGATTGGTGCAGCCGTTCGGGGTGGAATCGCCGGCGTACGTTGCGATCCGGTTCCTGCAGTTTGTCGGCGTGATGTTGCTGATCGGTCTCGTCGTGTTCCGTT
>CAZMGX010000614.1:0-841 GCA_964565915.1 uncultured Gemmatimonas sp.
TGCATGTCGCGCGACAACGTGAGACGGGCGCCGAGCACATCGGCGATGTAGGACTCGAACTCCATCACCTGCGACCGTTGCAGCCCCTCCTCGCGAATCCTGGCCACCATGACCGGATCCACGAGGTCCTGCGTGCGCGGCGCGGCCGCTGTCAGCGCCAAGAGCGCGGCGACGACGACGGTGCCGCGCACGACAGCGCTGCGCCGGCGGTTCGAGTGCGAAGACGCGCTTACCGCGGCTTCCACGTTCCCTGCGCCACCTGAGGCACGAACTTGTCGATGTTCCGCGGTGGGAATTCGATCGTCTTGCCCTGCTCCGCACTCATGTACGCGGTCATGAGCAGTCGCACCACGTCCAACCCGTCATGGAAGGTGAGCAACGGTTTCTCCTTGCCCAGAAACGCACGCACGAAGTGCCGATCCTCGGCCTCGTAGCCGTAGGCGATTGCCTCATTCACGACGACCGGCATCTGCCCAACCTCGGCGTTCTGCTTCTCGACGAGATCTTCGCCCGTCTTGCCCTTCACCGCGCGCGAGAAAAACAGATCGAGCCCGGATTCGAGGGTGTTCCACTTCATCGAATACTCCGGACCGAGCAGTTCGGCCGAGAGCCGGAGACCGGGTCCGACGAAACTCCAGCTCGTCGTGGCTTCTCCGATGGCAATACGCCCGTCCGGCGTCTCGAACTCGATGTTGACGCTGGCGAAATCTTCGGACGGCGTCTTGAGATAGTCGACGCCCATCGTCTTCTTGAGCTGCGCCGCGTACTCCTTGCGCGACCACTTGAGCGATGCGATGTGCCCCGTCACGCGTTTCGGGACCAGCGTGGAGAGCGCCGCGCC
>CAZMGX010000614.1:851-2482 GCA_964565915.1 uncultured Gemmatimonas sp.
GGGCACAGCAGCTGACGCACCACGAGGATGGAGTGGCACATCATGTCGTTCAACACACCGCCGCCTTGCTGCTGCCCATTCCAGAACCAGGGCATGTGCGGGCCACTGTGCTCCTCGGCCGCACGCGCCAGATAGGGATTGCCGGTGGTCGCTGCCCCTCGCTTCCAGATCAGATTGTGCCCGACGCTCACTTGCGGTGAGAAGTACTGGTTCTCGAGATACCCGTGCATGATGCCGGCCTTTTCGACCAGCTTCAGCACCTGTTTGGCCTCACTGACCGATCGCGCCAGCGGCTTTTCGCACGCAATGCCCTTGAGGGTCCCCTTTCCGCTCGTGACGGCGTCGCAGATCTCTTCCACGTTTTCGATGCGCGCCTGGTTGGGTCCGTTCAGCCAGATGGCATCGATCGACGGGTCGGCAACCATGTCGGTGATGGACTTGTACGCCTTGCAGGCGCCCACATCGAGTTCGCGCGCATACTTTGCCGCCGACGCCGCGTTTTTCGCGTTGGGACTCCAGACACCCAGCACTTCGCAGTCGCGCACGTGGCGCATGCCGAGCATGTGAAAACGGGCGTTGAAGCCGGAGCCGATAAAGCCGATGCCTAAGGACACGGGAGTAGGGAGAAATGAGTAAGGAGCAGGGAGCAACCGCGAGTACGGAGTAACGAGTACGGAGTAGCGAGTAGAGAGTAACGAGAAGCGCTACGACGCGGCGGCGCGTTCTCGATCGACGAGCAGGCGGCGCAGGATCTTGCCGGACGGTGACTTCGGGATCGACTCGACGAATTCCACCTTCCGGACCTTCTTGTACGGCGACACGCGTTCGGCGACGTACGCCATCACCTCGTCAGCCGACAGCGGCGAGCGCACCACGACGAAGGCTTTGGGCACTTCGCCGGCCTCGTCATCGGGCACCGGAATCACCGCCGCGTCCGCGATGGCCGGATGGGAGAGCAGCACCGCCTCGAGTTCCGCGGGTGCCACCTGCAGTCCCTTGTACTTGATCAGCTCCTTCACGCGGTCAACGATCGAGAACCAGCCGCGTTCGTCGACCACAGCGATGTCGCCGGTGCGGAACCATCCATCGGTGCCGAGGCAGGCGGCGGTCGCTTCCGGCTTGTTGAAGTAGCCCTTCATCACCTGTGGACCATGAATCCACAGCTCCCCGCGCTCGCCAGCGGGCACGTCCAACTCCGTTATTGGATCGACGATCCGGCACTGCGTGTTGGGGACGGCGGGGCCGACCGATGACCCAATCACGATCTCGCTTTCGAGCGGATGGAAGTGCGTGACCGGGCTTGTCTCGGTGAGGCCGTACCCCTGACGCACGCGCGCACCCAGTCGTGTCGCCACCGCGTTGGACAGATCGGCGCCCAATGGTGCGGCCCCACTGAACAGGGTCCGCAGCGCGCTCAGATCGTAGCTGGCAACCATAGGGTGCTTGGCAAGCGCCAACAGGATGGGAGGCACGACGTTGGCGTATGTGACGCGATGGTCCTGCAGGACCCGCAGAAACGTCTCCAGGTCAAAGCGCGGGAGCGTCACGATCGTTGCCCCCGACACGAGCCCGGCCCCCATGATCACGACCATGCCGTAGATGTGGAAGAACGGCAACACGCCGATCAACAC